>CAKTLD010000020.1 GCA_934572445.1 uncultured Oscillospiraceae bacterium
ATAGCGACCAGGGTATCCATGAAGTTGGCGCTGGTGGCCTTATCCCAGACCGCGCCGTCCTCCAGCGCGAGCGTGGGGAACAGCCCCGCGCCGTTGAAAAGGTTGGCGAACACCAGGCCGATCACGCAGGCCGCAGCTGTGGTAATGAGGAAGTAGGCGACCGTCTTCCAGCCAACGGAGCCGACCTTCTTCATGTCGCCCATCGAAATGATACCGTCGATCATCGATAGCAGCACGACGGGTACGACGATGAACTTGAGGAGATTGACGAAGATGGTGCCAAAGGGTTTGAAGTAGTTCGTCGTGATCTCGGGCTTACCGATAAAATAGAAGATAAGACCGACCACGATGCCCAGGATCAGTGCAAGAACGATCTGCACCGGCAGGCTCATTTTTTTCTTTTCCATACTACACACACTTTCTATCTAAGAGTCCTCCACTTATAGACGTTCTCAATAGGAGGTATGGGTATTTTACATCATCGAAACAATCTTGGCAAGTCCTTTGCAGGAAAAATTTCGTTTTACCGCCCGTATTTTTGCACAAAAATGGCAGATATCCTTCATATAAATTAGTCAAAATCCCAGCTTGCATTTTCGTCCGCTTTCGGGTATTCTTGGTCAGACGACAACAAACGAACAGGAGGAACGACCCATGATGCTCTGCACCGCGCCGAAAAAGAAAAATTCCTCTCTCGGTATTGCTGTTTCCGTTTTTATTGATATTGTTTCTTTTGACCGGTAAGTTTTCTTACCGGTCTTATTTTTTGCCCGCACGGGGCCCAAACACGTTTATTCAAATGAGAATAAAAATAAGAAGAAAGCAAAGAGGGAAAATCACATGAAGAAAGAACTCGGACACGAAGCCATCTACGACGCCCGCCAGCTGGGCACCCCCAGAATGCTGGTGCTCGGATTGCAGCACATGTTCGCCATGTTCGGCGCAACGGTGCTCGTCCCCATCCTCGTGCAGGGCTACGGCCTGCCGCTGTCCATTCAGACCACGCTGCTGTTCGCAGGTCTCGGCACGCTGCTGTTCCATGTCTGCACCAAGTTTAAAGTCCCCGCGTTCCTCGGCTCCTCGTTCGCCTACCTCGGTGGCTTCGAGACCGTCGCCAAGCTGGACTCCGGCAAGTACGCCTCCATGAGCGGCGATGAAAAGCTCGCCTATGCGCTCGGCGGCATCGTGATCGCGGGTCTTCTCTATCTGGTGCTCGCGCTCCTGTTCAAGCTCCTCGGCGCCAAAAAGGTCATGCGCTACTTCCCCCCCATCGTCACCGGCCCCATGATCATCATGATCGGCCTGAACCTCTCCGGCTCCGCGATCAACAATGCCGCAACCTGCTGGTGGCTCGCGCTTGTCGCCATGGCGATCATCGTGGTCGCCAACATCTGGGGCAAGGGCATGGTCAAGATCATCCCCATCCTGCTCGGTGTCGTCGGCAGCTACATCATCGCCCTGATTGCCACCGCCTGCGGCGCGCAGCTCCCCGATGCAAACGGCGTAATGCAGCCGCTCGTCAACTTCGCCTCCGTCAGCAAGGCAAACCTCATCGGTCTCCAGCAGTTTGTCATCGCCAAGTTCGACGTCTCCGCCATCCTGGTCATGGCGCCCATCGCCATCGCCGCCATGATGGAACACATCGGTGATATCTCCGCTATCTCCTCCACCACCGGCAAGAACTTCATCGAAGACCCGGGCCTGCACCGCACCCTGGTCGGCGACGGTCTCGCCACCGCACTCGCCGGCATGTTCGGCGGCCCCGCCAACACCACCTACGGTGAAAATACCGGCGTGCTCGCCCTCTCCAAGGTCTACGACCCCCGCGTCGTGCGCCTCGCGGCCATCTATGCCATCATCCTGAGCTTCTCCCCCAAGTTCGACGCGCTCGTCAACTCCATCCCCGCGGCCATCGTCGGCGGCGTCAGCTTCATCCTCTACGGTATGATCTCTGCGGTCGGTGTGCGCAACATCGTGGAAAACCAGGTCGACCTCACCAAGTCCCGCAACCTGATCATCGCGGCGGTCATGTTCGTCAGCGGCCTCGGCTTCAGCTCGGTCGGCGGCATCACCTTCACCGTCGGCGGCGCGGTGGTCACCCTCTCCGGTCTCGCCATCGCGGCCCTGTGCGGCGTCATCCTGAACGCCATCCTCCCCGGCAACGACTACGAGTTCGGCGTCAGCGTCACGGGCGACAAGTCCGCCGACCTCGGCAGCTACTAAGAAGCAGGCCCCAAAAGCAGCAAAAGGAAGCGGCTCAAGCCGCTTCCTTTTTTGATCGCCCCGTGCTATACTGAGCGGGAGGTGATATGATGAACGCTCCTTCCCCCGTCCCCTATACCCTGATCCGCGCGAAGCGGCGCACGATGTCCTTGCAGCTGGACCGCAACGGCGGTGCTGTCGTCCGCGCACCCTACGGCGTGAAGAAGGAGGTCATCGACCGCTTTGTTTTAACGCACGAGAACTGGCTCCGGCGAGCCCGCGAAAAGCAGCAGGCCCGCCATCTGGCTCATCCCGAACCGACGGAAGAGGAACGCAAAGCGCTCATCGCGCGGGCAAAGGAATATCTTCCCGCGCGCGTCGCGCACTGGAGCACCATCATGGGACTTGTGCCCTCCGGCGTAAAGATCACTTCCGCGCGCACGCGCTTCGGCTCGTGCAGCGGGAAAAACGGCCTGTGTTTTTCCTGGCGGCTGATGCAGTATCCGGGTGAGGCCATCGACTATGTCGTTGTCCACGAGCTCGCACACATCCGTCATCACGACCATTCCCCCGCCTTCTATGCGCTTGTCGGGCGCTATCTGCCCGACTGGCAGGCGCGGATGAAGCTGCTGAAGGAATAATGACCGTAACGTGTGGTAAAGCCGCGCAAGCGTGGCTTTATCTGCTGCCCGGGCTTATCGTCCGTCCGGGTGGTCCAAACCGGAAAGATTGAGAAGAGGCCGCCGGTCAATATGACCGGCGGCCGAAATCAGATCTTCTTTCCACCTTTGTCTCACTCTTTTTTATTTCCTACCGCCACTATGCCAAAAGCGCCCGAGGGACACTCCCTCAGGCGCTTTTTTACATTATCGACCGTGCGTCCGCTCTTTTACACGCGCCTCCACTTCGCGCCGCCGGGCATGTCGGTCACTTCGACGCCCTGCGCCTTGAGCTCATCGCGGATGCGGTCGGCCTCGGCAAAGTTCTTCGCCTTCTTGGCCTCCGCGCGCTGACGGATCAGGCTTTCGATACCCTCATCCGCCGTGCCGTCCTCGGAGACGACCGTGAAGCCGCCCGCGCTCTGCTGCTGAGACGCGGCCTTTTCCTTCTTCTCGCGCTCGGCCTCCGCCTTCTTGAGCAGATCGAGGCTCAGCACCGTGTCGTAGTCGCCGATGACGGCGAGCTTCGTCGCGCCCGTGGTCTTGGCCTTGAGCACATCGTAGAGCGCGGTCACACCCATCGCGGTGTTGAGATCGTTGTCCATCTCCTTCATGAACTTCGCGCGGTACTCGGCGCGAACGGCCTCGTCCACGCCGCCCTCGTCCTTGAGATTGGCGATCTTCGCAATGAGCTTGTTGTATGCGGCAACCGCATTATCGAGGTTCTCCCAAGTGAAGACAAGGCTCTTGCGGTAGTGGCTCTGTAAGCAGAAGAAGCGGTACGCCAGCGGGTCGTAGCCCTTTTCCTCGAGCAGCGAGACCGTCAGAAACTCGCCCTTGGATTTGGACATTTTGCCGTCGCTCGTGTTCAGGTGCGCCACATGGCACCAATGCGGGCACCAGGGATGGCCGAGGTAGCTCTCGCTCTGCGCGATCTCGTTCGTGTGGTGCGGGAAGGCGTTGTCCACGCCGCCGCAGTGCAGATCGAGATACTCGCCGTTGTACTTCATCGAAATGCCGGAGCACTCGATGTGCCAGCCCGGATAGCCGACGCCCCAGGGCGAATCCCACTTGAGCGCCTGATCTTCGAACTTGGACTTGGTGAACCAGAGGACGAAATCGTTCTTGTTCTTCTTGTTCTCGTCCTCCTCCACGCCCTCGCGCACGCCGACGGCGAGGTCTTCCTCGTTGTGGTCGTTGAAAATATAGTAGCGCGCGAGCTTGCTCGTGTCGAAGTACACGTTGCCGCCGGCGACGTAAGCATAACCGGTGTCGAGCAGCTTTGTGATGATCCTGATATAATCGTCGATCAGGCCCGTCGCGGGCTGGACGACATCAGGGCGCTTGATGTTGAGCTTCCTGCAGTCGGTGAAAAACGCGTCGGTGTAGAATTGCGCGATCTCCATGACGGTCTTGTGCTCGCGCCTGGCGCCTTTGACCATCTTGTCCTCACCCTCGTCGGCATCGCTCGTCAGGTGGCCGACGTCGGTGATGTTCATAACGCGGTTCACGCTATAGCCCGAAAAGCGCAGGTACTTTTCCAGCACATCCTCCATAATGTAGGAACGCAGGTTGCCGATGTGGGCAAAATGATACACGGTCGGCCCGCAGGTGTACATCTCCACATGGTTCAGCGTGTGGGTCTTGAATTCTTCCTTTTTGTGGGTCGCGGAATTGTATAAATACATGATAGATCTCCTTTGAGAAGATGAAATGATAGGGTCAGTCCGCCTCTTTGAAGACGTCGAGATTCTTTGCGAAATATTCAACGCCGGAATAGACCGTTGTGCCGACGATCACGGCGATACACGCGATGTTCAGGATATCGCTGCTGAACACCAGCATCAAACACAGGCACACCATGGTCGAGGCGGTCTTCACCTTGCCCGACCACGCGGCCGCGATGACGCGCCCCTGCTCCACAGCCACCAGGCGCATACCGGACACGGCAAATTCGCGCAGCAGCACGATGGCGAGACACCAACCGGGCATCTGCCCACATTCGACAAAGTAACACATCGCCGCCATGACGAGCATCTTGTCCGCCAGCGGGTCCATGAATTTGCCGAAATTCGTGATCTGGTTATAGTGGCGGGCAATGTAGCCGTCGGCAAAATCCGTCAGGCACGCGACGATAAAAATACCGAGCGCCCACCACCTCGCACCCGCGAAGTCCCAATACAGCACCACTAAAAATACGGGGATCAGCGCAATGCGCAGCAGCGTCAGCTTGTTTGCGGTTGTCATTTCTCTCTTTTCCTCCTGCCTTGCAGGGCGATGATCTCTATTCGGCTTCCTCGCCGGTCAACTCTCCGTCCATCGTGCCGGTGAGCCGCACCTTCACAAACTCACCTGCCATTATATCACGATCTGCGGAAAAGTAAATCTTTCCGTCAATATCCACGGATTCGGCGTAGCTGCGGCCGATGTAGGACTGCGATTCCTCGCTCCAGCCCTCGCACAGCACCTCGCGCACATCGCCGAGCACGGATTCGTTGTACGCATCGATGATCCCGCTCTGCACGTCGACCAAAAGCTCCGCGCGGCGCTGGGCCTCCTCCATCGGGACGTGCTCCATCGTCGCGGCCTTCGTCCCCTCCTCGGGAGAGAACGGGAACACGCCCGCGCGCTCGATCTTCTCCTCACGCAGGAAGTCACAGAGCTCTTCAAACTCCTTCTCTCCCTCGCCGGGCAGACCCGCGATGATGGATGTGCGCAGCACGAGATTCGGGATGCGTGCGCGCAGCGCATGGAACATCGCGCAGATGCTCTCGTGCGTGTCGCGGCGGTTCATCGCCTTCAGGATGCCGTCGTTGCAGTGCTGGATGGGGATGTCGAGATATGGCACGATCTTCTCTTCCTGCGCGATCGTGTCGATCAGCTCATCGGTGATCTCATCGGGATAGAGATAGTGCAAGCGGATCCAGTGGAAATCCAGCTTACACAGCTCGCGCAGGAGCGCGGCCAGCTGGTGCTCGCCGTTTAAGTCTGTACCGTAGCGCGTGATGTCCTGCGCGATGACGATGAGTTCCTTCACGCCCGCGGACGCAAGCTCGCTCGCTTCATCTAAAAGCTCCTCCATCGGGCGGCTTCGGTACCGGCCGCGCAGGCGCGGAATGACGCAGTAGGCGCAGCAGTTATCGCAGCCCTCGGCGATACGCAGATAGGCATACCACGGGGGCGTGGAGAGGATACGCGCGCCGCCCTGCGCGCAGTTCTGGATATTGCCCATGTGGCAGGGGCGCAGGCCGCCCGGAGCCATCACCTCGTCGATGGCGAGGGCAATATCGCCATAGCTGCCGGTGCCGAGCACCGCGTCGACCTCGGGCAGCTCATGGAGCACATCGTCCTTGTAGCGCTGCGCCATGCAGCCGGTGACGATGATCTTCTTGAGCTTTCCCTCTCTTTTCAGCTCCGCCATCTCCAGGATATTATCGATGGCCTCCTCGCAGGCCGACGCCAGAAAGCCGCAGGTGTTGACCACTGCCACATCTGCTCCCTCCGGCGAAAGCTGGATGGCGTGCCCCGCATGCTGCACGATGGCCATCATCTGCTCGCAGTTGACCTGATTCTTGGCGCAGCCAAGGGAGATAAAGGAAACATTGTAAGGCATAAAACCTCTCCTCAATGTAGAATTCTGTCGAATAATTACGGTTCGTATTCGGATTCTGTCATATTCTCGCCTAATTCGGCAAGTGCGGCGCGCACATCGCGCCAGGCAAAGCCGCGGCGCAGCAGCATGTCAGAAAGGCGCTTGCGTCCTTTTTCATCGAGCGCGCGGCCTTTCGTCTTCTGCGCAATCACGCGCGCGATGACCTCGCGCGGCTCCGGCGCGCAGGCCATCGCCTCGTCCCAGTATGCGCGCGGCACGCCGCGGCGATGCAGCTCCTCGCGCAGCTTCGCCTCTCCATAACCGACGCTGCTGTAGTGACGCACGAGCATCCCGGCATAGTCCCCGTCGTTGAGCGCGCCGATCTCCTCAAGCCAGTCGCACGCCGACTCGGCGTCAGCCTCGGCCGCCCCCTTCTCTCTGAGCTTTTTCGCAAGCTCTCTGCGTGAGAGCGGACGGGCGGAGATCATGTTCGCCGCCCGCACGCGCGTTTCGCTTCGCGCGCCGGACTGCTGCAATTCTACCACAGTCTCCGCATCAATGTCCAGCCCCACATAAAGGCCGAAACGCAGGAGCTCGCCCTCGGTGATCCGGAGGAGGTCTCCCCCCTCCAGATACACGAGAACGCGCTCCTGCTTATGCTTCGACCGTTCAAGCTTTTCAATCTTCATCCTTGAAGTCGTCGGCGCTGACATCCACCGCGCGGCCCGCCGCCTTGGCTGCCACACGCGCCTGACCTGTCATCAGCTTGTCAAAATTGCGGCGGATCTCCGCCTCCAGCTGGTCGGCGATCTCGGGATTGGCCTTGAGGTACTGCTTGGCAGCGTCGCGGCCCTGACCGATACGCGTTTCACCCATCGAGTACCATGAACCGCTCTTCTGCACAAGCCCGAGCTTCACGCCCAGGTCCACCAGTTCACCGAGCAGCGAGATGCCCTCACCATACATAATATCGAACTCCGCCTCGCGGAACGGCGGCGCCATTTTATTTTTCACGACCTTGGCGCGCGTGCGGTTGCCGATCATCTCGCTGCCGTTTTTCAGCGTTTCGATGCGGCGCACATCGATGCGCACGCTCGCGTAGAATTTGAGCGCACGACCGCCGGTCGTGACTTCGGGATTGCCGTACATCACGCCGACCTTTTCGCGCAGCTGGTTGATAAAGATGACGATGGTATTCGTCTTGCCGACCGCGCCGGTGAGCTTCCGCAGCGCCTGGGACATGAGGCGCGCGTGCAGACCGACGAAGCTGTCGCCCATCTCGCCTTCAATTTCCGCGCGCGGCACAAGCGCTGCAACGGAGTCGACCACGATCACGTCGATCGCGCCGGAGCGCACGAGCGCCTCAGTGATCTCCAGCGCCTGCTCGCCCGTGTCTGGCTGAGAGACAAGCATATCCTCGACCTTGACGCCCAGCGCGCGGGCATAGGTGATATCGAGCGCGTGCTCGGCATCGATGAACGCAACCTCACCGCCCGCCTTCTGCGCCTGCGCCAGAACATGCAGCGCCAGCGTCGTCTTACCGGAGGATTCGGGACCGTAGATCTCCACGATGCGGCCCTTGGGCAGGCCCCCGATGCCAAGCGCCAGATCCAGCGCCAGCGAGCCTGTAGAAATGGACTCCACATTGCTCGCCGTATTGTCGCCGAAGCGCATGATCGCGCCCTTGCCGTAGGTGCGCTCGATCTGCTGCATCGCGGTCTCGATCGCCCGCTTCTTATCGTCGGCCATCGCCGCGGCCGCCTTGGTCTGAGACTTTTCTGCCATTTTCGCTTTCCTCCCATTGCCTTATATGTAAAGTGTTTTTGCTTTTCAGATATGATCGCACAAGGTTCCAAAGACCACGCGCGGAATATCGTTCAGATCCTTGACGATCTGGATATCGCCAAAGCCCTGCGCGCGCATGATACGCAGCACCTGATCTGCCTGACCGATGCCGACCTCGAAAAAGAGCATACCGCCGGGCGCGAGCGCGTCGCGCCATCTCTCGCAGATCACGCGGTAAAAGTCCAGCCCGTCCATCCCGCCGTCGAGCGCAAGGCGCGGCTCATGCTCGCGCACGGAGGGATCGAGCGTATCCACATCGGCGCTCGGGATATAGGGCGGGTTACTGACGAGAAACTGAAATTCGCCGAGCGAGCGCGAGGGCTTCTCACGCGCGTCGAGCTTCAGGCTCGTTACCCGCCCGGTCAGCGCGCTGCGGCGGATGTTCTGGCGGCAGATCTTCAGCGCCTCGTCGTCCAGCTCGCCAAGCAGCACGCGCGCGTGCGGCAGATTTGCCGCCGCGGCAAGCCCGATGCATCCGCTGCCCGCGCAGAGATCGAGGATCCGACAGCTCTCCAGCGGGCGCGCCGCGTCGATCAGCTTTGTCACCAGCACCTCGGTATCCGGCCGCGGGATCAGCACCGCGGGGGAAATATCCAGCGGCAGACCGTAAAACTCCCACTCGCCGATCAGATACGCCACCGGCTCGCCCGCAAGGTGGCGCTGCACCAGTCTGCGCGCCGTCCGCTCCACCTCAGGCGAGGCATAGAGCGAGCCGTCGCGCACAAGTTCCTCGCGCGTCTTGCCCGCAGCGGAGCACACCAGCTCACGCGCAGACTGCGTGGCCTCCTCATCGCCCGCACGCCGGAGCTCCGTGCGCAGATCCAGATAAAGATTATTGTATGTGATCGCCATAGCTCACCATGTATCCTTGCCCTTTTCCTCGGGGATCACCAGCTCGAGCGCGCGAATAGCGACCTCAAGCATACTGTCGTCCGGCTCGTTGGTGGTAAAATTCTGGAGCCACAGGCCTGGCTTGGCGAGGAAATTCGTCACCGGATTGTCATGTCCGCCGACATAGCGGTTGAACTCGTACGTCACACCGATGATGGGCACGAGCAACAGCAGATGCAGTCCCATGCGCACCCACATATTGCGCCAGTCGACAAAGCTGAACACGAGACTCGACACCAAGATTGACACAACCACCACCACGAACAAAAAGCTCGTACCGCAGCGCGGATGATGGCGCGGCTGGATGCGGCAATTCTCCACCGTCAGCGGCAGCCCCGCCTCGTAGCAGAAGATGGTCTTATGCTCCGCGCCGTGGTACTGGAACACGCGGTAAATATCCTTCTGCTTCGAGCACAGCAGCAAATACCCGAAAAAGATCAGCAGCTTGATGACGGATTCCACCAGGTTGTGCACTGCCGCGCTCTTGATGAACGGGTCGATAAAGCCCGCGAGAAATGTCGGCAGCAGGAAAAAGAGCAGGATCGTCAGCCCCAGCGACAGCACGACCGCCAGCGCCGTGATGAACTTCTGCATCTTCTCGTTGCCCAGCTTCTTTTCCAGCCACTTGTCGAACCTGCTCGGCTCGGTAAGCTCTTCGTCAGGAAAATAGTCCGCCGAGAACATCAGCGCCTTCACGCCCTTGACCATCGAATCAACAAAGGTCACCGCGCCGCGGATGACCGGCAGGCCGAGGATGGGATACTTGTCGCGCACGAGCGTCAGCTCCTCCACCTTCTCCACAAGGCCCTCCGGTGAGCGGACGACGATGGCCTGCTTGCCCGGCCCGCGCATCAGGATTCCTTCGATCAGTGCCTGTCCGCCGATGCTGGTGCGGAATTTCGGCTTAGGGGTAGTTTCATTTGCCATGGGATTCTCCTTTTTCTATGCGATATGATACCACAGCTTTTGCAAAAATGCAACAGTTGTTCTATTTTTAATTCAACTTCAACGGAATGGCGATCGTTACCACTGCGCCGCCGCCGTCCGCATTGGCGATCTCAAATGTGCCGCCGTGCAGGCGCACGATCTCATCGCACACGGCAAGGCCGATGCCGCTGCCGCGCGCCTTGGATGAGCCCTTGTAAAACTTCTGCTTGACGAACGGCAGCTCTGCCTCGGGGATACCAGGGCCATAGTCCCGCACGCGGATGACAAAGCTTCCGCCCTCGCGTGCGGCGCTCACGTCGATGCGCTTGCCGCTGCCGCCGTGTTTTGCGGCATTGCCCAGCACGTTGCAAAAGACCTGTTTCATCCGCTCGCTGTCTGCCACAACGGGGGGCACATCCTCGTCGGGCCCCTTGTAGCTGACCTCGATGCCCTCCTGCCGGAAGAGCTCGAAGTAGGTGTAGACCGCATCCTCCAGCTCGCCGGCAAGATCCACGCTCTCCACGCGCAGCGTGAAGCGTCCGTCCTGCATTTTGGTAAATTCCAGCAGTTCCTCCACCATCGTCGTCAGGCGGCGCGATTCCTTCAGAATAATGCCGAGGCCGCGCTTGGTCTGGTCCGGATTCGCGCCCGGATCGAGGCTCAGTGTCTCGGCCCAGCCGCTGATGGCCGTCAGCGGCGTCCGCAGCTCGTGCGAGACGGACGAAATGAATTCCTGTTGGACCTTTTCAGCCTGACTGATCTTGAGCGACATATCGTTGATATTGTCCACCAGCTCGCCCAACTCGTCGCGGTAGCGGTTCTCGATCAGGATGCCATAGCTGCCGCCGGAGATGCGGCGCGCCGCGTCGCTGACGACGGCCACCGGCTCAACGACGTTATTGATAAAGATGGCGTTCGACGCGGCGATCAGCGCCACGCAGGCCAGAGCGATAGCCGAGGCGATCAGCGAGTCGATCAGCACGCGGTGCTGCGCCTCGCGCAGCGAGGTCACATACCGCAGCACGCCGATCACGCGCGAGTTGAAGTACAGAGGGTAGGAGATCGAAAGGATATCCTCCCCCGTCTGCGGATCGCGGCCCTGAAAGAACTTCGTCTCGCCGGACACGGCGGCAGCAATGTCGCTCGTGCCGGGGGAGGTTCCCGCCGTCAGGCCGTAGGACGAGACCTGCACGCGGCCGTTGGTATTGATAAACTGCAGCTCGATCGTGTCCTTTTCCTCAAAGGTCTCGGCGGAATAGGAGGCCAGACGATAGTACTCGCTGTAGCTCTTCACGCCGTAGCCCGAAAAGCTCTCGGCCGCGATGCGGGCGCGGCTCTCAAGACCCGTACGCATCGCGTTGTAATAATACTCCTGTATGCCCACAGTGAACAGCGTCACCGCCAGCACGAGCAGCAGCAGGATCGGCAGCGCCGCCGAGAACATCCAGCGCTGGCGCAGGCCGCGGATATGCAGGCCCGCGGTAAGACCCTTTTTCGTTTCCGGCACGCAGACGTCCTCCCTTCGCGCCTCCGGTCAGCGTTCTTCGCTCAGACCGTCCACTTGTAGCCGAAGCCCCACACGGTCGAGATGTACTTGGGCTCCTGCGCGTCATCCTCGATCTTCAGCCGCAGGCGGCGGACGTTCACGTCCACGATCTTCAGCTCGCCGAAGTAACCCTTACCCCATACGGCATCCAGGATCTCCTCGCGCGCGAGGGCTTTGCCGCGGTTTTCCATAAAGAGCTTGACGATGGAATATTCCAGCTGCGTCAGCTTGAGCCGCTCGCCGTTCTTTTCCAGCGTCCGGTTGGTCAGGTTCAGCAGAAACGGCGGCTGATACAGCTCGCCCGTGCGCGGCGGCGCGCCGTCGCCCGTGCGGCGCAGCAGCGCGTCCACGCGTGCCGTCAGCTCCGCAGGGGAAAAGGGCTTGGTCACATAGTCGTCCGCGCCTGTCATCAGCCCGGTCACCTTGTCCATTTCCTGCGCTCTTGCCGTCAGCATAATGATGCCGATCTGTGAATTGGTCATGCGGATGCGGCGGCAGACCTCAAAGCCGTCGATATCCGGCAGCATGATGTCCAGCAGGCACACGCGCGTATCAGGATTGTCCTGCAATTTTTTCAGCGCTTCCTCGCCGCGTTCGGCCTCCACGACCTCATAGCCCGCGCGCTGCAGATTGATGACGATAAAGCTGCGGATGCTGGCCTCATCCTCAAGCACCAGTACCTTTTTCATCTTCCCTTCTCCTCTCAGTTGTCGCCCGTGGTCCATTCCGCCACGATCAGCGTAAACGCCTCGCGCAGCGACTGCTCATCAAGCTGCACGCCCCAGGCCTCGCCAAGCTCGGCGGCGTAGGTGGCCTCCACCTGCCGCGTCAGTGTGAAGCGGTCGCCCACGCTGCCCAGTTCCTCGCGCGCCTCGCCCGTCAGGCGATAAATGGTCAGCAGCCTTTCGCGTGCACCGTTCTCTCCCATACGGTAAAAGATCACGCTCGCCTCGTCGCCGTTCGTCGTGCGCACCGCAGTCAGAAGGCTCTTATCCCACTCGTCCGGCAGCGTCAGGCTCCAGCCGTCAGGCACATTGTGGAAGCAGCTGCGCACCTCCTGCACCGTGCCATCCACGCTGTACTGCCGCCAGGCGACGTAATAGAGCGGCTCGCTCTCGCGGTCAAAGCGCTGCAGGGCACGCGCCTCGGGGGCCTCGGTCACGTCGTCGCCGTTCTCATCACGCGGATAGAGCCCCAGAAACACCGACGCCGCAGGGATCTGGTTGCCATCCAGTCCCAGGGCCACATTCTGGATGCGCCCGCCGCGCAGTGCCAGCACATCCGTCACGGTCATGCTGTCCGCCGTCACACCGGTGACAAACAGTGCACTCTCGCCGCCGGAAAGTGTTCCCGCGCTCAGCCGGCTCAGCTCCGCCACGGCCACCGACAGCCGCAGTGTCGCCTGCACACGCAGCTGCTCGCCGTCCCAGTCGTAATAGTCCAGGCAGGCGGCGCTCTCCTCGTTGCTGTAAATGATCAGCAGCTCCTGCCGCCCGTCGTCATTCATATCCAGATTTGCATAGCGGGAATAGCCGGTGATCAGCAGCGCCTCAGGCCGCCCGCGCGTAAGCGGATACACCGCAAAGCTCTGTACGTCCGAGCTGCTCTTGTAGCCCACCAGCAGCTCGCGCCGTCCGTCGCCGTCCAGATCGGTGTAGTTGATGCTATAGATCGAGGCGGAGGTCCCCTCGATCATGGCGTACTGCTCGTAGCTGTCGCCATCCGCCTTGAAGATGTAGATCTTCATCGGCTTTTCGTCGCTCGCCTTGCGGAAGAAGGCGACCGCCTCCTCGCTGCCGTCGCCGTCCAGATCGACCATCTGCACGCTTTGCAGATTGCTGCCCGACGTGGGCGCGGCATACTCCGCGCCGGCGGAAAGCAGCGCATCGATCTGCGATTCCAGCGACTCATACTCGCCTGAGAGCTTTGGCAGACGGTAGAGCGACGTTTCCGGCGTGGTGAACATACAGCCCGTGAGCACCAGTGTCAGCGCGCTGAGCAGCAGCGCCATGCAAAGCTTCTTCATGCGTCCGCCTCCTCTCGTCCGATAGTCATTCTAAGTTATCATAGCACAGCGCAGTGCAAAAGGGTAGTCTTTTCTGTAAATTCTTGCGCTTTTCCTGCCTCCGGTCTGCCGCCCGCAGGCGGCAGACCGACTCGCTCGTAATTTCCAACAGCACGCGCGCCGGAAATTACACCGCTCATACTGCCCTCCCAAATAAAGTTGGAGGGAAAGGCGACGCCTTTCCCTCCAACTTTTGAATTTGTTACAGCATCTTATACAGTACCGCTGCGATCTGCGCGCGCGTCATCGGCGCATCGGGGCGGAAACTTCCGTCATCGAAGCCCGTAAGAATCCCCATCGCGCTCAGCGTGCTGACATACTCCGCCGACCAGCTCTGGATGCTGGCTTTATCTGTAAATGTCAGCGTGGGCGAGGCGTAGCCCTTTTCCAGCACGCGTCCGAGCATCGTCACGACCTCCTGACGGCTGACATTCGCCGTGGGATTGAAGTAAAGCTTGCCGGATCTGTCCGCACTGCCCTGAATGACGCCGAGGGCGTACATTGCCTTTGCGCCGTTCAGCGCCCAGGAGCCGATCTTATCGGTATCGGCAAAGGGCAGCGTCACATTCGAATAATCCATACCCGGCGCAAGATATCGCTCGAGCAGCACGGCAAACTCCTGACGGGTAATATTCGTCTCGGGGGCAAACTTGCCGCTGCCGGAACCGTTAGTGATACCGCTGCGGCTCAAATACGAGACCGCCCCATTCGCCCAGTGGCCCTGCATATCGGTAAAGGCCGGCGTGGTGTCGGTCGCGGTGGTGTCCACGCTTGCGCGGGTCAGATTTCCGCTGCCATCGCCCGCGGTCACGGTCAGGCGGTGCTGCGCGCCGTCGGCGGCGGGCAGGCGGACGTTCAGCGCGCCGCCTGCACTGTCATAGTCGTAGCTCGTTAGCGCTTTGCCGTCATAGCTCACGCGCAGCGCAGGCACAGCCGTGCCGTCGGTATCGTCGCTCACAGTGCCGGTCACGGTGTTCGCCGCCGCGTCATACCTCAGTGAGATCGCCGGCGGTGTGGTATCGGCAATGCCGCCATAGGACAGCACGAGCTGGTCCAGATAGATCGCACCGATCTGCTCACGCTCGGCACCAACCGCTATCCCCGTGATACGGGACGCGCCGCCCAGCTGCGCGGTCACGAGCTTCCAGCCCGAGAAATCCAGCGCGCCGAGATCAACGTAGCCAAGGTCGGTCACGAGCCAAAGCTGTGCGCCGCTCTGATCGCCGCAGACCCAGAGGTTGAGCTGGTCGTAGTTCGCGGGCACATCATAATTCATGCCAATGAACGCGTCGCCCTGGCCGGTGGCGTAATCCAGCCGTGCAGAGGCGTAACCGTTGTGCACGCGCGTCATATCGGTGTTGCGTGAGAGCATCGCGCGCGTACCGGTGGTCGAGGCAAAGCTGCCCTCGTAATCCTCCAGCGTGCGCAGCGCGCGGGCCGTCACCGTTACAGGGATCGTCACCGAAATGCGTCCCAGGCTCACGCTCACGCTGCCGCTGCCCACGCGGCCCGCAGCGGTGAATACACCGTTCTCTATCGTGCCGACGCCGCCCTGCACGCTCCACGCAAAGCCCTTGTTGTCCCCCAGCACGGGAAGATGACGGTACATCGCCGAAGCCGAGAGCTCTGCCGACTCGCCGCACATCAGCGAGATGGCGGTAACAGGCTTGTCATTCTGCCTGACGCTGATGCTGTCAGGCGCGGTGACGACCTCGATCTCAGTCTCGCTGCTCGCGCCGCCTGCGCTCGCGCGCACGGTAACAATACCGGACGCGGGCGCGATCAGGATATTATCGCTGATCTCGCCGCGGTCCGCATACAGCGACACGCTCCGCGAAGGCATAGGGATGTAGTTCGTATCCAGCGCCACCGCCGTCAGCTTCACCTCGGCGTTTGGCAGCACGCGGGCGCTCTCGCTCGTCAGATAGACGTGGCCGACGGAATTCGTCGGGCGGCCGTCCGCCACCAGAAAGACGTGATTGGTCACAGCGCGCTCCCTGCCGCCCGAAGGCTTGCTGACAAGCGTCGCCGTGGTATCGGCGGGGTCGGTCGCCACCATCGCGGTCGAACCGCCGCCGTCCAGGCTCAGCGCCGTTTCGCAGCCGAGCTCGATCATGCGCTCGGCCACCTGCGTCAGCGTCGCACCGATGGAATAACCGTTCTGGCGGCCGTCGATCGTATAGATCACGAGGGAGCCGTCGCGCCTGAGACCGATGGCCGTGCGCGGGGCTGCGCCTGCGGCAAGGCCGCTGCAAACCTGCCCGTTTTCAACCAGCTGGTAGAACGCACCAACCATATTGCTCACGCCGTTCCATTCGGGACTCTGCGCGCTGACGCTCACCGTCAGCTGCTGCCCGGGCGTAAGCGTGCGCAGCTGGTCGGCATAGCCCGATGCCTTGGCGTTGGCGGAGAGCACATAGCGTCCCGCGCCGACATAGGTATCCGTGCCGCCGTCGACCACCTGCTCCACCGTCAGCAGCAGGCTGCCGCCGATCGTAAGCGTACCGCCGAGCACCGAGCAGACCACATCCACGCCCGGCTCGCTCGTGCCGATGGTCCCGCGGGAGTTGAATGAAGCATCGTAAAGATAGAAGCCATAACTGCTCTGGCGCACCTGATTGAGCGCCGAGATCTTAAAGCCCTGTCCGAAGTCGCTCTGCGCCGTGATGCTCAGCTCCGGCTTTCCCATTACGGCGCTGCCGTCTTCGTAAAAGCCGACGGCGTAGTAATCGCCCGAGGCATTGCGCAGCACACCGTTCGTCATCGTGGTGCCGAGCGCAATGCCCGTCGCGGTGTCGTAATAGTCGCCGTTCACACCTGCGACCACACGGTAGCCGTCAGCCTCCAGTTCCCGTGCGGCCGTCGACACCGTGGTCAGCTGTGTGGTATAGTCGCCGCAGGTCACCACAGGCCTCACCCGCGCGTTGGGCGAGTAAACAACGTAGTTCTCCTGGCGGAGATCGGAATAGGTGTTGCTCCAGAACGTACCGGCGTTCAGCTCGGTGCGCTCGTTGACCGTAACGGTCGAAGCCGTCAGGTCATCGCCGAGCGCGTCGGATGCGTAGGCCGTCAGCGGAGCCGCCGTCAGCGCGACGGCGAGCGTCAGGGATATCAGCTTGCGAATGATGGGTTTCACGATTTGCCTCCTTGATCAAAATGCCGTTGGTCAGTAAACATAACACAGTATAGCAGAACCTGACCTATAAGTAAAGACGAAGAAAATCGGAAAAAGTTTCCGATTTTCTTCATCTTTTTTCCAGTCTCGCCAAATGCTACAGCCCCAGCGCATCCAGCACGCGCACGATCACCGCGTTCGACACCAGAAAGCCCTGCGGCGTGAGTCTCCAGCGCCCGTCCGGATGCCGGCGTGCCAGGCCATGGCGCGCGCACTCAGCGAGCGTCCGCTCCGCCGCGTCATACGGAAGGCCGAGCGCGGCGAGGTCCAGCCCCTGCGCCGTGCGCAGAGAGAGCATCACGCGCTCCTCCCGCCGCTCGTCCGCGCCGGGCGCGGTATCCTCGGAGAGCCTCTCCTCCCCCGCAAGATACGCCCCCAGCTCGCGCGCGAGCGCGAACCGCCGCCCGCCGAAATCCGAGTGCGCCCCGGGGCCGAAGCCCAGATACTCCTCCATCGCCCAGTAGCGCGCGTTGTGGCGTGATTCCCGCCCTGCGCGCGCGAAATTCGAGATCTCATACTGCCCGTATCCCGCCGCCTCCAGCGTCTCCACGGCGCAAAGGTACTGCGCCGCCTGCGCGTCATCGTCGGGGAGCCGCGCGCCCGCGCGCCGCGCGTAAAGCGGCGTGCCCTCCTCCACCTTCAGCCCGTAGCACGACAGATGCTCCGGCCGCAGCGCGATGGCCGCCTCCAGATTTCCCTGCCAGCGCGCCATCGTCTGCTCCGGCAGGCCGTAAATGAGGTCGAGGCTCAGGTTGTCGAAGCCCGCCGCGCGCGCCGCAGCCACGGCCTCCTCCGTTTCGCGGTGCGTGTGTACGCGCCCGATGCGCCGCAGCTCCGCGTCGTCCGCCGACTGCATCCCCAGCGAGATGCGGTCAAAGCCCGCGCGCCGCAGCCGCCGCAGCGCGCCGGCGTCCCGCGCGCTGTCGGGATTGGCCTCCAGCGTGATCTCCGCGCCGCCGTCCACGCGATAGTGCGCAAAGACCGTCTCCAGCACGCGTTCAAGCCGCGCCGCGCCGAGATAGCTCGGCGTGCCGCCGCCGAAGTACACCGTGTCGACGATATAGTCCGCCGCCAGCGGCGCCTTGCGCGCGAGCTGCGCACACAGCGCCGCGGTATAGTCGTCCATCCGTGCCTCCGAGCGCGGCAGGGAGTAAAAATCGCAGTAAATGCACTTGGCTTTACAGAACGGGATATGCACATACAGCCCCAGCGTGCGCATCGCATCAGCCCCTTTTTGAAAATTCGTTTTTGATTGTAGCACATTCCGCCGCGCGCGGACGGATAAGTTTCCCTGCGGCGGCACAAGCTATACGCAAAAGGAGTGATCTTATGGACATGACCCCGCAGGAATACAACGCCTACGTCAAGCGCATCGCGCCCCGCTCCCCCATCTGGAAGGACACTGCCCTTGCCTTTCTCGCCGGCGGCGCGATCTGCGCCCTCGGCCAGCTGATCCAGAACGGCTTTCTTTCCCTCGGCCTTGAAAAGACCGACGCGGGCACCGCGACCTCGATCTGCCTCATTTTTCTCTCCGCGCTGCTGACGGGGCTGAATCTTTACAACTCCATCGCGCGCTTTGCGGGCGCGGGCACGCTCGTGCCCATCACGGGCTTCGCCAACTCCGTCGTCTCCCCCGCCATCGACTTCAAGAGCGAGGGCTTCATCACCGGTATGGCGGCCAAAATGTTCGCCGTGGCGGGGCCGGTCATCGTCTTCGGCACGCTCGCGAGCGTCGTCTACGGCGTGGTGCTGATGCTGCTGTGAGCAAAAAAAGAAGGCCCCCGAGGGGGTCTTCTTTTTTTGCTGTTTTGCCTTGCGGATCGGAAACGCCGCTTAGTATTCGAGCTTCGTCCAGTCGCGGTTGTCGCGCAGGGCGGTCCACTGCTCGTCGCCGTTCTTCTCGGTCACGGCGCGCTCGTAGGTGTGGCTGTTCGTCGCCTCCTGAATGGCGATGTAGAACCAGTCGCCGCTCTTGCAGTCGGGGAAGGTCAGCATCACGCGCTCGGACAGCAGGTGGTCCTCGTCAGAGGGCACGCGCTCGAGCACGCGGTTGATCATCGTCACGGTCTCGGCGCGGGTAATGCTCTGGTTGGGACGGAAGCTGCCGTCGGGATAGCCCTCGATCCAGCCGTTGCCCGCCGCGAGCCTGATGTAGGCCTCGGCCCAGTGACCGGCGATGTCGGTGAAGCGGTCATTCGTCTTGTCCAGCTTGGCGAACAGGGCGATGATCTTGGACATCTCGGCGCGGGTGATGGGGGCGTTCGGACGGAACGTGCCGTCGGGATAGCCGCTGACGATACCGGCATTGCTCAGGGTGGAGATGGCGTTGTTGTACCAGTCGCCGTCCTTGACGTCGGTGTACTCGTTGCTCACCGCCCAGTATTCCTCACGGGTCGCGTCCGTCAGCAGGCGGAAGAAGATCGTGCTGGCCTCGGCGCGGGTGATGTAGCCGCCCGGCTGCACCGTGCCGTCGGGATAGCCCATGACGTAGGCATAGTGATCGTCGGTGTTCAGCGCGGGCTTCGTCACGCTCGGGGTGGAGGGCTGATAGGCGCGGTAGGTGTTGACGATGTTCAGCGGGGTCCCTGCCTCTTTGTTCGCGTCAAACTTCCAGGACGTGACCTTGTATTCATTGGCTTCCGTATCCAGCTTGACCTCGATCGTCAGGGTATACTCGGTCGTGTCGTAGCTCATGCGGCCGGTCTCGCCCTTGACCTCCCGCACCGTGTAGGTGTAGGTGCCTGCGGCGCTGAAGGTGAGCTTGTCGGCTGCGGCAAACTTGAACGCACTCGTCAGATCGGCGTAAGTGACCTCGGCCTCGCCGGTGTAAGAAGTGCCAGTCATGGTGGTCTCTGCATTTTTGCTCTCCGGCTTGACGCGCACTATAAAGGTCTCCGCGAAGTTCTTGCCGACATTGCCCTTCACCGTCTTGGTGATGGCGGGAGTCTTCTTGCCGTCGATGTTGTCGAAGTCGAACGTGCCGTCACCGGCGGGGTTCTTGGCGTAATAAACCTTGATGACGATACCAGCCTTGTCGATCGTTACGGGCAGTTTGGGGTTAACGCTCTTGCGGCTATAGTGAGCTGCGAGCTTGGCAGAGTCAGCAACCGCCGATACTTCCGTGCCATAAGGTACATTATTGGTCGTCTCATCGAACGGCTTGCTCTCACCATCGTAATAATATTCGATCTCGTAATCGAACTTGTTCAGCTTGAAGTAAAGCTTGAGCGTGAGGGAACCGTCAGCCGCAATCGTGCCGCTTTCCACATTAGTCGCATTACTACTATCGTAGGTATACTTGCCGTTTTCCTTGTCTGCCTTATCGGCATCTGTCACGGAAGCAGTCGTGCCGGTCGTACCGGTACGGGTGTCATCAGTCACATTAGCCGTGTCAGGATAGGTGCCATTATCATTCTGATAGTAATACTCGACCGTATACCCGGTATTGGTGTTCGGCGTCCACTTTGCAGTGAAAGTTACATTCTCCGCGGGCATATTGCTGTTCGTGGTAATACCACTCACACTGGAAGTCCAACCGGTGAATGTGTAGCCATCGCGGGTCGGAGTTGCGTCCTTGTTCTGCTCGTTAAATGCAGGAATAGTAGTGTTGAACGTAACCTCCGGGTAGACAACGTTCGCAAAGACTTCTTCGTTCTCCACGCCGTCGGTGTAGGTCACCTTGTACTTGTTCACCGTCCACGTTGCAGTCAGGGTCACGTTTGCGGCGGGCATGGTGAAGGTCTTAGAGGTCTCGTCGATCGCAGGCGCATCGACGCTGGTGTTGTCAGTGGTAGCGGTCCAGCCAGCAAAGGTGTAGCCTTCCTTCGTGGGATCAGGTGCAACTGTCACAGTAGCATCTTTTGCATAGGGGCTGCTGCTATCTGTGTAGGTAGTAGCAGTGCCGATCTTGCCGCCAGCCAGATCATACGTCACCGTATACTTCATTGCGGTCGGGACGGGGTCAGACTTTGCTTCCTCTTCATCTTTGCCGCCCTGCTTCATCGTGACCTTGTTGATAAGGCCATTACCAGTCACGTCAGTGGCTTCTACCCTGTGGGTGACGGTGAAATCCATAGTGACGGCATCCTCGCCGGACTTGGCGGGAATGGTGTAGTATCCGTAAGTGTCAGCGCTCACACCATCGGGCGGGGTAACGTTCAGCGACGTCTCCGCAGTATTCTGAAGCACGTCCTCCAGTTTGAACTTGCCCTCCGCGTTGCCGCTGTTGGTCACCGTGATGGTCCATTCAATCTCATCGCCGGGATAGGCGGTGGGGATAGCCTTGCTAGCAGCAACCGTAGTCTCGCCGACCTTCGTGACGGTCTTCTCAACGGAAAGCTTAGCGGCCTCAATCAATTTCCACTGAGCCATCAGGATCACATTCGCAGCGGGCATGGTGAAAGTCTTTACGTCGGTAGTTTCATCAGTGTTGATTTTAGGGGGATTCGTTTTGGGTTCGGTAATAGTCCAGTCGATGAACTCATAGCCGCTTCTCTCCGGTTCATTGCTGGTAACAGAAACCGGAGCGTTTTCAGGGTACTTAGCGGTCTCTACCGTCTCCCCGTCTTTCCATTTTCCGCTATCCAAATCATAACTGACCGTATAGAGCTGCGTCCACTGGGCCGTCAGCGTCACGTTCTCTGAAACCAAAAAGCTTTCGCCAACCTGATAGATCTTGTTGCTGTTGTTATACTTCCAACCGGCAAAAGCCAGATTCTTTGTAGCCGCCTCGGCAATTGCGTCGGCAGAAGGCCCACAAACTTTATAGTTTTCGTTCCGCTTGAGATTAATTTTGCCGTCAGGAACGCTGCTGCTCAGCGTCTGCTCGCCCCAATTATAGCTTACACTGTAGGTGCGATCATCCTGTGCAACCTGAATCAGGAAGTAGTACGGATACAGAGTATTTGTAATCCGTCCAACCTTTAATTCATTATGGTAATCATTGCCCGTAGGCTTCGAGGTCGGATAATTCTTGGGGAGATTCACGCCGTTTCCGTTTGCGCTCAAATGGTCAAAATTCAGATCGTCGCTCTCCTGGTCGAATCTGATGGCGATCGTATTGCGGTAATTGTCTTCCGTCTGTCCGGTAGGAACAAGCTCTCCACTAACGCCGCAGCCCGTGTAATTGCCGCAGACAACACGCGCAGCCTTCACATAGTAGCCGGGCTTTGTCGTAATCGTGAATCCGCCCGCATCAACGGCATCGCCAAGCGTGGCCGTTGTTCCATCCAGCGCCTGCTTACTGCTCAACGCGCTACTGGTATACGCAACATTCTTTCCGGCTGTAACACTCTCGATAGCGTCACTCGCCTTGATGTTCCCACTGCTTGACAGCGTCCAATACACCGGCCACCAACGGCGCCAAGTGTTGCTGGTAGTAATTTCGTTCTCATTTACCAGCTTCCACTTATAGGTGTGGTTGTAGCAATAGTCGCTGTGGATATGCTCTTCTTTGTTGCAGACCCGCTCATAATAAAAGAAGATAAGCCACCTCAGCTTATAGCAGCTGTCATCATGCTGGTGCTCTTTTTTTCCGCAAATAATTTGATTGCCCTTGATGCTTTCAGGGCCGTCCCAGCGGAGCCCTTTCGGCGCCTCGGGGAGCTGACTGGCGTCATCGGTGTCTAACGTGTAGGTATCACCTTCTGCCAAATCGGTTTCATCCGGTACGGAATGTTTATCGCTGTAATCCGCGGCCAGCGCATTGACTGGCAGCAAGCTCAGTGCCATCACAAGTGCCAGCACAGATGCCAAAAAGCGTTTCTTCATGCTTACTCTCTCCTTATCCTTAAAAAGTTTGCAGGAAACATCTATTTCAAAGCGGCGCGCGGCCGCTGGATCTTCCGCACCGTCTGCATCCGCAGCGCTGTCACCACCGCCATCGGCACAGTGCAAAAGCAGGCGCGGCCCGAGGGACACGCCTCCTATTTGCGAATAGCATACCATACTCCGCTCCGGATTGCAAGGCCAAAGCCAAATTTTACCCTTCGCCTTTTCCCGCGCGGACGCCGGACACGCCGCGGCGAATCATGCGCTGCTCTGTACTCCATGGCCTGACCTCGCTTTTATTCCGATCTCCTATCTCGCTGCGGCACTGCCGTCAACATGATTTTTGATCTTGCTTCCCCCTCCGGTCAAAAAGAGCGGAGATGTGCCGAAAATCCAAAAGCATTTTCATACCTGCCCTACAAAAAAAGAAAGGATCTCAGGCATCTCTGCTTGAAATCCTAACTTCTGTCAGGCAGCTTCAATTCGGATATTTTCGCCTCGGAAGCCTTGCACTGCAACGGCTTGCAAATTTCCAATAAAAAATACTCGCAATTTTTTTGAAGTACTACTGACGCAATTCGAACCCCCGTCCGAATTCAACACAGGCATTATTCATCCAGCTTTTGAAACTCATCCAGCCGCAGTTCTCGTTTCAATTCTTCCTCTGTCGGCAGATAGGTAAAATACTTGGATGCGAAAATCTGGTGATTATCCTCTGGCAAAGTGTACTTCACAACAGCATCACTTTTATCGGCGCAGAGGACAATGCCAATCGGCGGTGTGTCCCCTTCGTTCATCAACTCACGAGTATAGTAGTTGACGTACATCTGCATCTGACCGAGATCCTGATGCGTAAGCTGACCCATCTTCAGATCGATTAGCACAAAGCACTTGAGGATATAATTGTAAAACACAAGGTCGATGAAAAAGTTCTGACCATCCAGCGTAAACTTTTTCTGTCGTGCTACAAAGGAGAAGCCTCGTCCCAGCTCCAGCAGGAAGTGTTGCAGGTGGTCAATCAATGCCTGCTCCAATTCTCCCT
>CAKTLD010000021.1 GCA_934572445.1 uncultured Oscillospiraceae bacterium
GTGCGGTCGAGGACCGCGATCTTCTTGGCGGTGGCGGGGATGGCCTCGATCAGGCGCTCAGCCTTGAACGGGCGGTACAGACGGACCTTGATGAGACCGACCTTCTCGCCGTGGGCGTTGAGGTAGTCGATGACTTCCTCCGCGACATCGCAGATGGAGCCCATCGCGATGATGACGCGGTCGGCGTCGGGCGCGCCGTAGTAATTGAAGAGCTTGTAGTCAGTGCCGAGCTTGGCGTTGATCTTGTCCATGTAGGACTCAACGACCTCGGGCAGGGCATCATAATACTGGTTGCACGCCTCGCGGTGCTGGAAGAACGTATCGCCGTTCTCGTGAGAGCCGCGCATGTGGGGGTGCTCGGGATTCAGAGCGTGCTCGCGGAACGCCTTGACAGCGTCCATGTCGCACATGTCGGCGAGATCCTTATAATCCCACACGGCGATCTTCTGGATCTCGTGGGAGGTACGGAAACCGTCGAAGAAGTTGATGAAGGGGACCTTGCCGGTCAGCGCGGCGAGATGCGCCACGGGGGAGAGGTCCATGACCTCCTGTACGTTGCCCTCGCACAGCATGGCGAAGCCAGTCTGGCGGCAGGCCATCACGTCGCTGTGGTCGCCGAAGATGTTCAGCGCGTGGGTAGAGACAGTACGGGCGGAGACGTGGAACACGCAGGGCAGCTGCTCGGCAGCAATCTTGTACATGTTCGGGATCATCAGCAGCAGACCCTGAGACGCCGTGTAGGTCGTCGTCAGCGCGCCGGCGCCGAGGGAGCCGTGCACCGCGCCGGCCGCGCCGGCTTCGGACTGCATCTCGACGACCTTGACCTTGCTGCCGAAGATGTTCTTCTGGCCGTTGGCGGACCACTGGTCAACCAGGTCAGCCATGGGGGAAGACGGAGTGATCGGGTAGATCGCGGCGACCTCGCTGAACGCATAGCTTACATGCGCGGCAGCGTTGTTGCCATCCATGGATTTCATTTTTCTTGCCATAAATGAACCTCCTGTTTATTTCACCGCCGGGGGGCGGTGTGTCTTGCGGAATGTGCGCAAAATTTAACGCTGATATATTGTAGCACAAAAGTTTCCGTGTGTAAACGACTCATTTTCGTAAAACATTCCTTTTTTTGCAAATATATCTTCATTTAATTTCATTTTTGGCGATATTTTGAAATTTTTTATTCTTTTTGGCGATTTACACAAAAATTGCGCGCGGAGCATTTGCCTGATGCGAAAAGTGTGCTATACTGAACGGCAGAAGAGAAACAGGCGGCGCGCCGCACGGCGCGCGGAAGGGGGAAAAGCGATGGTCACAGCGGTCCGCTCACTGGGGATTCAGGGGATCTCCGGCTATGAGGTGACGGTGGAATGTTTCCTTTCGGGAGGGCTTCCGGCGTTTGACATCGTGGGCCTTGGCGACACGGCCGTCAAGGAATCGCGCGAGCGCGTGCGTGCGGCGGTGAAGAACTGCGGCGTAAAGTTCCCTGTCTCGCGCATCACGGTGAACCTTGCCCCCGCGGGCAAAAAGAAGGAGGGCACGCTCTACGACCTGCCCATCCTGCTCGGCATCCTCGCCTGCGCGGAGGAGATCAAGCCTCCCGCGAAAGACGCGGCTTTTGTCGGAGAGCTTTCCCTTACCGGCACGCTGCGCGCGGTGAACGGCGTTTTGCCGATGGCGATGGCCGCGGCGCGCGCCGGCATCAAGACGCTCTATGTCCCCGCGGCGAACGCCGCGGAAGCAACGCTGGCCGACGGCGTGACCGTCTACGGCGTGAGCGACGTCGTGTCGCTCGTGCAGCATCTGAAGGGGGAAAGGAAGCTCATGCCGCAGCCGAAGTGGCAGGCAGAGCAGACGAGAGAGACCGGCCCCGACTTCTCCGACGTCATGGGACAGGAGAACGTCAAGCGCGCGCTGGAGATCGCCGCCGCGGGCGGACACAACATTCTGCTGATCGGCTCGCCCGGCGCGGGCAAGTCGATGCTGGCGCGGCGGCTTCCGTCGATCCTGCCCGACATGACGCGGCAGGAAGCGCTCGAGGCGACGGAGATCTGGTCGGTCGCGGGCCTGACCGACAGTGCGCACCCGATGCTGCTAAAACGCCCGTTCCGTGCGCCGCACCACACGCTCTCCGCCTCCGCCATGACCGGCGGCGGGCAGACGCCCAAGCCCGGCGAAATTTCGCTCGCGCACCACGGCGTGCTCTTTTTAGATGAATTGCCCGAGTTCCACCGCGACGTGCTCGAGGTGCTGCGCGCGCCCATCGAGGACGGCGAGGTCACCATCACCCGCGCCGCGGGCAGTATCACGCTGCCGAGCCGCTTCATGCTCGTCGGCGCGATGAATCCCTGCCGCTGCGGCTGGTACGGCCACCCCTCGGGGCGCTGCCGCTGCACCAAGCAGCAGGTAGAAAAATACGTTGAAAAAATCTCGGGCCCGATGCTCGACCGCATGGACTTACATGTCAATGTCCCGAGCGTTGAATTTGAGGCGATGCGCCGGCGCGAAAAGGCGGAGTCCTCCGCCGATGTCAAGGCGCGCGTGAACGCCGCGCGGGAAAAGCAGAAGGCGCGCTTTGCGGGAACGAACGTTGCCTGCAATGCGCACATGACGCCCGCGATGGTGGGCGAATTCTGCACGCTGGACGCCGCGGGCGAAAAGCTCTTAAAGGGCGCGTTTGAGCGCCTCGGCCTCACGGCCCGAAGCCACGATAGATTGCTGCGCGTCGCACGAACGATCGCGGACCTTGACGGCAGCGAGAAGGTCGAAGCGCACCATCTGGCCGAGGCCATTCAGTACCGCAATACCGACATTTTACAGGGGTGAACACGATGAAAAAGTACGACTACTATCTCCAGCTTGGCGCGATCATTCTTTTGAGCCATATCGCACAGTGCGCGCTCTTTCTGCTGCTGTTTGCGGCCTTTGGGGGCACGGGGACGACCTCGTCCTTTACGTTTGCCACGCCCGTCGGGCTGGCGCTCGGCGTCGCCTATGTGTCGGCGCTTTCCTTTCTGTTCGGCTGGGGACTGCGGCCAAAGGGCGGGATCGACAAAAACCGCTGCTGGAACGCGGCGATGGCACTCTATGTGCTGAACCTTGCGGCGCTTTTGGCAATGCCTGTTCCGTTTAGCTCAGGCAGTATTCTTGCGATGCTCTGGCAGCTGCCGATGGTGCCCGCCATGACCGCGGTGGACTGGCTGAGCGGGGAGAGCACGGCGCTTCAATATGTACTCTTTGCACTGCTGGCCGCCGTTGAGCCGCTGTGCCTGACGCTGGGCCTTTTGTGGAAGGGGAAAAAGCATGCCAGATCCGAAAACAACGAAAATTCAGCCGCATCTTCCGCCGACACGGAAACGGCTATGGTAAATGAGGAGAACAACACCAATGCATGAAATGATCCTGTGCAAGCTCGGCGAGGTCGTGCTCAAGGGCCTGAACCGCCGCAGCTTTGAAGATAAGCTGATGGCGAACGTCAGCCGCCGCGTGTCGAAGTGCGGCAGCTTCCGTATTTATTCCAAGCAGAGCACCATCTACGTCGAGCCCAAAGACGAAAACTGCGACATAGAAGCCGCGTTTGAGGGCTGCAAGAAGGTTTTCGGCATCATCGCCGTCTCGAAGGCGCTGCCGTGCGAAAAGGACATCCAGCAGATCATCGCCGCGGCGAAAAATTACCTTGAGCGTGACATGCGCACGGCGAAGAGCTTCAAGGTCGAGAGCAAGCGCGCCGACAAGACCTTCCCCTTGACATCGATTCAAATTTCCCAGCAGGTCGGCGGCGCGCTGCATCAGGCGTTTCCAACGTGCGAGGTCAATGTCCACGACCCCGCGCTCGTCGTCCACATCGAGATCCGCGACGATTCGGCCTACGTCCACGGTCCCGCCGAAGAGGGCGCGGGCGGTCTGCCTGTCGGCATGGGCGGTACGGCGGTCAGTCTGCTCTCCGGCGGCATCGACTCGCCCGTCTCGTCCTACATGATCGCCAAGCGCGGCGTCAAGCTCGAAATGGTGCACTTTTTTTCCCCGCCCTACACGTCTGACGCGGCGAAGGAGAAGGTGCTTTCCCTTGCCAAGCTCTTAGTCCCCTGGTGCGGGCGGCTGACGGTGCAGATCGTGCCGTTTACCGAAATTCAGGAGGAAATTCGCCGTAACTGCCCCGAGGAGTTCTTCACGCTCATCATGCGCCGCTTTATGATGCGCATTTCCCAGCGCGTGGCTGATCAGGTCAATGCCAAGGCACTCGTCACGGGTGAAAACCTCGGTCAGGTCGCGTCCCAGACGATGGAGGCCCTGCGCGTGACCGAGGACGTGGTCGATCTTCCCGTCCTGCGCCCGCTGATCGGCATGGATAAGGAAGAGATCGTGCGCCTGTCGAGAAAGATCGGCACGTTCGATACGTCGATCTTACCCTATGAGGACTGCTGCACGGTCTTTACCCCGCGTCATCCGCGCACGAAGCCGAACCTCGACGAGGTCCGCGAGGCCGAGGCGGTCCTTGATATCGAGGGCCTCATCGACCGCGCGATGACGAACCGCGAGTTTGTGCGCATCAAGTTCTGAAAGGAAGTCTTATCATGGCAGAAAAAACAGTGGAACAGCGCTGCTATGAAGCGCTCAAGGCGCGCGGCGTGACCTTCGCCGCGGCGGAGAGCTGTACCGGCGGTCTGATCGCAAAGCGCATCACGGATGTGCCGGGCGCGTCGGGCGTCTTTATGGGCGGCGTCGTGAGCTATACCAATATTGTCAAGAACCGCGTGCTCGGTGTTCCAGCGGAGCTGCTGGAGGAGTACGGCCCCGTGTCCGCGCCCGTCGCCCGCGCGATGGCTGAGGGGGCGCGCAAGGCGACGACGGCGGACTGCGCCGTCAGCGTCACAGGCGTCGCGGGACCCGACCGCGACGAGCGGGGAAATCCCGTCGGCACGGTGTTCATCGGATTTTCCTCTCCCGAGGAGACGATCGCCGAGCGCTTTGACTTCGGCACAAAGTCCCGCGCGGAAATTCGCGAGGAAGCCGCGGACGAAGCCTTCAAGCTGCTGGAGGAAAAGCTGAAGGAGCACTGAAACAGCGAAGAAAAAGCCACAGCTCAATTCTGAGCCGTGGCTTTTCTTATAACGATTTGAGGTAGAAGCGATCCATCGCACCGTGCTGCATACCCTGTGGCTTTAGGATCGGCTGGAAGCCGAGCTTAAAGGCGGATGGCGGCGTCGAATTTGGAGTGCATCTCGATATAGAGCTTTTCGTATCCTGCGTCCCTGGCGGCCTGCTCGACCGTTTCCGACAAACGTCTGCCGACGCGCTTGCCCTTGGCCGCGTCGGAGAGGTAGAGCTTTTGCAGCTCCGCGCAGCGGTCAAAGATCGCGGCCTCGGCAAAGCCGCAGCCGCCGAGCACCGTGCCATCCTCGCCGACAGCGACGAAGTAGCCGCGCCCGGGTCTCGCGCTGCAAAACGCGCTCAGATGGTGGAGCTCGGGGCCAAAGTACGCCGTGCCGGGGATGTTCAGGTGGGATTGCTCAAAATTCGTGCGGAAGATCCTGGCGATGAACGGGTCATCCGCCGCCATGACCGGGCGGATGGTAACGGAAGAGAGTGGGTGCTGTTCCATAAAAGCAGCCTTTCTGCAAAAAAGTTAATCCATCAGATCAACGATCGTACCGCTGTCGTAAACGTGGACGGTGTCCCAATAGCGGATGCCGTTTGCGGTCATCGTGCCGGCGCCGACCTCGATGGACGTGCCCTGCGGCAGCCAGTCGGTGCAAGTTGCGTCGCCGCCGGAGAGGATCAGGACGGGAACGACCGTGTCGCCCCACTGCTCCGTCTCGAACGAGCCGCCGCGGAAGACGGCGTTCAGCGTGCCGTCGATGTACTGCGTCTTTACGCTGCCGCCCGCGACGCAGAGGTCGCCGGAGAGCAGGAGTACCTCGGTCTCCAGCGCACCGGAGCGGACGAAGAGCGCGGGCGTGCCGCTGTACGGGCGGCCGTTCAGGAAAATGCCGCCGCTGCTGAGCGAGACACCGTCGAGGATCAGGCCGGGAAGGTACGGGAGGTTATCGCCCTCGACACCGATCCCTGCACCGTCGATGCGCAGTGTGCCGCTGCCGAGGATCACGACCGTGCTGAAGCCTGTGAAGCAGGCGACATCGGATACGCCGCCGTCGGCCCAGCAGTCGCCGCTGATCTCAAGCAGCAGGATGCCGCCGGGGGTATTGGGAGAGAGATTGGGGATATAGCTGTCCTGCGCGGTCAGATGCGCGCAGTGGTAGCGCTCGCCGTTCCAGACAACGAGCCCCGCGCCGTAGTCGAACGTCGCTTTGCCGTCCGTCATGCCGGCGACGGAAATGCCGCTGTCGCCGTCCTGTAAGGCGAGGTCCTGATACTCCCCGCCGTACCACACGCTGTAGGTGGTCTGATAGCCGCCGCCCGCATCCTGCGCGAGCGGGAGGGATTTGTCCTCTGCCAGGATATCCACGCCGCCGAGGTCATAGTAGAGAAGGCAGCTGTCGGGAAGCGTCGATTCCTGCGCGTTATCGACGGGCTTCTGCTCAGACGTGTCCGGCAGGGTCGTCTCGCCGCAGGCGGTGAGCAGAAAAACGAGGGAAAGGATGGCGGAAAACGCTTTTTTCATGGCGGGGCCTCCTTATTGATTTTAATTCGTTCAGAATTCCAACGCGAGCTGAGCCTCGTCGGGATCGGGCAGATCGATGCCGAATTCGCTGGGCAGGTAGCGCGGGCAGACATTTTCACCCGTAGTGATGACCGAGGCGGCCAGACGCGTGCCGATCTCGCAGGATTCCATCATCGTTTTGCCGTAGGTCTGGCCGATGACGACGCCGGCGAAGAAGGCGTCACCCGCACCGGTGGTATCCTTCACGTCAACTTTCTTGGCGGGACACCAGCCGTCCTCACCGTCGAGCGTGGCGAAGACCGCGCCCTGCGCGCCCATCGTGACGACCATGCGTGAGATCTGCGCGGCGCGGATCTTGACGCGCAGCGTTTCGAGCATCTCCTCGGGCGTGACATCGTCAAAATTTTCGGAAAAGAGGATACCGGCCTCCTGCTGGTTGCAGATGAAGCAGTGGACCGAGCGCAGGAAGTCGCGCCGCTCCACGGCAATGCTCATGTTGGAAACGACAGCGTAGATGGGCTTATCAAACTTTTCCGCCAGCGCGAAGGTGCGCTTGACGACCTCCTTGTCCATGTCGATCTCCAACGAGATGCTGTCGGCATTGGAGAAGATCTCCTCGCCCTGCTCATCAAGAATAGCGGCGATGGGACGGAGATCCGGACGCTTGGAGATGGCGGCGGTCACGTCGCCGGAATTGTCAAAGATGGCGAGCCAGGTGCCCATGCCGTCCTCGGTGCGGCGCATATAGCGCGTGTCGACCTTGTGGCTGCGGAGCTTTTTGATCACATCCTCGCCCGCGCTCGTCTCATCGACAAGGCTGACGAACGTGGGGCGCAGCTCGACGTTGGCGATGTCCTCGACGATGTTGCGGCTCACGCCGCCGTGCACCTGCACCACGCGGCCGGCGTTGCGCCCGCCGGGGATGTAGGCGGAAAGGGGATAGCCCTTGATATCAACAAAAACGGCGCCCAAAACGACAATACCCATGGGGAAACCTCCAGCAGCAGATATTAATAACAGTATATCATGCTTTGGCACGAAAGGAAAGCCTCTTTACGCCCCGCGGACGAAGAAAAGCGCCGGACCAGATCGGTCCGGCGCTTTGGATATTGCGGGATGGGACGCTGCGCTGCGGTCAGTCCACAAAGCGTGCCTTCTGCGCCTCCATATTGCGGATGGCAAAGAGGGTCGCAACGGTCAGCACCGCGCCGACAGCAAGGCAGATGATCCAGTTCTGAATGAAGCCGGCGAGAATGAAGCTTACAAAGCTCAGCGCGGCAACGGTAATGGCATAGGGCAGCTGGGTGGCAACGTGGTTGACGTGCTCGCACTGCGCGCCTGCGGAGGACATGATGGTCGTATCGGAGATGGGAGAGCAGTGGTCGCCGCACACAGCGCCCGCGCAGCAGGCAGAAATGCCGATGTAGAGAAGGGTGCTGTCGCTGGGGAAGATGGCGGTGACGATAGGGATGAGGATACCGAAGGTGCCCCAGGACGTGCCGGAGGCAAAGGCCAGCACGCACGCGACAAGGAAGATGACCGCGGGGAGCATGTTGTAGAGTCCCTCGGAGGCGGCATACATCAGGTCGTGCACATAGTCCGCAGCGCCCAGCGCGTTGAGCGTGGTCTTGAGCGAGACGGCGAGCGTCAGGATGATGATGGGGGAGATCATGGCCTGGAAGCCCTTGGGGATGCAGCCCATGGCGTCACGGAAGCCGACGACGCGGCGGGCGACAAGGTAGATAACAGTGAGGACCAGCGCGATCAGACCGCCCCAGGGGAGGCCGACGAACGCGTCGGTGTTGCCGAAGGCACCGATGAAGTCGCCGGCGCAGTCAGTGCCGCCCCAGGCGTCGGTGCCGAAGAAGCCGCCGACGTAGATCATACCGATAGTGCAGGTGACGATCAGAATAGCTACGGGGATGACAAGGTCGATCACGCGGCCGCGGGGATTGGCGTTCTCCTCGGCGCTGTTGTCGGCAGCGGAGAGGTCGCCGGTGGAGTGGGCGCGCTCTTCAAAGCCGCGCATGGGGCCGTAGTCAAAGCGCATGAGCGTAATGGCGATGATGAAGACGAACGTCAGCAGAGAGTAGAAGTTATAGGGGATGGCGCGGATGAACAGCTCGATGCCGGAGATGCCAGTATCAAGGTCCTCTGCGGTAGAGGAGACGGCGGCGGCCCAGGACGAGATCGGCGCGATCATGCACACGGGGGCGGCAGTGGCGTCGATGAGGTAGGCGAGCTTGGGGCGGGAGATCTGGTGACGGTCGGTCACGGGACGCATGACAGAGCCGACGGTCAGGCAGTTGAAGTAGTCGTCAATGAAGATCAGGATGCCGAGGGCAAAGGTCGCAAGCTCGGCGCCCACGCGGGTGTGGATATTCTTTTCTGCCCAGCGGCCGAAGGCTGCGCTGCCGCCGGCCAGATTGACGAGCGCCACGATGATGCCCAGCAGCACGAGAAAGAGGAAAATGCCGGCGTTATCGGCGATGGCGGTGACGAGGCCGTCGTTGATGATCATATCGATCGTTGCGATGGGGGAGAAGTTGCAGGCGAACAGTGCGCCGACAACTACGCCGATGAAGAGGGACGAATACGCTTCCTTGGTGATCAGCGCCAGCGTGATGGCGATGATGGGGGGCACGAGCGCCCAGAAGGTTCCTGCGAAGGTCATGATGTTTCTCCTTTCCTGTGTGTTCAGCACAGATAAAAAATTAAGCCATGATTTCCATCATGACTTAACACAACATCAGGACCCGTAAACAAATGAGATTTACATGGGAGCATCCTGCGCTCATCATGACAGCACTCCGTCCTTGCGGACGACAGTCCGGCGGGTATTCCCCGACGACCCAGGCATTTATCAGCCAGGGAGCTGATAAACCCTTCGGCGGCATCCCCTTTCGCTCTCCGGTCCTCTGCCGGTCGCCGAGAGCTACTTTTGTCAGCCGCGCCTCTATCAAGACTTATGAAATTGTTTGCAGTATACATCATTTTCCGCGTCTGTCAAGCAGAAAAGCAGATTTTTTTGGAAGATTCGGGAAACTTTATGCGAAATTATCGCAAATGAGCAGGGCGGTGCGCGGGATTTGTGAAAATGGGAGAGAGAAAATTCACGCCGCGCAGAACGCCGCAGCCAGCAGGCGGCAGAACAGCTGCCCCCATGTCACGCGCGCCACATCCTCGCCCGCGAGCAGAGGCAGCGACGCGACGGCTTCGCCCGCGGCGTCGAAGATCTCCAGCGTGCCGAGACCTTCTCCCGCCGCCACCGGCGCTTCGACGCGCTCCGGCAGCGAGACGGACTGCGTCAGGCCGTTCGCACGGTTCTTTTCCAGCAGCAGCGCGCTGTCCTGCGTCAGCACCGCCTGTACCGTCTTCTGCGTGCCGAGCATGACGGGCACGGCGGGCAGCGGCGCTTCGGGCGTGACGTTTACGAGCGCGTAGGACGCAAAGCCGTAGTTGAGCATGGCCTTGGCGTCAGAAAAACGGGCGTCGCTCGTGCTGCCGCCGAGCACGACGGCAATGAGCTCCATACCGCCCTTTTCCGCCGTAGCGCTGATGCAGTATTTGGCCGAGCTCGTCGAGCCGGTCTTGAGACCCGTTGCTCCCTCATAGAAGCGCACAAGCTTATTGGTGTTGACGAGCATGGATTCCCCATTCCGCAGCGAGTCCATCCAGATCGTCGTAAAGCGGCGGATATCGGGGTGGTTCAGGATGAGCTCGCGCGACATGAGCGCGATGTCGTAGGCGGAGGTGACATGGCCGTCTGCCGGCAGCCCCGTGCAGTTGACAAAGTGCGTGTCGTTCATGCCGAGCTCCTGTGCGCGCTCGTTCATGCGCGCGACGAAGGCCTCCTCGCTGCCCGCCAGATGCTCGCCGAGCGCGACGGCGGCATCGTTGCCGGAGACGACGCATACGGCCTTGATGAGGTCCTCCACGCGCATCTGTTCGCCCTCCTTGAGCCAGATCTGGCTGCCGCCCATCGAGGCGGCATGGGCAGAGCCCGTGACGGTATCGTCATACGAGAGCGCGCCGGAATCGATGGCCTCCATCGTTAAGAGCAGCGTCATCACCTTTGTCACGCTTGCGGGTTCGCGCGGCGTGTGCTCATCCTTGGCGTAAAGCACCGTGCCGGTCTGTTTTTCCATCAGCAGGGCGCAGGGTGCGTCGAGCGTGAGCGCTTCAGCGCGTGCGGGGACGCTCAAAAGCAGGCACAGCAGCAGGAAAAGCGGCAGAAAACGTTTCATACAAAGGCTCCTTTCCTTGTCTTGGACCAGAATATGAAAGAAATTCGGCGGACATGAATTTTTCGCCTTGAAATGACAGAAAGAATATGGTATACTCATTTGCGTTCCGCAGGGTTGGTATATCGGTATTACAGCGGCTTCCCAAGCCGTTAAGGCGGGTTCGACTCCCGTACCCTGCTCCAAAAAGAGTCCACGACGAAAGTCGTGGACTCTTTTTGGCCTCGACGCGGCGGAGCGCGTCTCGGCTTGATTCAGATTATTATAGGCGGAAGTGAATTCCGCCTATAACAATTCTCCGCTGCGCTGCGAATTGACGCGCGGCTTTGCATGAGAAATCCGCGGGACATTGAAAAGCACAGGGACAGGTGAATTGCCCCTGTGCAAATGCTTTTGCGCAGCAAAAGAATTTTACGGCGCAAAAGCGCCGAGGAGACGAAATTCCGATAGAAAAGCCGCAGGCTTTTCTATCGGAGGGGATGCAGGCTGCTGCGCGCATAAATCGCCCGCCAACGGCGGGCGATTTCCACACTTGCAGCCTGAGAAGTATTTTTCCTGACGCGCACGCCTCAGGGCGGCTTCTCTTGCCGTTTCGCGGCAATTCACCTTCTGCCGTCAGAAAAAACGATTAAAATTGTTTGCTGCCTGCGGGCAGCAAGGTCTGCGACGCTGAGTGTCAAAGAAGTTACTGCGCCGATTGGCGGTGCGGGGCGCTGCTGCCGCTTTGCGGCAATGCGCGATGGGGATAGTTATTTTTCGGCGGAGGTATCGTCTTTGAGTGATGTGGGCTTGCCTTTACCGGTCAGGATGCAGGTGAGGACAAGGGCGGCATAGAGGATGGCGCAGACGATATCCGGATTGTGGAGATGGTCAAAAAGAAACGAATGGGATACGATGCGGGTGAAAAATGCGCCGCCTGCGATCACAATGAGGAAGTACTTCAGAATGTGCAGAAAACGGCTGTAAAACGCTGCTTCTCCCGTCGACATATACGGGTTCAGGATATCTCTCAGATTCACAATGCGCTCTCCTTATTATCTCTTTATCTCTCTTCAGTAGGGGAAGGCTTATTTTCGATATACGAAACGATTGACAGGGTGTCAAGCTCAGCGCACATACTCGCTGGCAGGGTGCTGGTCGCTCACGTTGCAGCGGGGAAGGCGGTAATAGGATTCCCCCAGGTGTGCGCGGCCGTAAACACCCGAGAACGTGACGGAAAAATGCTCGCGCAGGAAGGCTTCTGCCCAGTCGTCCATATCGCCGAGGGGATAGGTGAAAGCTGTGACGGTCTGGCCGGTCTCGCTCTCGATGCGGTCGATGCTCGTCTGCAGGTCGGGAAAGATGCGCGCGCCGTACTCCGACTCGGTCTCGCCGTCCATGCGGTTGATGCCGAGTACATCGCTGCGGATGTGATGGTCGTTGGTGTGGGAGGCAAATTCGACCAGGCCGCTCGCCGCCATCTCGCGGCACTGCTCCCAACTGAGGAAGCCGGGCTTTTTCTCGTCGATGCGCGCGGTGATCAGCGAGATGGCCGCCTTTGCGCCGTATTCCTGCAAAATGGGGTAGGCAAGGGTATAGTTGCTGGCATAGCCGTCGTCGAAGGTGAGCAGCACGGGCTTTTCCGGCAGCGGGCTGCCGTCATCGCACCGGCCCGCGGCCAGCTCGCGCGGGAGGATAGTGGTGTAGCCGTGGTCGCGCAGCCAGTCGAGGTCGCGGCGCAGCGCGTCCGTGGTCATGGTATAATCGGTGATCTTGGCGGGGTCGTCGGTAAAGTCGTGATATTCGAGTACCGTGAAGCGGCCCTCGGCATCGTGCAGATACCAGAGCAGTGCACCGGAGAGCACGAGCAGCGCAAGCGCCGTCGCAATCAGCATTTTTTTCTTCAAGACAGATCGTCTCCCTTTTTCTGTTCTCATCTCTCGTACACTCTAACTTGTTAGAGCATAGATACACTAACAGATTAGAGCCGAATTGTCAAGCCGCGAGGGCCGTATAGTAATATAGACGCAAACAGCAGGGAAAAGTTCCGTCCGGTCTATTAAAAAATTCATAAGATAAAAAAAGGGAGGCCGCGGCCTCCCTTTTTTACTTTACCAGCCGGCGCTCGCTTTCAGCAGCGAGTAGCGCACGAGCTTGGTTTCATATTGATAGCTCCAGCCTTGTGGGTCGGTGTAGCGCAGGAGCGAGCCGTCCAGGTAGAGACGCGCGCCCTGAATGTCGCGGTACCAGACCTCGAGTGTGCTGCCATCGCCGAACGAGAGCAGAAGTCCGTCCTCCTGCGGCGTCCCGGACACGGCTTCGCCCTTGCCTGCGGCAAAGATGGTGCCATAGATGCGCGAGAGCGCGTCGCTGTCCAGTGCGGCGGTCTCACCGCCGAGGGTGGTGGTGAGAGAACCGTTCTCCCGGGCGTAGAGATCGCTTTCCGTCAGCGACGACATATAGCGCTGATAGCGGTGCTCGGCGCGCACGGTGGAAACGATGGGAAAGGCCGCAACGATCAGCAGCGCCAGCGCGATCAGCAGCGGCACGCGCAGCGTGCCGCCGCGCTCGCGGCGCTCGCGTTTGTGCCGGTCCACGGCGTCATAGAGTTTGGACATGGGGCAGATACCTCGTTTCTTCGTTTGCCGCGCGATGTCCGTGCGGCGGGACTTATCATACGATGAAAGCGCGGGAAAGTCAATCAACTGCCGTGCGGAACGCGCCCAACCGGAGGGTGGAAGGGCCCAAAGTCTGCCGCTTGCATTTTTGCCGGCAGTCCCATATAATAGCGGCGTTGAAAAAAGAAAGTACGGAGGAAAACGATGAAAAAGGTGGCTCTCATCACGGGTGCATCCCGCGGCATAGGCCGTGCGGCCGCGTATCAGCTGGCGCAGGACGGCTGCGCCGTGTGCATCAATTACTATGAGCGAAAGGACAAGGCTGACGAGCTCGCCGCACTGCTGCGCAGCGAAGGGCACGAGGCCATCACCGTACAGGCGGACGTGTCCGTGCGCGCGCAGGTGGATGAAATGGTCAGACGCTGCGAGCGCGAGCTGGGGCCGGTGACGCTGCTGGTGAACAATGCGGGTGTTGCGGGGCAGGCGCTCTTTCAGGATGTGACGGATGCGCTGTGGGATCGCTATTTCGGTGTGAACCTCTGCGGCGCGCGCAACACCATCCAGGCGGTTCTGCCGCACATGCTGCACGAAAAGCGCGGCTGCATCATCAATGTTTCCTCGATCTGGGGGCAGCACGGTGCGTCGTGTGAGGTGGTATATTCCTGCACGAAGCACGCGCTCATCGGGTTGACGCGCTCGCTTGCGATGGAGCTTGCACCCAGCGGCATCCGCGTCAACTGCGTGGCGCCCGGGGTCATCGACACGGATATGGTCAAGGTGCTGGGCGAGGAAACGCTCCGGGACCTTGCGGAGCAGACGCCGCTCGGGAGGCTGGGTACGCCTGAGGACGTGGCCGCGGCGATATCGTATCTGGCATCTGACAGGGCGTCGTTCGTCACGGGACAGGTGCTCGCGGTGGACGGAGCGTTCGTGCTGTAAGATGCATCACCGGCCCGTGCTGCCGAAGCCGCCCGCGCCGCGCGCGGTCTCGGGGAGCGTGTCGGTCTCCTCAAATTCCATCGGCAGGAACGGCAGCAGGATAAGCTGGGCGACACGGTCACCGTGATGCACGGTGCGCTCCTCGCCGCTGTCGTTGTGCAGGGCGACCATGCACTCGCCGCGGTAATCGCTGTCGATCACGCCTGTGCAGTTCGCGGGGCGCAGCCCCTGCCTGAGCGCAAGGCCGCTGCGCGCGACGACTGCGCCGAATGTGCCCTCGGGCAGGGCGAAGGAGAGCCCTGTGTGGAGCAGGACGGTGTGGTGCGGGGGAATGGTGACGGTTTCGTCGCCGTCGAGACAGGCGCACAGGTCGTAACCTGCGGCGAAGGATGAGCCGCGCGCGGGGAGCTTTGCGTCGGCGCGGAGCTTTTTGATCTGGACCATGGCCATGGGGAAAAGGACCTCCTTTTGTTGATGATCCCATTATAAATCGGGGGCGCGACAAAAGCAAGCGCAGCGGTTTTGGCACAAAATGGAAGCGGAAAGAGAATTTGTCCTTGCAAAACGGACGCTCTTCTGCTATCATACTATGATGTAATGTTTCCGCCCGCGGTGGGCGCACACAAAACGATACCCTTTTTTGGAGGCTCGGATAGATGGCAAAAAACAACAAGCGCCCTGAGCGCATGAGTAAAAGCGACCGCAACGTCAACCGTGCAATGGTCCTGCTGACCGCCGGTATCATTGCCGAATTTTATCTTCTGATGGTGAACAACTACTACGTCAAGGGCGGCGTAGGCATGGTGCTCGTGATGATGACCGTGCTCAAGGTCATCGGCATCATCGGCTGCGCGCTGTTTGGCGCGGGCCTCGTTTTCTGGGCCATGCGCAGGCAGTGGACGCGCTTTGCGCGTCTGGGACCGTGGCTGCTGGCCGCCGGCTTCTTCTTTGCCGTGTCGTCCCAGCTGATGCTCAAGATCTACCCGCAGGGGACAAAGCTGCTGTGCGTACTTGTCCCTGTGGCGATGCTGCTGGGCATCATTTTCCTGCTCTACCCGCGTGAATTTTCCGTGCAGGCGCTGGCGCTGACTGCCGCGCTGATGGCGCTCTACCTCATCCACCGCGGCAGCGGGACGGAGAGCTGGGGCGGCATCGTGACCGGATGCAGCATTTTCGCGGCCTGCGCCGTGGCTGCGCTCGCGATCGCCGTTTTCAAGGCGGGGAAGGACGATGGTAGGCTCAAGCAGCTGGGCGGAGTCCGCATCGTGTCCTCGGGCGCGGATTACCGGCTCATCTATGCGGTGCTTGCGGTGAGCCTGATCGCCATTCTCGCGGCGCTGTTTGTGGCGGGGATCGCGTACTACGGCCTCTGGGTGCTGGCGATCGGCACCTTCCTTCTCGCGGTTTACTACACGGTGAAGATGATGTAGAAGAAATCAAAAGAAAGGCGGGTCCTGATGGACCCGCCTTTTTTGAAGAGCTTTGAAAAAATTGTACTCCATGGCGGCCGCGGGAACCGGCGAAGCGCCGCCGGCGGCGGATGAAGTGAACCGGCTTCGAGGAAGCGGCACGATTGGCACGTCCGGGAGGGGGCGGGGATCGTAATGCCGCGGCGGTGAACTGCGGGGCGCGAAGTGCTTTTTCTGACGCGCACACCCCGGGGCGGCTTCTCTTGCCGCTTTGCGGCAATTTTCCTTCTGTCGTTAGAAAAGACGGATTAGAATTGATTTGCCGCCGTGCGCGGCGCAAGGTCTGCGCCGCTTTCCCTTTTGGTGTGCTCCCGATATAAAAGGACGAGTTTGTTCAAACTCGTCCTTTTTCATGTGTCGGGATTGTCTCGCAGAGTTTTACCCGCAAGGGATATGCGGCATCCGTATAGCAGCAAAGCTGCTAACGGCTGCCCATGCGCCCGCAGGCGCGAAATGATTTTGATCGTTTTTTGCCGCGACCGGCGCGTGGCAAAAAACACTTTGCGCGGAGCGCATGTCGAGCCTGCGGCGAGGCACGAAGCGGAGTGAGCGCCCCTCTCAAGATAGAGGCTCCGCCTCTGTTTTGAAGACTATATGTCTCTTCGTCCTTCGAGCGCCCGCATCAGCGTCGCGTCGTCGGCGAACTCGAGGTGGCCGCCGACAGGGATGCCGTAGGCGAGGCGCGTGACGCGCACGCCGAACGGTCGGAGCAGGCGGGCGAGGTACATCGCCGTCGCTTCGCCCTCGGTGTCGGGGTTTGTGGCCATGATGACCTCTTCGATGTTCCCCTGCGCCACGCGGTCAACGAGGGATTTGATCTCAAGATCGTCGGGACCGACATGGTTCATCGGCGAAATGACACCGTGCAGGACGTGATAGCGGCCATTGTACTCGCGCGCGCGCTCAATGGCGACCACGTCGCGAGGGTCGGCGACGACGCAGATGACGTGCTCATCGCGCTTGGGAGACGAGCAGATGGGGCACAGGCCCCCGTCCGTCAGGTTGCGGCAGACGGGGCAGCAGGTCACAGTGCGCTTGGCCTCGACGATGGCGTCGGCGAAGGTTTTGGCTTCTTCCTCGGGCAGGCTCAGCACAAAAAAGGCGAGGCGCTGTGCGCTCTTGCTGCCGATGCCGGGCAGGCGCGCGAACTGCTCGACGAGCTTTTCGAGCGCCGCGGGAAAGTATTCCATGGACTTTAACCTCTCAGCTCTTTGATCTTGGCGGGGATGTCCGAGGCCTTGTAGACGGCGGAACCGGCGACGAGCACGTTTGCGCCCGCCTTGATGCAGGTTTTGCACGTCACGGCGTCGACGCCGCCGTCGACCTCGAGCTCGCAGTCAAGGTTTCTTTCGTCGATATAGCGGCGGATGGCGGCGACCTTGGGCATCATGTCGGCCATGAACTTCTGACCGCCAAAGCCGGGCTCTACGGTCATCACGAGCACGATGTCGCACTTGTCAAGAAACGGCAGCACGGCCTCAGCGCGCGTGTTGGGCTTTAAGACGACGCCGGCTTTTTTGCCCCTGGCGTGAATTTTGTCGAGCGCGAGGTGGATCTTCTCCGGCGTGTCGGCCTCGACATGACAGGTGACAAGGTCGGCGCCCGCGTCGCAGAACTGGTCGACATAGCGCTCGGGCTGCACGATCATCAGGTGCACGTCGATGGGCAGCGCCGTGCGCTTGCGGATGGACTGGAGCACGGGGATACCGATGCTGATATTGGGGACGAAGCAGCCGTCCATCACGTCGAAGTGGACGTAGTCGGCGGTGGCAATGGCCTCGACGCCGGCACCGAGCTCGGCAAAGTCGGCGGAGAGGATGGACGGTGCGATCTTGACAGACATGAAAATAGCCCTCCTGCGAAAATGTTCTTAACATTTATTGTAGCAAAGGCCCATGACAAAATCAATGCAAAAAAATGTAAAACACACTTGACATTTGCGCGCGGCGGTGCTATGCTCACGAATGTAAAGCAAGCTTGACTTTCTGGGAACGGAGCAGACTAATGAAAAACCGCATTGAAGAGAGAAGAAAGGAGCGCGGCATGACGCAGCAGCAGCTGGCAGCGGCGCTCGGCGTCTCACGCCAGACGATCATTTCGCTCGAAAACGGGAAGTACAACCCGTCGATCCTGCTGGCGCACAGCATCGCGCGGCTTTTTGACGCGCACATCGAGGACATTTTTATTTTTGAGGAGGAAGAGGGATGAAGCTCAGAGAACAGAAACGGCTCGGCATTTTATGGCTCAGCATCGGCGCGGCGCTGTTCGTTGTTGGACTGCTGCTGCGGGAGACGGAGCATGGCGGCTATATCGGCGGCTGCGGCGGCGGTTTGATCGCCGTCGGTCTTGTGCGGCTGCTGCGCGTGTACCGCCTGACCCGAGACCCGGAAAAGGCGGCGGACTACGATGCCTCGCTTAAGGATGAACGCACGGCGTACGTTGCCAACAAGGCGCGCAGCATGACGTTTTTCATCTGCGTCTATGCCCAGCTCGCGGCGGGGGTGCTGGCGATCCTGGTGTTCGACCAGTCGGTCATCGGGCAGGTGCTGTGCCTTGTCACCTGCGCGCAGTCGCTTATTTTTACGGCGGTCTACTGGTATTATAATAAAAAGTATTGAGAGAAGGAAGAACCATGAACGCATTGGAGGTAACAGGACTTTCCAAGTCCTTTGTGGATTTTCAGCTGCAAAACGTCAGCTTCACCGTGCCGATGGGCACGGCGCTGGGGCTGATCGGCGAGAACGGCGCGGGCAAGTCAACGACGCTGTCACTCATTCTGGGGCTTTTGCAGCGCGACGGCGGTGCGGTGAGCGTCCTCGGCCGCGGCGGCGCGGACGAGACGGTCCGGGAGGAGCTGGGCGTGGTGTTCGACGAGTCCTGCTTCCCTGATGGCGTGAACGCGCGGCAGGTGGACAGAATCGGGCGCTGCCTTTACAAAAACTGGGACAGCGCAGTATATTTCGACCATCTGCGCCACTATCAGCTGCCGGAAACAAAGCCCTTCAAGGACTATTCGCGCGGCATGAAGATGAAGCTGGCGCTGGCCGTGGCGCTTTCACACGGGGCGAAGCTCCTGCTGCTCGACGAGGCGACGGGCGGGCTGGACCCACTGGCGCGCGACGAGCTGATCGAGGAGCTTTCACACTTTATTGCCGACGGGCAGCATGCCATCGTGCTTTCTTCGCACATCGTCAGCGACATTGAAAAGCTGTGCACGCGCGTGGTATTTCTGCACAGGGGGCGCGTGGTGCTGGACGAAAACAGGGATGCGCTGCTTGCGGCGCATCCGGGCGAGACGCTCGAGGGGATCATCCTCGACATGACAAGGAGGGAGAGAAACGCATGAAGATCAAGGGACTGATGCTCAAGGACGTTTACGAGCTGTGGGCGCAGAGCAGGGTGCTGCTCATCCTGATCGCGGTTTATCTGCTTATCCCCGCGCTGACGGGCGGCAGCGCGATGCTCGGCAGCGTGGGGCTGCTGCTGTTGGCGATGCTGCCGGCGAGCGCGCTGGGCTATGACGAGCGCTGCAAGTGGGAACGCTATGCGCGCGCCATGCCGGTGAAAAAGAGCGAGCTGTATCTGAGCAAGCTCCTGCTCGGGGTGATCGCGGTCGTGCTGGGCGCGGCGGTGCAGGCGTGCGCGGCGCTGCTGGCGGGGCATACGGAGCTGCTGGTACAGCTGCCGGTCACGGTGCTGGCGGCGGTCGTATATCTCGCGGTGTCGCTGCCGCTGCTGTTTAAGCTGGGGCTGGAGAAGGGACGCATCCTCTTCCTGCTGCTGACGGTGGCGTTTGTGGCGCTGAGCGGCGCGGTGACAGGCATTTTCGCATGAGCCGTGCGGAATGAGCGGCGGAAGCCGCCCGACGGGAGGCTCGCCGCGGGAGAAAATGGAAAAACGGCCGCTGCTGCGGCCGTTTTATCGTTTACGAGGGTAGGGCTTTTCTTCATCGGTCAATTCTACCAGATAGTCAACGCTGGTGCGGTAGAACTGTGCGAGACGGGCCAGCACATCGCTCGGGATTTCACGCTTGCCGGTCTCGTAGTTGGAATAGCATACCTGCGAGCATTGCAGGAACTCTGCCATCTGCTGCTGGGTCAGGTCGTTGTCCTCCCGCATGTCGCGGATCCGTCGGTACATGTTTGCATCACTCCGTTCAGACGTTGTAAAGATTATATATAAAACGGATTGTTATATTGAAACATATAACGATATATAACGATTCGTTCTATAATCCGCACAAAGGGAGGGGATGCTTATGACCGACTATGAAAAGCTGTATCATCTGCTGTTCAACGCCATCACCGATGCGCTGGAGCAGATGCAGAAGCAGAACTACGGTGATGCGCGGGATCTGCTGGTCACGGCGCAGCAGCAGACCGAGGAGATCTATATGGAATCCGCCGAGTAGCCTGTGCTGTGACCACGCTGCCGTGGGGGAGATCCGGCCTGCGTTTCCCGGAAGTACGGCAGAAAAAGGAGGAAGCTCTCTTTCGCGAAAGAGAGCTTCCTCCTTTTATTGCTCCGCACGTCGGGGGAGCGGAAACGGTCCCCGCTCCGCATCCCACGGGAGAACGAGCTGCGCACCGTTCCGGCAGAGGATGCAGAGTCCTTCCTCCGTCAGACCGTAGCTTTCCGCCCGCAGCACGCGGCGGGAGGGTCCGGCATCGAGCGCAAGCTCCCGCGCGCGGGAGCGGAGACGCCGTGCAACGTTTGTGTGCGGCGGAAACCATTCGGCGAGCGGTACGGGCAACATCGCGGAGAGGTCCCAGACCTCGGCAAAGCGGCGTACGACGCGAAGGCTGCCGCCGCAGCCCTCGCACAGCTCAAGCGTCACGCTCATGTGAGTGTCCGACGGCGCGAGGACGGTTCCGCGCAGTGCGGCGTCCGTCCGCTGCCACGGCGCGCTGCGCGCCATCGCTGCGCGGCACTCTTCCGCCGCGCGCGGAAAAAGCGTCTGCCCGCAGCGGGCGAGATATGTACGGGCCAGCTGCGCATAATACCGGTCAAAGCGCTTTTCACGGCGCGATATGCCCGCGAACTGCGGCACCTCGGCGCGCGCCGTCAGCACGGTGATGCCCTCCCATTGCCAGGACTGCTCGCGCGCGAGCACCTCGCCGGACGGGGCGGGTCTTCGTTCCATTATCCATCCCTCCCTTGCTGGACCAGTGTATGCCCGCGCGGGAGCGGGGGTGAATTGCCCCTTTACTATTGCCGGGCGGTCTGCTAAAATACTGGGACGGAGGGAGGCGAAGGACCGTGGAAAGCTATGAAGCGCTGGCGGCATCCTATGATGAGCTGACCGAGGATGTGGCGTATGAAAAGCGAGCAGACTTTGTCGAAAAGCTCTTCCTGCGCGCAAAGCGCCCTGTGAAAACGCTGCTGGATCTTGCCTGCGGCACGGGCACGATGACAGAGATCTTCGCCCGCCGCGGCTACCGCGTCACCGGCGTTGATCTTTCGCCGGAGATGCTTGCGCAGGCGCAGCAAAAGCTCGCCGCACTCGATCCGCCGCCGCTGCTTTTGTGCCAGTCGATGCCGCGGCTGCGGCTTTTGGAGCCGGTGGATGCGGCGATCTGCTGCCTTGACAGCATCAACTATCTGACAAAGCCGCGCGACGTGCAGCGCACGTTTGCGCGCCTGTATGACGCCGTCGCCCCGGGCGGGGCGCTGGTGTTCGACGTGCACGCGGTATCAAAAATGGAAAAGCTCGACGGTGCGGTGCTGCTCGACGAGCGTGAGGATGTGTTCTGCCTCTGGCGCACGCGCTGCCGTAAAAACGTCAAAATGCTTGACTACGAGGTCGATTTGTTTCGCCTCCGGCCGGACGGCACATGGGAGCGCGACTTTGAGGAACACCATCAGCGCGCCTACACGGTGGGCGAACTGACCGCATGGCTCGAGGAAGCCGGCTTCACGGCCGTCCGCACGCACGGCGAGCTGAAAATGCGCCGCGCAAACGAGCGTGACGGCCGCATTTACTTCAGCTGTATCAGAAAGTGAGGAACTGCTTATGGGAGAATATCAGGACTGCATCGTCCGCGCTATCTCGAAGGACGGCTTTGTCAACGCTGTTGCCGTCTGCACGCGCGGCATCACCGAGCGCGCGCGGCAGATCCACCACACCTCGCCTGTTGCCACCGCGGCGCTTGGGCGCGCGCTGTCCGCCTGCTCGATGATGGGCAACGCACTCAAGGGCAGCGGCGCGAGCGTGACCATGCAGATCAAGGGCGACGGTCCGCTCGGCACGATCCTGACGGTTTCAGACGCCGAGGGCAATGTGCGCGGCTATGTGCAGAATCCCGCCGTTGACCTTGCCCTGCGCGCCGACGGCAAGCTGGACGTCGGCACTGCCGTCGGCCACAGCGGCACGCTGACGGTCATCAAGGACCTCAACATGCGCGAGCCCTATGTCGGCACGGTCGATCTGCTTGGCGGCGAGATCGCCGAGGATGTCGCGGCCTATTACGTCGAGTCGGAGCAGATCCCGTCGGCCTGCGGCCTTGGCGTGCTCGTCGACCGCGACCGCAGCGTGCTGGCCGCGGGCGGTTATCTTGTGCAGCTGCTGCCCGGCGCGGGCGAGGACGTGATCGCCAAGGTGGAAGGCGGTATCTACGCCGCGCCGAGCGTGACGAGCTTCATGAAGGATAACGCCGATCCTGCAGCACTGCTGAAGACCGTGCTGTCCGATTTCGAGCTGGAGATCCTCTCGGTCGATCCGATCGAGTACCGCTGCTACTGCTCGCGCGAGCGCACGGAGCGCGCGCTGCTGTCGCTGGGGTCAAAGGAACTGGAGGATATCGTCGCCGAGCAGGGCTGCGCGGACCTGACGTGTCAGTTCTGTGACAGGGTGCAGCACTTTACAGAGGATGAGCTGCGCGGCATGATCGCGGAGCTGAAGGCTAAGGGCAAGTGATCGCAAAAAAATCAGATTTTTTCAAATTTGCTGTTGACACGGCAGGGGTTATTTAGTATAATAACCCTTGCCGTTCGCCGAAGCGGTTTCGCGTGGGGGAGCATAGCTCAGCTGGGAGAGCACCTGCCTTACAAGCAGGGGGTCACAGGTTCGAGCCCTGTTGTTCC
>CAKTLD010000022.1 GCA_934572445.1 uncultured Oscillospiraceae bacterium
GATCCCGGAGGCCGACATTATCATGGAAACAAGAAAAGGCGTAGCACTCAGCTACGCCCCGGAACAGGTTGCAGTATAAGGAGGTACGACACGATGAAAGCCTATTTCTATTGCCGCGTCGCTCACGATGATAGCTTTTCTTTGGAACGGCAGGCCGAGGAGCTTCGCCGCTATGCGGAACAAGCCGGGTACACCATCGTTGGTGCTGCCGCCGAGCATGGCTCTGGAATGACCCTTGACCGTCCGGCTCTGCAAGAGGTGATGGAGGCCGTCCTTGCCGGAAAGGTGGATGTGGTGCTGATAAGCAGCCTTGACCGTATAGGGCGGGACTGGGGCATGACAAAGCAGTACATCGCCCTGCTGACCGAGCATAAGGTCAAGCTGCTGTGCCTGCGGGAACGGGTGAGCATCGACAGCTCCAGCTTTTCACCATTCTTCACATAAAAAAGCAGAGTGTCCATTACAGGATACTCAGATCCTATAAGGACACTCTGCATGGTCCGAGTGGCGGGATTTGAACCCACGGCCTCATGGTCCCGAAAGTGCGGAACGGGGTCATGGTCTATCACGTCCTCCCTCATCTGCTCACAGCAAAGCCCTTGTGTTTTCAATGGTTTGAGCGCTTTTCTATTTGAAAATCCTTAGAACGTCCTGAATTCCTCAAAAATGAAAAATTCAGAAACTGTTAGAAAAAATGTTAGAACTCATCTGCTGTTATCGTAAAGACTGGCATGGTGCGCCATTTTAAGGCGCACCATGCCAGTTGTCTATTGAGCGTCGATGCCGATAATTTCACGCTCTAACAGCTTTTCATCAAAACTGTCCATGTGCAGGATAGTATAGCCCGTGCTCATTAAGACTTCATCAACAAAGGTATCTCTTTCCGCACGATCTGCGCGCCGGTGGCTTGTGTCGTCAAGTTCGATAACCCATCTTGCAACAAGCTTTGCATCACAAAGGACAAAATCAACGTGCTTTGCCTGAATCTTATAGAAATATGTTTTGTATTTTTGCTGTCCGCGTCGTGGTTCTACTAAATCGAGAAGGCGAACTTTTGCAAAAAGGAACAGTCCATTCCGGTCAGCAAAGGTTCTCAACTTGTGATAAAACGCCTTTTCGTTATAAGAGAAAAGCCACTTGGGTTGGTAAGCTTTGGAATAGTCGATATACTCCGAAGTGTACTCTTCATTTTCGCCGTATTCGTCAAGATTATTTTCATAAAAATAATCGGATTCTCTGCGATAATCAATTCTTTTTATCACTATCAACACGCACAGCGCAAGTATAACAAACACGCCTAATATCATCGTTGTCATTGTTTATCCCTCCTAAAATTCTAGTTCTGTCTTCTGACAGGACAATCTATAGACAATATACCGATAAGATTGTCCTATGTCAAGACAAGTGAGGAACAGCAAATGGCAAGGATTATTGATGGCGCTGAAATGAATCTGATAGGCAGCAATCTAAAAAGGCTACGTCAGGAACGCGGATGGAGTCAGCAGCTGCTTTCCAACAAACTGGAAACAGTCGCGGTCTATATTTGCCGCGGTTCAATTTCCAGAATCGAAGACAAGCAAAGAACTGTCACTGATATTGAGCTTTACGGGCTGGCCAATGTTTTGGGCGTTGCCATTACAGACTTATTTGAATAAAAAATGCAGCGCAGCTTTTCCGTTCCGGCTGCGCTGTAATTCTTGTATTTTGGAGTTACTCCAAAATACTCCTTGACTTTTTACGTTGTTTTGTGGTACGTTATTATTGCTTAGAAAAGAGGTGAATGAAATGCCATCGGATAAGAAGCGCATCAATCTGACAATTCCCGATGAAATTTATGAACGGCTACAGGCTTATAAAAACGAAACTGGAATTGTCAACGACGCAACAGCTTGCTTGCAGCTTATTGTACAACAGCTGAACGCACACGCTAATAATAAAGCGGTCTTGCATTTTTTGCAGAATTCAACACTGGAACAGTTACAGCAGGCTGCTAACGAAGGCGCGGCACAATTTCAGGAGCTGCGAGAGAAAGGCATTACCTGATTTATGCAGAAATCCGCAAGAGAAACGGGTGTTCCTGCGCGGAAATGCGAGAGCGTAGCGGCTCGCATCCCGTCCGACCGAGTGGCAGGCTTTGCCGACAAGCAACGGCTTACGATGTCAAGTAAGGCGATAGCCTACCGCTGCACCACCAGCAAAAGAGAGCGAAGCATCGCTTTCTATAACCGCGTCCCGTAAGGGACACGAAACACAGGGGTTAGTATTACCCCCTGTGTAACGATGAAATTTGAGTACATTCCGTTGAAAGGAGGATTGACGCAGCAAAAGAAAGGAGTATTTATTATGCCTCGTGAAACCTCGTCCCGTAAGTACCTGCTGACAATCAATAACCCAAAAGAGCATGGCTTTTACCATGCACTTATTCGGCAGAACCTTGAACAGCTCAAAGGCTGTTTCTATTGGTGTCTGTGCGACGAGGTTGGTGAAGAAGGCACACCGCATACACACATCTATGCGGCATTTAAGAATCAAGTCATGTTTTCGACAATAAAGCAGCGCTTCTATGCTGCGCACATTGATGCTGCTCGCGGAAGTCATAGTGAAAACCGCGACTATATTCGCAAAGAGGGAAAATGGCGAGATACAGAAAAGGCGGAAACAAATCTTCCTGAAACGTTTGAGGAATCATGTGAGCTGCCCGTAGAAAGCGACCGCCGCGTAAAACAGTCTGAAGCGATTCTTGCAATGGTGGAGGACGGTGCAAGCGACGGTGAGATCATGCGAGCCTATCCGTCTGCCATGAATCACCTGAAGAATATCGAACAGGCACGTCAAACACTGTTGGAAGAAAAATATGGTGAAGAGTGGCGCAATGTTGATGTAGCATATATTTGGGGCAAAACAGGCGTTGGAAAGACGCGAAGCGTCGTAGAGAAGCACGGATACAGGAACGTGTTTCGCGTAACCAACTATACGCATCCGTTTGACGGCTACAAAGGACAGGATGTTATTCTGTTCGATGAATTTCGCAGCAGTCTGAAATTCTCTGATATGCTTTCATACATTGATGGACACCCTGTTATGCTCCCTTGCCGCTATTCGGATAAGGTTGCCTGCTACACCAAGGTATATATTATCAGCAATATTCCGCTCGAAAAGCAATATCCCCTTGTACAGATAGAAGAGCCTGCGGGTTATGAAGCGTTTCGCAGACGTATTAAAGAAGTATACGAAATGTTGCCCGACAGCAGCGATATGCCGTTTTAAGGGGGTGGGCTGATTGTTGAATGACTACCCCGATATCCTCACGGTGGAACAGCTTGCGCAAATCCTCGGAATCGGTATCAATGCTGCTTACAGGCTTGTCAACGACGGCACGATTGGCTGCCGCCGTATCGGTAAAACGATTCGCATTCCCAAAGTATGTGTAACGGACTATATCAATGCAGCCCGCTTCACAGTAAAACGATAACAGCAGACGAACTGTTGAAAGGAGAACAACATGACAGGAAGTCTGCAAATTAAAAATGGAAAATTTTATATGGTGCTAAATTGCACCGAAAACGGAAAACGCAAGCAAAAGTGGCTTGCGACAGGTCTGCCCGAAAAAGGCAACAAACGCAAAGCCGAGCAAATGCTGCACGAAAAGCTTGCTGCATTGGAACACGCTGCGCCGTCCAATAATGCCGCCGATATTCTGTTCACGGAGTACATACGCTACTGGCTCACCATCGTCGAACAACGTGTGGATGCCGTCACAATGCAGAGCTATCGTGCCATTACGGAACGGCACATTCTGCCTTGGTTTTCCAACTGCGGATTAACGCTTGCCGCCGTTAATAGAAAGTCGATACAGGCATTTCTCGACGAAAAGGGGAGTTGTGGCCGACTTGACGGAAAAGGCGGTCTTTCTCCAAAAAGCATACGCGAGCTAAAAAACATCATCAACCAAGTGTTGAATGAAGCCATTCGTGAAGAGCTATTGACGGTCAATCCCTGTTCCCTGCTGCGTTTGCCCCCAAAAGCTCGTCCACAGGCGCAATTTTACACTGCGGAGCAGCTCAACATATTGCTGCAAGAAGCTCAACAGGAGCAGCTATACCCTATTATCAAAACCGCTATTATCTACGGTCTACGGCGCAGTGAGCTATTGGGACTAAAGTGGGATAGTATCGACTTTGAAAACAATGTGCTGACCATCAAGCACACCGTTGTCAAAATCTATGAAACAGTGGAAAAGGATAAGGCCAAAACGAAAAGCAGTTATCGCAGCTTTCCGCTGCTGCCGGAAATGCGAGATCTCTTCCTTGAGCTGAAACAGGAGCAGCGGGAAAATAAACGTTTATTTGGCAAATGCTACATTGAAAGCGACTATGTTTTTTGTTGGCCTGATGGTCACCCTGTTACTCCCGATTATGTCAGTCACCGATTCGGAAAGATTCTCAAAAAGCATAACTTGCCGCACATTCGCTTTCACGAACTTCGTCATAGCTGCGCGAGCTTGCTTATCAACAACGGCTGTGGGTTGAAAGAAGTGCAGGAATGGCTCGGACATTCGGATATCAGCACGACCGCAAACATTTATGGCCACTTGGAGACGCAGCGAAAACAGGCCATGGCGCAAAAGCTGTCAAGCTGCATCAACATCTAACACCGTTAGAAAAGTGTTAGAAATCGCGAGCTTTCTCCGCTGTCAGGGCAAAATAAAAAATCCTCAAAGCCTTACGGCTTCAAGGATTTTCGTTGGTCCGAGTGGCGAGATTTGAACTCACGGCCTCATGGTCCCGAACCATGCGCGCTACCAACTGCGCTACACCCGGATGCTCTGCACAACGACGATATTATATGTTTTTTCCAGCCGCCTGTCAAGAGCGGAATCAAGTTTTTTCAAATAAACCGTTCCGTCTCTATCGGCGCCGCGGTCAGGGACAGCTCCCGTTTCAGGGAACTGCCCTGCCGTAAGCCTCTTTTCAGTGTACGCGCTGTATGTGCTCCGTCCGTTTTTTCTTCGCCAGCAGCGGCAGCTCCATCACACCGCACACCGCCGCTAGCAGGATCGGAAAGCCGACGAGATGGCTGCCGCAATGTGCGGCAAACCACGCCAGCGGGTTGCCGTCCGGCGCGTACATGAGAAACATGAAGTTTGTATCGAGCAGCAGGTTGATCCCAACGATCGGCACAGCCATAGCAGCCAACAGCAAAACGCAGCGTCCCAATTCACGCACGCTCGGCCGGATATCGCCCGCAGAGAAAAGCATGATGGGATACGTCGCCAGCAGGATGTGAACGCTCGTAGAGTGCAGGAACATGAAATTCATCGCCGGCAGTGATGTCCACGTCGGAAACAGCAGCGCGGCGACGGCCGCAGGGATGCAAATAAAATAAAGGAAATTATCCAGCGTTTTGTTTGGCCGCCAGGCATGAACAGTGATGAGAAAAATATTGATTGAGCACAGGTGCAGCGGCAGATAGGTCCAATTAAAATTTCCGCCCGCGAACAGGCAGATATGCTTGAACAGCTCGTCTGCCAGCAGCAGGATGGCGAAAAGCTTTCTGATGTTCCCGCGCTTCGCCGCATCTGCTCTGCCGTAAATCAGACAGCTCCCCACCGCAAAGAGCAGGGAAACCGCCAGCACAACAAGATGCTGCGCTCCAAAGAGCGAAAAGCCGTGCCCCTCTCCGATCGTTTCGATCGTATCGAGAAAATGCTCCATTCCGACCGCCTCCCTGTTGTTTATACTTCCTTTACAGCATACCACAGGAAATCGGAAACGTCAGCATTTTTTGTTAAACGGTTTTTTAAAATTTCTTGAAGACACTCACAAGCTGAGCATCTCACCGCTCCTGCCACCATGATAGACGCCGTTTTTGACTGCGCGGCTGCCGAGAACAAAGACCTCGTCAAAGCCAGCGGCACAGACATTCGGCTCGGAGTACGTTCCGCGCTCGCGGATATTCTCCGGTGTAAAAAGCAGCAGATCCGCGTCCGCGCCCGCTTCGATCCTCCCCTTGCCGGAAAGTCCGAAGCGCTCCGCAGCCTGCCCTGTGACTTTGTGCACAGCCTGCTCAAGCGTGAGCACCCCGTCTCGCACGACATATTTCTCTATGAGCCGTGCAAACGTGCCGTACACACGCGGATGGACGCGCCCTGTGCTGGGATAGGTTGCATCCGAAATCACACCGGAAAACGGTGCGCACAGGATGGCGCGCACGTCCTCCTCGTCGGCGATGAAGTCGATCATCCCTGTCTCACACTCCTCTGCCGCAAGCAGATCGAAGAGCGCGTCATAGGGGTCTTTTCCCTGCGCGTCGGCGATCTCCGCAATGGAACATCCCTCAAAGGAGCTGTATTTCTCCGTCTTCAGCCCGATGGCGGCTACATTTTCAAAACCGACGAGCAGTGTGATATTCTCAAAATCGCGGCCTGTTTCCATCCGCGCACGCATTTCTCTGCGTGCGTCCGGGTCGAGCAGGCGCTCCGTCAGCGCACCTGTCCCTCCCTCCTGAAACTCCGGCGGCAGCACATGGATCAGCTGTGTGGAACCTGCGGTATAGGGGTAGACATCGCACATCACATCAAGTCCGTCCTCCCGAGCCTGCTCGATGAGCGTGAGCATTTCCGGCACCGCTTTCCGTGCATTGCGCTTGCCGATGGCCTTGAGATGGCTGATCTCCAGCGGCGTCTGCAGCGCGCGGGCGACCTCGAGCATTTCGCGCAGCGCATCAACGACGCCGTCGCCCTCCTGCCGCATGTGTACGCAAATGGGCACACCGCTCCGGTGCAGCGGCGCGAGCGCACGGATGAGCCCGTCGGTCGAGTAGAAGATCTCCGGCGCGTAGCCTAAACCGAGCGACACGCCGCACGCACCATCGGCAAGCGCCTTCTCCATCTGATAGTGCAGCTCCCGCAGCTCGAGCGGCAAGAGAGCGCCGGTCGAAAAGCCCGCTGCGAGCGTGCGCAGCGTCCCCATACCGATGAGCTCCGCGCACGAGAGCGGCAGACCGCGGCCCTGCGCGGCCCTGAAATAGGAAGCAAGCGAATCAAAGCGCAGCTCCGGCGGGATCTCGCCCGTGATGGGCGAGAGATACCTCGCACATTCGTCCGCATGCGTACCGGAAAGCGGTGCGAGCGACATACCGCAGTTGCCGTTCACGAGCGTTGTCAGGCCCTGCAAAAGCTCTGCCCTGCCAAAGTCCGTGCGGAACAGCGCCGCGTCGGCATGGCGATGGATATCAAGAAAGCCGGGGGTCAGGCAGCGCCCCGCGGCGTCAATCGTTTCAAACGCCTGTGCATCCGCAAGCGCGCCCACAGCCTCGATCAGCCCGCTGCGCAGACCGACGTCCGCCGTGAACGCCGCCTTTCCCGAGCCGTCGACCACCCGCGCATTGCGGATCAATGTATCAAGCATGGCTATCACCTCTTTTCGCAGTCTATCACCGCATCATGCACTTTGCAAGGGCATTTCCTCTTGCAATCCCGCCTGCCGCGCGGTATACTGAGAGAAACATGGCAGAAAAAAGGAGCGTCTCCATGAATCAGAAAAAGCAGCGCATACACGACTGGCATAAGCTCAAATGGCCCTTCACCGTCACATTTTTATACTATTCCCTCATTTCCCTCTTCACCGGCGTGGCCGACTGGAGCGAGACGGGCTTTTACGCCATGTTCGTGATCGTGCTGATCGTGGACGCAGTGGCTTACCTTGGCTACTGCTTCTTCCTGTCAAAAAACGAAGAAAATATGCAGAAGCTCTGGTTCGTTTTTATCGTGGCCTATGTGCTCGTCTCTTCCGAACAGCTCGGCATTCTCTGGCAGAGGATGACAGCGCATGTTTTCGGTGCCTGAACGCATACTTTTGAGAGGTCCGGCTCTGCCGGACCTCTTTTTTTAGCGCAATGGTTCAAAATGCGCTTTCCCACGCATTTTGCCATGGAACGGAGATAAACCGCCATCCCTTCTGCACGCCGGCCGATCCCGCTTTGCCGCGCTCCGCTGTCCCTCCGGCCCGCACACCGCCGAAGATAAAGTGCAGAATGACTTTGTACAGTTCCTGCAGCGCTTGCTTTTGTCATTCCCGCCGCGTTTGTCCGAAATCCGGATAAACGCGGCATTTTGCCCATAGCCTGCGGACAGATTCTCTGCTACGCTCGCTACAGTATCCCGCCGCAAAGCGGAAAAAGTTTACAGCTTTCTCCTTGAAGCGCCTGCGCCGCTCTGCTATGCTTTTTTAATAGGATGGCCCGCGCGCGGGCCGCAACAGAACGACAAAGGAGCTGAACGCAATGCCGCTTCGTACGCTTGGCGAACGATCCTATCTTGAACAGGTACTGCTCTCCCGCTTATCGAAAAGTGAGGTACAGCAATGGGCGCAGAAGTACGCCCAACCCTACCGTGAGCTGATGAGCTATTACCGCTGCGCGATCATGGAGGTCGAGACGAAGTTCAACGTGCTCAACGAGGAGCTTTCGCTGCAATATGACCGCAATCCTATCGAGACGATCAAAACGCGTCTCAAGTCTCCCGAGAGTATCGTGGAAAAGCTCTCGCGCCGCGGCTATCCACTGACGGTGGACAGTATTGAGAAAAATCTCAACGATATCGCCGGCGTGCGCGTGATCTGCTCGCACCCGTCGGATATCTACAAGCTGTCCGAAGCATTTCTGCGGCAGGATGATATTACCCTGCTCGAGCGCAAGGACTACATCGCAAATCCCAAGCCCAACGGCTACCGGAGCCTGCACCTGATCGTGGAGACCCCGATCTTCCTGCATGACCAGAAAAAGCTCATGAAGGTCGAGGTACAGTTCCGCACGATCTCGATGGACTGGTGGGCCAGCCTTGAGCATAAGATCCGCTATAAAAAGGGTCTGCCCGAGCTTGCAAATGTGGAAAAGGAGCTTTACGAGTGCGCAGAGATCAGCGCGCAGCTCGACGCGCGGATGGAAAAGCTCCAGAAAATTGCCGCACAGGCGGCGGAGGGAAAGGATCGCGCCCTTTTCCTCTGAAAAAGGAAAGGAATCGTGATACTATGAACGCAGCAGAGAAAATCGCCCATGCAGCAGAGCGCAAGGCCTTTGAGACCATGCTCGACTCCCTCATCAGAAAAAGCCAGACAAAGGACGTCTGCACCGTCGCAAACGACTTTGTCAGCATGGTCCAGAAGATCCACTCCAGCGTCTGGACGCCGGAGACCTTTGAGATGCTGCACAAGATCGCAAACGACCCCGACAGCAAGTGGGCGCACTACGCCGAGCGCCTGCTGCGCGAGTGCGACCCCTACCTTCTCAGGACTTTCCTGACGGCCGCTGCCTACGAGGGCGGCTTCCGCGGTTTCCAGCAGGCGCAGGCAAACTCCGAAAAGTATGACTGCAATATTCCGTGGATCGTCCTCATGGACCCGACGAGCGCCTGCAACATGCGCTGCGCGGGCTGCTGGGCGGCGGAATACGGCCACAAGCAGAACCTCACCTTTGAGGAAATGGACCGCGTGCTGACCGAGGGCGCGGAGCTTGGCACCCACGCCTGCCTCTTCACCGGCGGCGAGCCGCTCATGCGCAAGGCGGACATCTTCCGCCTGTGCGAAAAGCACCGCGACATCGCCTTCCACGCCTTCACCAACGGCACGCTCATCGACCAGGCCTTCTGCGACGAGCTCAAGCGCGTGGGCAACTTCATCGTCTCGGTCAGCATCGAGGGCTTTGAGGACGCCAACGACGGCCGCCGCGGCGCGGGACATTTTGAAAAGGCGCTTGCCGCGATGGACCTCATGCACAAAAACCACATCCCGTTCGGCGTGTCCATCTGCTACACGAGCAAGAACTACAAGGTCGTCACGAGCGATGAATTCCTCGACCTGCTCATCTCCAAGGGTTGCTTCTTCGCCTGGTACTTCCACTACATGCCCGTCGGCATGGGCGCGACGACCGACCTGCTGCTTAATCCCGAGCAGCGCGCCTATATGAAAGACCGCGTGCGCGAGATCCGCGGTCTCACCGGCGGCAAGGAGATCTTTGCCATCGACTTCCAGAACGACGGCGAGTTCACAGGCGGCTGCATCGCCGGCGGCAAGCTCTACTGCCACATCAATGCCGCGGGCGACGTCGAGCCCTGCGTGTTCATCCACTACTCCGGCGCAAACATCCGTGAAAAGAGCTTCCTTGAATGTCTCCAGCAGCCGCTTTTCAAGGAGTACCGCAAGGGCCAGCCGTTCAACAACAACCACCTGCGTCCCTGTCCGATGCTGGAAAACCCCGAATTTCTGCCCCAGATGGTCGCGCGCTCCGGCGCACATTCGACCGATCTGGAAGCGCCCGAGAGCGTGGAGCACCTTTGCGGCAAGTGCGAGTCCTACGCCGCCTGCTGGCGCCCCGAGGCCGAAAAGCTCTGGGACGAGGAACACCACGGCTAAACCGTTTTCATATTAGTTTCCCATACACACAAGGCAAAGCGCCGGCCCGTTTTGGGTCGGCGCTTTGCCCTTATTGATTGTCAGGAGCCTCGCGGAGTTTCGTGCCGCGCACGGCACGAAATCAATTCAAATCCGTTTTCTGCCGCAACAGAAGGTGAATTGCCGCAAAGCGGCAAGAGCCCCCCCTCTGGCGTGTGCGCACAGCAGAAAACACTTAGCGCGAAGCAAGTGTCGAATTGACCGCTTTTAGCGGCCAATCGAGGCATCTAAAGCGCAGCGAAGCTTTTTCGAAGACGGGGCATCGCCCCGTCTTCGATTGTTTTTACTTGAGTGCGGCGAGCAGGGCGTCGACGCGGTCGGTCTTCTCCCACGTCACGCCGAGGTCCTCGCGGCCCATGTGACCGTAAGCGGCGAGCTGGCGGTAGATGGGACGGCGCAGGTCGAGATCGCGGATGATGGCGGTCGGGCGCAGGTCGAAGACCTTCTCGACAGCCTCTTCGAGCTTGCCGTCGTCGACCTTGCCGGTGCCGAACGTCTCAACGAGCACGCTCACGGGATGCGCAACGCCGATGGCGTAGGCGAGCTGGACCTGGCACTTATCCGCAAGGCCCGCGGCCACGATGTTCTTGGCGACATAGCGTGCAGCGTAAGCGGCGGAGCGGTCGACCTTCGTCGGGTCCTTGCCGGAGAACGCGCCGCCGCCGTGCGGGGCGCTGCCGCCGTAAGTGTCAACGATGATCTTGCGGCCGGTCAGGCCGCTGTCGCCCTGCGGGCCGCCGATGACAAAGCGGCCGGTCGGGTTGACATAAATCTTAGTCTCCTCGTCCATCAGCTCCGCGGGAACGGTCGGCTTGATGACAAGCTCGATCATGTCCTTGCGGATCTGCTCGAGCGTCGCCTCGGGCGCGTGCTGGGTGGAGAGGACGACCGTGTCAACGCGCACGGGCTTGCCGTTCTCATCATACTCGACCGTCACCTGCGTCTTGCCGTCGGGACGGAGATAGTCGACAAGGCCCTGCTTGCGCACGTCGGTCAGCTTCTTTGCCATCTTGTGGGAAAGGGAGATCGCAAGCGGCATGAGCTCGGGCGTCTCGGTGCAGGCGTAGCCGAACATCATGCCCTGGTCGCCCGCGCCGTTGTCGAGCTCACTCGCGCCGCTCTCCTTATTTTCAAAGGAGTTGTCCACGCCCATCGCGATATCGCCGCTCTGCTCGTCGATGTTCGTGATGACGCCGCAGGTGTCGCAGTCGAAGCCGTACTTCGCGCGGTCATAGCCGATATCGCGGATCACGCCGCGCGCGATTTTGGGAATGTCAACGTAGCAGTTCGTGGTGATCTCGCCCATGATGTGGACAAGGCCGGTGGAGACGGTCGTCTCGCAGGCCACGCGGCCGCTGGGGTCTTTTTCAAGGATCGCGTCGAGCACCGCGTCGGAGATCTGGTCGCAGATCTTGTCGGGATGCCCCTCGGTGACGGATTCGGAGGTGAATAAACGTTTTGCCATGATTTCTTTCTTCCTTTCTTTTGCCGGAAAAACAAAAAATACTCTGCCGAACCGACAGAGTATCGCACTTTCTGCTCTTCCTCATCTTTCGATTCGTTCGTCGGATTTGGCACCTTGCCTCTTCGGGCAGGTTGTCGTGGTGTCATAGGGCCGATCCCTCAACCACTCTTGATGAAGTATTCACTTGTGGCTTTCGCCGAATCGTATTGTAGCACATTTGTGCGTTTTGTCAATCAATATTTTGTAATTTTGCGCAAAACCTTGACTTTGACTGGATTTATGCTACAATATTGCCCACGAATTGAATGTCATCGGAGGACTTGCGGCCGCAGCCGCAGCAGTCGAAAAGATGTCGGATGCGTCCGGTCAGGCAAATGACCGGGCTTTTTTTATGTACGCTTAACGAACCGGAGGCTTTGGAGGCTTTTTATGAAGATTTCCCTTTCCGATCATTTCACCTATCAAAAGCTGCTGCGCTTCGTCGCGCCCAGCATTTTCATGATGATCATCACCTCGATCTACAGCATCGTCGACGGTTTTTTCGTTTCGAACTTTGTCGGCAAGAACCCCTTCGCCGCGCTGAACCTCATCTTCCCCGTCATCATGGCACTCGCCGCCTTCGGCTTCATGATCGGCACGGGCGGCAGCGCGCTCATCGCCAAAACGCTCGGCGAGGGCAAGCGAAAAGAGGCAAACGAGATCTTCTCCATGCTCGTCGTGGCGCTCGCGGTGGGCGGCGCTGTGCTGAGCGGCGTGTGCCTTCTTTTTCTTCGACCCATCTCCTACGCCGTCGGCGCGACCGACCTCACGATCGATGACTGCGTGCTCTACGGGCGCGTGCTGCTCGCGTCTCTCCCCTTCTTCATGCTGCAAAACAGCTTCCAGAGCTTTCTTGCCACGGCGGAAAAGCCGCACTTTGGCCTGCGGGTAACGGTTTTCGCGGGGCTTACGAACATGGCGCTCGACTTTCTGCTCGTCTATGTCTTTCCCTTGGGTCTTCTCGGCGCGGCGCTTGCAACGGCCTTTTCCCAGCTTGTCGGCGCGCTGATCCCGCTTGTCTACTTTCTGCGCCCGAACGACTCCCCCCTCCGTCTGACGCGCCCGTGCTTTGATCTCCGCGCGCTCGCGCACGCATGCGGCAACGGCTCAAGCGAAATGGTCAGCAACCTTTCCACCTCACTTGTGGGCGTCCTCTACAACATCCGTCTCATGGCCATCGCGCAGGAAAACGGCGTCAGCGCCTACGGCGTTCTGATGTATGTCAGCTTCATCTTCATGGCCTTTTTCTTTGGCTACTCCATCGCGGTCACGCCCGTCGTCGGCTATCACTACGGCGCGCAGAACCACTCGGAGCTCAAGAGCCTGCTCAAAAAAAGCCTGACCGTCACGCTCCTCTCGAGTCTTGCCATGACAGCCTCCGCCATTCTGCTTGCCCGGCCCATCGCCCACATTTTCGTCGGCTACGACGCAGAGCTCTGCGGCATGACGGTCAATGCCCTGCGCATCTATGCGCTCTCGTTCCTTGTGTGCGGCTTCAATATCTTCGGCTCGGCGTTTTTCACAGGGCTCAACGACGGCACCGCGAGCGCGCTCATCTCGTTTTTGCGCACGCTCGTCATTCAGGTCGCCGCGGTACTTCTCCTGCCGAAGCTTCTCGGCATCAACGGCATCTGGCTCGCCATCACCGTCGCCGAAGCGCTCACGCTGCTCGTCACCACGGCGCTTTTCCTCACGGGACGGAAGAAGTACCATTACGTCTGAATTTCCATCAACTGCCAACAAACGGCCGCAGCGATCCCCCCGCCGCGGTCGTTCTTGTGCATTCCGGCAGGCTGTGGTAAGATCATTTCAGCAAATCGGAATTTGCGGAGGCGCGTCATGATCATAGCAGTGGACAAAACAAGTCTTTCAGAAGCGGCTACGGTACATTCTATATCTTGGAAAAAATCTCATTGCTCCTTTTGTTCTGCCAGCTTCATAGAGCAGCACACACCAGAACGACAACGGGAGTATCTAGAAAGAAAAATGAATGTCGGCAGCAAGATTTTTATGCTTGTCGAGGAAATGCCAATAGGAATAGTCTCGGTTACTGACAGTTTAATTGAAGACCTTTATATCCTTCCTGACAAACAGAATATGGGGTATGGAACAAAACTTTTGCAATTTGCAGTAAGTCAATGCATAGGAACTCCAACACTGTGGATTTTAGAAAATAACATAAATGCCGAGAGGCTTTATCTGCGAATGGGTTTTGAAAAAACAGGCAGAAAAAATACGATAAGCAATGGGCTTGATGAGATTGAGTTTGCATTGACATAAATAGGTATTTGTCAGACTGCCGCGCACACGCTTTTTCACCGACCGGTACAATGACCGGTCGGTCTTTTTGTGCACTTTTCTCTTTCCGCCCTCTTGACAATCAATATTGTTGTGATATGATTTTGATATCAGATTTGGAGGTAACATCTCATGGAAGAAAAAATCATCACCGGTCACAAAAATGGCATGCTCGTGCTGCTGCTCGAGCTTGTTCTCTACATCGCCGCGGTCGTTTTTCTGATCGTCGGCATCAATGCGGGCTTTCTGCCCCTCGTCGTCCTCTGCGTCATCGTGCTTGCGCTCGGCTGGATCCCGCTGTGCGGCCTGCGCGTCCTAAAGCCGCAGGAGGCGCTCGTGCTCACGCTGTTCGGAAAGTACATTGGCACGCTCAAGGGCGAGGGCTTCTACTGCGTCAACCCCTTCTGCACGTCCTTCAACCCCGCCGCCAAGACGAAGCTCAACCAGTCCGGCGACGTGGATGGCGGCCACAAGGGCACGGACCTTCTCGCCGCCATGCAAGGCGCGTCCGCCTCGGTCGAAGTCGGCGGCAATAAGAAAATTTCTCTCAAGATCATGACGCTCAACAACGCCCGCCAGAAGATCAACGACTGCCTCGGCAACCCCGTGGAGATCGGTATTGCCGTGATGTGGCGCGTGACCGACACGGCCAAGGCCGTTTTCAACGTGGACAACTACAAGGAGTACCTGTCGCTCCAGTGCGACGCGGCGCTGCGCAATATCGTGCGCATCTACCCCTATGACGTTGCCCCCGGTATTGACACCACGGGCGACGGTCACGCCGACGAGGGCAGCCTGCGCGGGTCGAGCGAGGTCGTTGCCGCGCGCATCCGCGACGAGATCCAGTCCAAGGTCGCCGACGCGGGCCTTGAGATCATCGAAGCGCGCATCACCTATCTCGCCTACGCGCCCGAGATTGCGGCAGTCATGCTCCAGCGTCAGCAGGCCAGCGCCATCATCGACGCGCGCAAGATGATTGTCGACGGCGCGGTCGGCATGGTCGAGATGGCGCTCGACCGCCTTTCCGAAAACAAGACCGTCGAGCTCGACGAGGAGCGCAAGGCCGCGATGGTCTCGAACCTGCTGGTGGTGCTCTGCGGCAACCGCGACGCGCAGCCCGTCGTCAACTCAGGCAGCCTGTATTAAAAAGAGGGCCTTATGAACGACAACGCCAAAAAGCAGGTCCCCCTGCGCCTGTCCCCCAAGCTCTACGCCGCCATCGCCGCCTGGGCCGAGGACGACTTCCGCTCGGTCAACGGACAGATCGAGTACCTGCTCAGCGAGTGCGTGCGCCAGAGAAAGAAAAACGGCAAATACGTCGGCGATGAAATCGACGTACCGCCTGAGCTGGACATTTCATAAACAAGACCGTTAAGAACGCGGAAAGGAGGCGCTCCTTTCCGCGTTCTTTTCTTCATTCCAATTTGTTATGACCATTTGTTCAAACTTTATTGATGACTTTTTCTTCCTTCTGTGGCATAATGAATTAGTAATAGAACAAATCAGCAAAGCGAGGTATTCCCTTTGAATAAACTCAACCGTGCGATCGACCGCTTCTGTATTCTGCATCCAAACTTCGGCATCCCCAACCTGATGCTTTACGTCGTCATCGGCAATGTGGTGCTGGGGCTGCTGTCCGGATTTTCCAACGGCAACTTTTTAGGCTTTTTCGCTTACACGCTTGACGGACTGCTCCACGGGCAGGTCTGGCGGCTCATCACCTTCGTCCTCATTCCTGAGAGCACAAGCCCGCTCTATCTGCTCATCACCTGCTATTTCTATTACTGGATCGGCTCGACGCTCGAACGTCAGTGGGGCACCGCCAAGTTTACGACGTATTATCTGAGCGGCATGCTGCTCACCGTCCTCGGCGCCAGCATTGTCAGCCTCATCACGGGCTACAGCATCCCCGTCTACGGCGCAAATTATGTCAACTTCGCCATGTTCATGGCCTTTGCCCTGCTCTACCCCGATACGCAGGTGCTCTTCATGTTCATCATTCCCATCCGTATGAAGTGGCTCGCGTATATCGACGTGTTCTACTTCTTCTTCGATATTGCCCGCTATATTGCCGCCGGTCGGTGGTACTACTCCATCATGCCCATCGTGGCGCTTTTGAACTTTGTCATCTTTTTCTGGCCCGAGCTGTGCCGTTTCTTCAAGCTGGAGCACCGCCAGAGCAAGCAGGCCACGCACTTTCATAACACGGTGCGCTCCCAGCAGCGGCAGGAGCAGTACCAGCAGCAGACGCAGGGCTTCCGCCACAAGTGCGCGGTCTGCGGCCGCACCGATGTGACGAATCCGGAGCTGCAGTTCCGCTATTGCAGCAAATGCGCAGGCTACCACTGCTTCTGCTCCGATCACATTTTTAACCATGTCCATTTCACGGACGAGCAGCCATAAGCAAAGGGAGGCATTTTCATGGCATACACCAGAGAACAGGCGTGGGAGCTGCTCACGCAGTACAACAAGGGCGAGTTCCACTTGAAGCACGCAAATATCGTGGCCGACGTGATGCGCTGGTACGCGCAGCAGCTCGGCTACGGCGACGAGGCAGATTTCTGGGAGACAGTCGGGCTCCTGCATGACCTCGACTTTGAGATGTACCCTGATGAACACTGCATCAAGTCCCAGCAGATCATGCGCGAGGCCGGTCTCGACGAGCGCCTGATCCGCGCCACCGCCAGCCATGGCTACGGCCTGCACTTCGATGGCCTGCCCGAACCGCAGCACGAGATGGAAAAGGTCCTCTTCGCCACCGATGAGCTCACGGGCCTCATCGGCGCGGTCGCACTCATGCGCCCGAGCAAGAGCGTCAGCGATCTTGAGGTCAAGTCCGTCAAGAAAAAGTACAAGGACAAGAAGTTTGCCGCCGGCTGCTCGCGCGAGGTCATCGAGCGCGGCGCCGAAATGCTCGGATGGGATCTTGACAAGCTGATCGAACAGACGATTCTGGCTATGCGTGCAAGCAGTCATGTGGAATAAACCGCGTACATAGACTATTAGCGGTCCTCCATTGCCTGCAGAAAGGAAGGTGCTTTTATGAGCGATTTTACCCCGACGCCCACTCCCAGCTACAGCGGAAAACTCCGTAACCACATGCTGCTGGTGCCTGAGTGCATCAATGAGTGCAGCGGTATTCGTATCTTCGGACGGACCATCAAGTCCTTCGTTTTCTCCACCGACGTCGCTACCATCGCAAGCTGCAATGCCGACGCGGTGATCGCCGTTTATCCCTTTACCCCGCAGCCACGCATCGTGCGCGCTATCATCAGCGTGGCGGATATGCCGGTGCTCTGCGGCGTCGGCGGCGGCTTCACCTCCGGCGCACGCTCGGTCGCCCAGGCGATGGAGGCAGAGCACTGCGGCGCCTACGGCGTCGTGCTCAACGCACCCGTTTCGGCTGACATTCTGCGCGATATCAAGTCGCACATCGACATTCCGGTCGTGGCGACCATCGTTTCTGCCACGCAGGACACCGAGGCGCGTATCGCCGCAGGCGTCGATATCCTGAACGTCTCCGCCGCGGCGGAAACACCGCAGCTCGTCGCCGCGCTCCGCGCGCGCCATCCCGAGATCCCCATCATTGCCACCGGCGGCCCGAAGGATGAAACGATCCGCAAGACTATCGCCGCGGGCGCGAACGCCATCACCTACACCCCGCCCGACAACGGCGTTCTGCTGGCCGATATCATGACCGCACACCGCGAGCGCTATCGGTAAACGACATAAAAAATGCTGGCTCATAAGAGCCAGCATTTTCTTTTGCCTTCACGCTTTCCTGTTCGACACGAACTGGTAGCTGCCTTTGCTCCCCTTCAGCGTGACGATCCCCTTCTCGCCGCTCTCCTGCTCATAGGTGAGCGCGATGGTCCCGTCCTCGTTCTGCTCGAGTGAGATAACCGCGCAGCGCCGGAAATTTGTATCGCCGTAAAGCAGATAATAGGCGTCGTACTCCTTGAGATAGATGAACTGGTCAAGGTTCTTTTTGTTCGTCGCGTCCAGCGGCACGCCCGCATACTCCTGCAAAAAGGCATCCATCCATACCGCCGAGTCCCTGATCACATCGACCTCAGCCGCCCACGGGCAAATTTCGACCAGCGCCGCAATCTCTTCGTCTGTGACCGCTTTCCGCTCTCCCGTACCGTTGTAGAAAAGCTCATAGAGGTCGATGTCCGCGGCGGTGTCGTAATAGCTGCTGAGCAGCATATTCGTCATGCACACGCCGCTGCCTACGTTGAAATACTCCGTGTTGAACCATTTGACGTCCACCGCAGGCGCCTCATCGTCCGGCGGCGGTGCATCATCCGCAAGCTTTGCGCCGCAGGCGGCCAGCGTGCAGCACAGCGTAAAAAGCAGCAGAAAAATTTTCACTCTCTTTATTTCTCTCTTATCCTCCGTAAAAGTGGTCTTATCGTGATCGCTTCTGCGGCGCTGCCGTGCTTTTTACGCCATGGGACTCTCCTCCCTCTCTTTTCTCCTCTCAGTACGGATACGGGAACGCGGAGAACACTGCGTGGCCGTCGACAAGGGTAAAGGGATATTCATAGGCTTCCGTCTTGCCGGTGTCTGTCCACGTCTGCGCGGTGTCGTCCCACGCAAGCAGCGCGACCGTCTGTGTCAGCACGCCGCTGTCACCCTCGATCACAACACTGCATGTATATCCGCCCAGACTCTCGTTGCCGCCGCGGCCCGCAGACAGAGCGTACAGCCTGCCGTCAATATCACGGTAACGCTGCTCAGTGCTGCCCAGCCACTCGTCGGCAAGCTCCGGCGTGACATACCGACACAGCAGCGCACGAAGATCTGCCATCGTCTCTACGCCGTTGATGTCCGTCAGGTAATAAAGAAATTCGTCCGCTTTGGCCGTCACACTGTAATCCATCGGCGGCTCGTTCATGTAAAACCACGACCACAGCGTCGCCGCCGCGTCAAAATCCGCCAGAACGAGCTGCTCCTGCGAAACATCCAGAATCTCCTTTGCGTGCTCGCCAAGCGCATTGTAAAAAGCACTGTACGGCACCTCGAATTCCTGCGATCCCGCCGCATACGGCGCAATGATGTAGATGTCAAAAACCACCGTCATTCCGGAGGGCGTGAAATAGAACGATGCAAACGACGGAAAATCGGACAGATAGGAACCGTAATCGTCAAAGTATCCCTCATTCAGGCTCTTCTCATAGATCTGACGGTTCATCTCAAAGCAGATCAGCTGCTGCACAGAGAGGCCGTTCAGGTCCCCCGCCTCCGAGGACAGCGCGTCGATGGTCAGAAATTCTCCCTTCGTCAGGTCAAAGTTCCACGCGCGGCTGTATCCATTGGGATGCACGCCGCCATAATAGCTGTCGCCCTGAGCCGCAATGCTCAAAAGCCCGCCGTCCGCCTGACAGATCGTCTTGACGGCGATCTGATTCGACCAGTAGCCGCCCATCGCAAAAACCGCTGTTTCGTCTGCCAGGTAAAGTTTTTTTGCCTCCGCGGCCATCTGTTCCGCTTCCGACCGAAGCCCCGCGAGCACATTATCCATCTCATTGTTGAACATGCTCTGCACCGTGACCTGAGCGGCGACAGCATCGTTGGGCGCCGCGTTCGATGTCACGTTCTCCGCCGCCGCATAGAGCGTGCCGTCCTCCGTACGCAGCTCGAGCCGCGGCAGCTCATAACACTCGGAGAGCAGCAATGTGCCATCGTCGGCCTTATATTCGTTTTCATAAACGCTCTTTGTCACTTCAAAATGCAGCAAGTTTCCCACCGGATCGTTGTCCTCCGGCCTGCCGGACGCTCCTGCGCCGCAGGCGGCGAGGCCCAGCAGCATAACCGCGGCAAGCAGCAGTGCCATCCATTTTTTCATCGTTGTTCTCCTTTCAGGGGAAGGCGACCGCACTCACACGATCACCGGTCCGCTCGTCCATGCGCTGCCGCCCGATGCGGCGGTCAGATCCGGATAGGCGAGCACATATTGATCCTCCGCGCGCGCCGTCAGGCTGAAGAGCCTCTGCGCCTGTTCTCCCAGCGCACGCACGTCGGCGCTCTTGATCAGCACCGGCGCGTGCGCCGTCCGCTTCATCCGCTTCAATACCGCGCGCCCGCGCTCATTGAATGACAACACCCGCAAATACGGCATCCGCCGCGGCATATCCGCCGCCGTTACGCCAAGATAGGCCGCCAGCAGCATCCGCCGCAGCCGCGCGTAAGCGTACCGCTTCGTCTTTACCGCGCCGAGCAGCGCGTCGATAGACGGTGCGGTATGCGCCGCCTCGGCAAAGCGGCGGTACAGCCCCTCGTTGCCGCTGTCATAGAGGGCAAAGTCCTCTTCCCCCATCGCACGAAGTCTGGCAAGGATCGCACGCTCAACATTCTTCATCATGACCGGCGCGCGGCCCGCCTTTTTTTCTCTCTCGTAGATAACCGCGCTCTCTTCCGTCATGTAAGCGGAAGCATCCTCTCCGCGCACGAGCAGCGCACGAATATAGCTTGCCGAGGCATAGCCCTCCGCCGCGCCTTCGTCGTGGCCGACGGCCCTGCGTGGGAGCGCCAGCGGCGCGATGGAGCTGCCGCTTTCAATGAGCGCCTTACAGTACTCCACGCCAAGGATATCGTTCGGACAGGCCAGCACATCCGCGTCATCGCCGATGAGCGCCCTTGCGGCGCTCTCCCGCGCCGCAGCAAAGGATAAGCCCTTTGCAAGTTCTCCGCGCAGCACGGCAGGAAAATCCTCGCGCAGCAGCGCTTCGGCCGCGTGCCGCAGGCTTGCCGCATCGCCGCACTCACTGCCGAATACCAGCGTGTCGACCAATCCCGTCGCCGCGAGCGTCATAACGCCGCCGCGGGCAAAGCCCTCTGCCGACGAGATCGCCCACGGCAGCGGCAGCTCAAGCACCAGGTCCGCGCCGCCGCGCACGGCAGCCTCTGCCCGCGCATAAGCGCGCACAGCGGCAAAGTCGCCCCGCTGGACAAAGCTGCCGCTCATGGCGCACACGACTGCCGTCTCCGCGCCGAGCAGGCGGCGCGCCTCGGCGATCTGCCAGGCATGACCGCGATGGAAGGGGTTATATTCACATATTATACCAGCAGTTTTCATCAAAGTCCTCTCAAAGCGGTTACAAAAGAGTTACGTTTTGTTAAATTTACTTGTGTTTGGAAAAAAATTTGCTATAATAGACGCTGTATTAAATTCTGCAAACCGATCGTTTTTCATATTCTATCGGAAATTCGGGCGCAATGCAAGCCGCCCTTGGAAAAAGGAGTTTACTTATGAACGTTTTGGTCATCAACGCAGGTTCTTCCTCTCTGAAGTATCAGCTGCTCAACCCCACCACGGGCGAGCTGCTTGCCAAGGGTCTGTGCGAGCGCATCGGCATCGACGGCCGCTTTACCTACAAGCCCCAGCTGCCCGGCAAGGAAGCGATCAAGGAAGCTGCCGTTTCCATGCCCACCCACAACGAAGCCATTCAGGCCGTGCTCGACGCACTGGTCGATGAGAAGAACGGCGTCATCGGCTCCATGAAGGAGATCGACGCCGTCGGCCACCGCGTCGTCCACGGCGGCGAGAAGTTTGCCAAGTCCGTCGTCATCACCGACGAGGTCATGCAGGCCATCGAGGAGTGCAATCCCCTCGCCCCGCTGCACAACCCCGCCAACATCATCGGCATCAAGGCCTGTCAGGAGCTTATGCCCGGCGTGCCCATGGTCGCCGTGTTCGACACTGCCTTCCACCAGACCATGCCGCCCGTGGCCTATACCTATGCCATTCCCTATGAGTATTATGAGAAAGACAAGGTCCGCCGTTATGGCTTCCACGGCACCTCCCACAAGTATGTGGCAGGCCGCGCCGCCGACATGCTCGGCAAGCCCATCGAGCAGCTCAAGCTGATCTCCTGCCATCTGGGCAACGGCTCGTCCGTCACCGCAGTCGACGGCGGCAAGAGCGTGGACACCTCCATGGGCTTCACCCCGCTGGCCGGTCTGCCGATGGGCACCCGCGCAGGCGATCTGGATGCCGGTATTCTCGAATTCCTGATGAACAAGTACGGCATGGACATCACCCAGATGCTCACCGTGCTGAACAAGAAGTCCGGTATGCAGGGCATCAGCGGCGTGAGCTCCGACTTCCGTGATCTCGAGCTTGGCGCCGAGCAGGGCAACACCCGCTGCGCGCTCGCCCGTGACAAGTTCGCCTACGAGGTCAAAAAGCTCATCGGCGCATATGCCGCCGCGATGGGCGGCGTGGATGCCATCATCTTTACCGCCGGTGTGGGCGAGAACGATGCGCTCGAGCGCATGGAGATCGCCGGTGGTCTTGAGTTCATGGGCGTCAAGATGGACGAGGATGCCAACAAGGTCCGCGGCGAAGAGCGCGTGATCTCCGCGCCCGACTCCAAGGTCACCGTCCTGCTCATCCCCACCAACGAAGAGCTGATGATCGCCATGGACACCGAGGCCCTCGTCGGCTGAGCGTA
>CAKTLD010000023.1 GCA_934572445.1 uncultured Oscillospiraceae bacterium
GAGATCATCCGCGAGGGCGATTGGCGCGTGCTCGAGGGCGGCATCCACTCGCTCCACGGCGCGCGCGTCACCTGCCTCGGCACGGGCGACATCGGCACGGAATTTGCCCGCCGCGTGCGCGCGTTCCACCCGAAAAAGCTTCTGGGTCTGAACCGCAGCGGCCGCGCGAATCCCGATTTCGACGAAATGCGCACCGTCGCCGAACTGGACGCGGCCCTGCCCGAGACCGACCTTCTCTTCATGTCGCTTCCCTCCACGCCAGACACGGTGAACATCCTGAATGAAGAGCGCATGGCGCTCCTCCCGAAGGGGGCTTACGTCGTCAACGTCGGCCGCGGCACAGCCATTGACCAGGACGCGCTCATTGCAGCGCTGGATTCCGGGCACCTCGCCGGTGCGGCGCTCGACGTCGTCGTCCCTGAGCCGCTGCCCGCCGACCATCCGCTCAGAAAGGCGAAGAACCTTCTGCTGACGCCGCACGTCGCGGGCAATATGACGCTCGGCTACACCTGCGAGCGCAACATTGCGCTCTTCTGCGAAAATCTGGAAAATTACGCCGCAGGCCGCCCGATGCACCACTTGGTCGACCGCAGGAAGGGCTACTAAAAAGAAAGGCGATCCATGAAAGCTTCCCACATTAAAACGGCGCTGCTGCGCGTTGTGCAGGGCGTGATCATCGGCGCGGGCGCGATCCTGCCGGGCATCTCCGGCGGCGTGCTCGCGGTGGTGTTCGGCATCTACCGCCCCATGATGGAGGTGCTGACGCATCCGAAAAGCGCGCTTGCGCGCTATCTTTCCATGCTGCTGCCGGTCGGCCTTGGCTGGCTTGTCGGCTTCCTTGGCGGCGGAGGTGTTATTCTGGCGCTGTTCCACCAGTCGGAAACGGTGGCGACGTGTCTGTTCATCGGCCTCATTCTCGGCACGCTGCCCGACCTCTGGCGTGAGGCGGGCGCGCAGGGACGCGGCAGGGGCTCGTATCTCTCGCTGCTCGTGAGCTTCGCGCTCCTGTTCGCCGTGCTGCTGGGGGTGCAGCTCGGCTCGTTTTCCGATATGCCCGCGAACTTCGGCGGCTTCCTCTTCTGCGGCGCGCTGTGGGGAATGAGCTTCATCATCCCGGGCATGACATCCTCGTCCATCCTGATGGCCGTGGGCCTGCTCACACCGATGGTGGACGGCATCACGCACCTTGATCCCGCGGTGCTCATTCCCTGGGGGCTGGGAATGGCCGGTGTGGTGGCGCTGTTCGCGCGTATCGTCAGCCGGCTGTTTGACCGGCACTATTCCCTCGCCTATCACGCGGTGCTCGGCATCGTGCTCGCCTCCACGCTTATCATCGTCCCGCTGCATTACGCCTCGGGCGCGGAGCTTGCGTGGAGCATCGGCTGCGCCGTGCTTGGCGCGGCGCTGGCCTACCTCGGCGGACGGATCCAGCCGAAGGAGGAGGCGGAGCGGTAAAGTCTGCGCAAAAAAAGCGGCGGTCTCCATTGGAGACCGCCGCTTTCGGCGTTTTATTGAGTTACTGCGCGGTGCTGCCGCCGTCCGTTTTGTTCGCATCGCCGTCCGGCTCCTGTGCTGCCTCCGGCGTTTCCTCCGCCGCGGGCGCGTCATCCTCCGGCTTCGGCTGCTCGATCTTCTCGCTCGTCATGGAAATGTGCCTGGCGGGCGCTTCGATCACGCTCGGCTGCGAGGGACGGAAGCCATCCTGCTGTGTCGTGCCCTGCGGATGCGTCGAGGCGTAGGCTTCCTCGACCGTCGCGGGATCGCGGCCCTCAAGAATGGCGACCATTTCGCCGCCGGTGATGGTCTCCTTCTCGAGAAGGTAGGCCACGACCTTGTCCATATCCTCGCGGTTGTTGCGGATGACCTGCACAGCGTCCTGATAGCACTCGTCAAGGATGCGCTTGACCTCGCGGTCCATGATGGCGGCGGTATCCTGCGCGCAGTCGAGTCCGTAACCGCCGTCAAGGTACTGGTTGCGCACAGACCCGAGCGCGACCATGCCGATCTCATCGCTCATGCCGTACATCGCGACCATGCTGCGCGCAATGCCCGTGGCCTCCTGAATATCCTGTGAGGCGCCGTTGGTCATCGTGTTCATCACGACCTCCTCGGCGGCACGGCCGCCCATGGAGACGGCAATTTTCGCCATCAGCTCGTCGCGCGTGCGCAGGTTCGTCTTATCCTCCTCGGGCATGAGGAGCGTGTAGCCAAGGCTTCCCTCGGTGTGCGGGACGATCGTGATCTTCTGCACGGGCTCGGCGTTTTTCTGCTTGTAGGCGACCATCGCGTGGCCGACCTCGTGATAGGCGACAAGTTTCTTTTCAAACTCGGTGAGGACGCTGTTCTTCTTCTCGCTGCCCGCGATGACGAACTCGAACGCCGCGAGCATGTCCTCCTGCGTGACGAGCTTGCGTCCCTTGCGCACGGCGCGCAGCGCCGCCTCGTTGGCAAGGTTGGCAAGGTCCGCGCCCACGCAGCCCGCGGTCGCGAGCGCGACCTTCTTGAGGTCAACATCCTCGGCGAGCTTGATGCCGCGCGTGTGGACCTGGAGCGTTGCCAGACGTCCGGCGAGGTTCGGGCGGTCAACGGTGATGCGGCGGTCGAAGCGGCCGGGGCGCAGCAGCGCCTTGTCGAGCACCTCCGGGCGGTTCGTCGCGGCCAGGACGATCACGCCCTTGCTGGGGTCAAAGCCGTCCATCTCGGCGAGCAGCTGGTTGAGCGTCTGCTCGCGCTCGTCGTTGCCGCCGTAGCGTCCGCCGTCGCGGGATTTGCCGATGGTGTCGATCTCGTCGATGAAGATGATGCAGGGGGCGACCTTTGCGGCCTCGGCGAAGAGGTCGCGCACGCGGCTCGCGCCGACGCCGACGAACATCTCGACAAAGTCGGAGCCGGAGATCGAGAAGAACGGCACGTTCGCCTCGCCTGCCACAGCCTTGGCCAGCAGCGTCTTACCCGTACCGGGAGAACCGACGAGCAGCGCGCCCTTGGGGATCTTCGCGCCGATGGCGGTGTATTTTTCGGGGTTATGCAAAAAGTCGATGATCTCGACGAGCGATTCCTTCGCCTCGTCCTGACCGGCCACGTCGCGGAACGTCACGCCTGTGGATTTTTCCATGTAGACCTTGGCGTTCGCCTTGCCGACCGAACCGATACCGCCGATACCGCCCATTCCGCCCGCTTTTTTGGACAGCACGTTCATCAGCAGCACCAGCGCGCCGACCATGATGACCGTGGGCAGAATGTAGCTGACCATGAAGGCCAGCACCGGCGAGATGGGCGCCTGATAGGGCTTGGTGTAGTCCACGCCCTTTTCATCGCAGAGCGTCAGCAGGCTTTCCGACATCGCGGGAATGATGGTGGTGAAGAGTGTGTAGTCCGCGTTGTAGCTCTTGCCGTCCGCGTCGGTGTAGATGAAGCCGTCCACCGGCGTGATGGTGTAAACATCGTCGCCGATCTCGATGGACTTGATCTTGCCTTCGTCCACCAGTGTGACGAGCTCGCTGTGGGCGATCTCACACGATGTTTCCGCCGTGCGCGCCTGTTCGAGCATCACCGAGATATAATTCACGCCGATCGTCAGCAGCAGCGCCCACAGGACGATCGACCACATGCCGCGCCCGCCGCGGTTCTTGCCGCCGCGGTTACGGTCGTTTCGGTTGTTTTGATCCATAGTGTTCCTCCTGTATCGGAGCAGTAAAGTGCAGGGACGCCCCTGCTTTTTCATTGTGCCCTACTATATCATATAAAAAAAGTCAGCACAAGTTAAGAGCGGTGAATTTTCAATGAATTTTTGCATCCATTCCCTCTTTATCTTGCCCCCGCTTTGTGCTATAGTTGTAATGGAGTATTTTATCGAAATTTGTCGTAAGGAGCGAAGAGAGCGGATGGATCAGGAATACAGAAAAAGGGAAGTGCGCGCGCAGGACGCGGAGGCGGACGGCATCATCGAAGGCCGCAACGCCGTGATCGAGGCGCTGCGCGCCGGCACGGGCATCGACAAAATTTTTATTCAGAAGGGCGAGACGGACAAGACCCTCGGCCATATCGCCTCCACGGCCCGCGCCGCGGGCGTGGTCGTTGTGGACGCGGACAAGCGCAAGCTCGACTTCATGTCCCGCACGCACGCCCATCAGGGTGTCATCGCGCTGACGAGCGTGCGCGAATATGTCAGCGTTGAGGATATTCTGAGCATCGCGCGCGAAAAGGGCGAAGCACCGCTTCTCGTCGTGTGCGACGAGATCTCCGACCCGCATAACCTCGGCGCGATCATCCGTACCGCCGAGTGCGCGGGCGCGCACGGCGTCATCATTCCCAAGCGCCGCAGTGCGGGGCTTACCAGCATCGTCGCCAAGACGAGCGCGGGCGCGGTGAGCTATATGCCCGTGGCGCGCGTGCCGAACATCCCCGCGCTGCTGGAGCAGCTGCAGAAAGAAGGCGTCTGGGTCTTCGGCACGGCGGCCGAGGGCACGAGCGAGCTCTATTCTGCCGACCTGAAGGGCCCCGCAGCCATCGTCATCGGCAGCGAGGGCGACGGCATGACGCGCCTGGTGCGCGAAAAGTGCGATTTTCTCGTCAGTATCCCGATGAAGGGCAGGATCTCGTCGCTCAACGCCAGTGCCGCGGCGGCCATCCTGCTCTACGAGGCCGTGCGCCAGCGCCGGCAGTGAACAAAGAAGGAACAGCATGGACCGGAAAGACCTTGATTTTGAACAAACCCTCGCTGACTCTGAGGCGCTGCTGAAAAATACCGCCCGCAGCATGGACGACGACGCGGAATTCTCGCTCGAGAGCATCCTTGCCGAATACGGCGGGGAAAAGCCCCCGCAGGAGGAAGCTCCGCCGCCCGCAGCCGCGGAGCCGCCGCGCGGGAGAAGGGCGGCGGTCATCCCCTTCCCCGCCGCAAAGACGGCGGAGGCTGCCGCGCCGGATGCGGAACTGCCGCAGGAGAGCGTGCAGGAGCCGCCGCCCGCGGATGACACGCCGCAGGCGATGAGCCTTGAGGATGTGCTGCGCAGGACGGTGGAGAGCGCGCTCGACGAGCGCGAGGACGTGATCCTTGAGGAGGAACCGCCGCGCCGGGGCCTGTTTTCCCGCCGCCGTGCGCGCGATACCGAGCAGCTGTACGACAGCGGGGATGCGCCCGATGACGGGGAGGATGAGGAGGACGAGCCCGGGGAGGATATTTTTGACGGCCCCGAGCCGCCCATCGGGGAAACGCTGGGCGACTGCCGCGAACAGCTCGCGGCGGCGGTCAGGTCGCGCCGCGCCGCGGGCGTCCTGACGCTTGTGATGTGGGCGGCGCTGCTGCTGGATCATTTTGCACTGCTGCCGGCGGTCTACGCGACGGATCCGCTGCTCAACACCCTGCCATATCTTGTGCTGGAGCTGATCGTGTGCGCGGTGTCGTGGCGCGTGTTTGCCGCTGCGTGGAAAAAGCTTCGTGCGGGCCGGACGGGACCGGAGCTGCTGACGGCGCTGCTGTGTCTTGCCACGCTCGGCGACACGGCGATGTGCTTTTTCCTGCCCGAGCGTGCGGCGCTGGCCGCGCCGCTGCCCGCTGTGGCCGCGCTCGCGCTCTACTGTGCGCTGCTGGGCGAAACGCTGCGCCTGCGCGGGCAATATGATACCTTCCGCATCGCTGCCATCGGCGACCCCGCCTATATCGTTACCGTGACGGCGGGCGGCGCCGCCAAGCGCCGCGGCCTGGCCGCGGGCTTTTCCAACTGCGCGCGTGCGCGCGATCCCTATTCCCGCTGGCAGAGCCTGCTGCTGCCGGTGATCCTGGCGGCGAGCCTCGCCTTTGCCGTGCTCTCCACACTGGAAACGAAAGCGCCGCTGCTGGCGCTGTGGAACGTCTCGGTGCTGCTGGCCAGCGCGGATCTTCTGGCCTTTCCGCTGGTCTGCGCGCTGCCCTACCGCCGCATCGCCGCACGGCTGGCGCGCAGCGGCAGCGCCGTGGCGGGCTTTCTGGGGGCAGACGCCATCCGCCGCAGCAACTGCGTCATTCTGACCGACGGGGACATTTTCCCGCCCGGCACCGTGACGCTCGGCGGGCTGAAGGTCTTTGGTGAGGAGAGCGGCAAGGTCATCTCCTACGCCGCTACGATGGCCCACGCCTCGGAGAGCGGGCTGAGCAAGCTCTTCGACAACCTGCTGGCGAGCGACGGAGGCTTCCGCGAGAGCGTGGAGGATGTGGACTTTTACGAAGAGGGCGGCGTCAGCGGCCGCATCCACGGCGAGACCGTGCTCTTCGGCACGGCGGGCTTCATGCGCAAAAACAGCGTGGACCTGCCGCGCAATCTCACGCTCAAAACGGGCGTCTTTCTCTCGGTGGACGGGACGCTTATCGCGGTGTTCGCCGTGAAGTATCTGCCGGCGGAAAATGTGGACTGGGCGCTGCACGCCCTGCATCACAGCCGCATCACCCCCGTGCTCGCCGTGCGCGACGGCAACATCACCCCTGCGCTCCTGAAGCGTAAATTCGGCACCGACGCGCGTGCGGTCTACCCCAAGCTCTCCACGCGCCTCGCGCTCTCCGAGCGCGGCGGCGGCCGCCCCTATGCCCTGCTGATGCGCGAGGGCCTTATGCCCTATGCCGAGGTGGTGCTGGGCAGCAAGCGCCTGTGCCGGTCGGCCCGCCGCGGGACGATCCTCTCGTTCTTCGCCTCCGTCGCGGCTACGCTGCTGGCGTTTTATCTCACATTCGTCGGCGCCTACAGCGTGCTCACGCCCTGCTCGGTGCTGCTGTATACGCTGCTCTGGTCGCTCAGCGTGCTGTGCGACGCCCTGTTTGCCGACCGCTATTGAGCATTTCCCACGAAGAAATCGCGGATTTGCGTAAAATTGTGGTTGTATTAGAGAAAAATTCATGGTATGATTCCACTGTTGAGTATCATCCCGCTTGGGATTTACATTTCGGAAGGAGACTGACCCCCTATGAGTGCTAAAGACGTACGCAATATCTGCCTGCTGGGCCACGGCGGCAGCGGTAAGACCACGCTTGCTGAGAGCATGCTCTTCCTGACCGGTGGCACCGACCGCTTCGGCAAGGTCGCCGACGGCAACACCACCTGCGACTATGACGCGGAAGAGATCAAGAGAAATATCTCCATCTCCCTCGCCGTCGCGCCCGTGAAGTATAAAAACGTCAAGATCAACGTGCTGGATGCGCCCGGCAACTTCGACTTTGCCGGCGAGGCTCTGTCCGCCATCCGCGCCAGCGAGTGCGCGGTGCTGGTCTGCGGCGCGAAGGACGGCCTCTCCGTCGGTGCCGAGCGCTGCTGGAAGATGCTGGGCAAGAAGCCCCGCATGATCTTTATCAACCGCACCGACGAGGAAAACAGCGACTATAACGCCTGCTTTGATGCCCTCAAGGGCAAGTTCGGCGCGGCTGTCGCCCCCATCGTCGCCCCCGTGATGGATGGCAGCAAGAAGGTCACCGGCATCGTGGACCTGCTGCACAATAAGGCCTATGAGATCAAGGGCGGCAAGGCTGCCGAGTGCGCTATCCCCGCCGATGTGGCCGACGAGGTCGAGGCTCTGCGTGCCGAGCTGATGGAAGCCGCCGCCGGCGCCGACGAGGAGCTGATGGAGAAGTTCTTCGAGACGATGGAGCTCTCCGCCGATGAGATCGCCAAGGGCCTCAAGATCGGCCTGAAGGACGGCAGCGTCGCGCCCGTGCTTTGCGGCAGCGCCACCACCGGCCTCGGCGTCGATATGCTGATGCAGACCGTTCTGGATCTGGTCCCCGTGGCCACCGATATGCCTGCCGAGATCGCCAAGAACGACGACGGCGAGGAGATTGAAATGCCCATCACCGAGGACGGTCCCACCGCCGCCATCGTCTTCAAGACCGTTTCCGACCAGTACGGCAAGTATTCCCTCGTCAAGGTCCTGCGCGGTAAGATCACCGGCGATATGTCCCTGTATGACACCACCACCGGCAACACTGAAAAGCTCGGCCGTCTCTATACCCTCAAGGGCAAGAAGAACGAGGAAGTCAAGGAGATCTGCTGCGGCGACATCGGCGCCATCGCCAAGATGGACCGCGTGCGCACCGGCGACACCCTCTGCGACCCGAAGAACATCGTCGTTCTCGCCGGTATGCCGTATCCCGAGCCCTGCTATTCCCGTGCCATCGCGCCCAAGACCCGCGGCCAGGAGGAAAAGCTCGGCACCGGTCTCAACCGTTTGAACGAGGAAGATCCGACCTTTACCGTTACCAACAATGCCGAGACCCATCAGATGGTCGTCTCCGGCATGGGCGATATCCAGATCGACGTGCTCGTCAGCAAGCTCAAGACCCGCTTCGGCGTGGATGCCGAGCTTGACACGCCGCGCGTGCCCTATCGTGAAAAGATCCGCAAGACCGTGCAGAAGCAGGGCCGCCACAAGAAGCAGACCGGCGGCAGCGGCCAGTTCGGCGATGTCTGGATCCGCTTCGAGCCCAACGAGGAGAGCGAAGAGATGGTCTTTGCTGAAGAGGTCTTCGGCGGCTCCGTTCCCAAGAACTTCTTCCCCGCGGTCGAAAAGGGCCTGCGCGAGGCCTGCGTCCACGGCCCGCTCGCCGGTTATCCGGTCGTCAACCTCAAGGCCGTGCTGTATGATGGCTCCTACCACCCCGTTGACTCCTCCGAAATCGCGTTCAAGACCGCCGCGAACCTCGCCTACAAGGCTGCCATGCCCGAGGCCTCCCCGGTCCTGCTCGAGCCGGTGTGCGAGCTGAAAGTCACCGTGCCCGATCAGTACATGGGCGATATCCTGGGCGATCTCAACAAGCGCCGCGGCCGCGTTATGGGTATGAACCCGACCGGCGACGGCGAACAGGTCATCGAGGCCGAGTGCCCCGAGGCGGAGCTGATGAGCTACGCCATCGATCTGCGCTCCATGACCCAGTCCCGCGGCTCGTTCGTGATGCACTTCGTGCGCTATGAGCAGTGCTCTGCCGACGCGCAGGAGAAGGCCGTCGCCGCCGCGAAGGCCATGCAGGAGGCAGAATAAAATATTGTCCCTGTGAGCAGGGAGACAGAATAAAAGGGGCCATTCTCTTTCGCGAAAGAGAATGGCCCCTTTAGAGCCCTAAAAGAAAGGCTTGGATTGGCAGTCTCGGGCCTGAATGACCTTTTTGCCTCCGGAATGGGATACCTGTGCGCGGCGAAGCCGTGTTTAGCGCTGCGATACGATTTGATTTGCCTCTATTATCCGCTGCCGCTCTGCTGATCTTGTAGGAGTACAGACTGATCACCGTCTACCGGCGCACCCATCAATACGGCGGGCGCAGCAGAGTCGTATTCGGCAGGCAGTCTGCTGCCGTCACTCGCGCCTCACGATAGTAAGGCGCGGCTGAGAGCGGCAGCGAAACGCAGGGATTCATGGCGAAGCCATGTACGTCGCACCCGATTGCGCAGGCTGCACAATTCTTCAAGCTACAAACTGCCAATGTCGGGGGTCGAGGAGGGGCTCCCCTCGCCTTTCTCCGGGGGATTCAAAGGGGGTATTCTCTTCGGAAAGAGAATACCCCCTTTGCTCCTGCCGCCCGCAGGCAGCATTTTCCCGCGCGCAAAGTGCGCGCGATTTTTTTACTTCCTTTCGAGCGATGCCCGATACGTCAGCTTCAGGAACGTGGCGTTCAGGATCACGCTCACCACCTCCGCGATCGGAAACGCCAGCCATACCAGCTCCAGCCGTCCCGTCAGCGACAGCAGGTATGCTGCCGGCAGCAGAACCACGATCTGGCGGCAGACGGAGTTGATCAGCGCATAGACGGGCCGCCCAAGCGCCTGACACGCGCTGCCCGCGATGATGCAGAAGCCCGCGAACGGGAAATGGATGCCGATGATGCGCAGCGCCGTTTTGCCGATGGCGAGCATCTCCTCTGTGGGCGAGAACAGTCCCAGCAGCGTGCCGGGGATCAGCTCAAACAGCGCACAGCCTACGCACATGATGCTGATGGCCGTGAGCGTCGTCAGCCGGACGGTTTTCTTCACGCGGTCATACTTCTGCGCGCCGTAATTGTAGGATACGATGGGCACCATTGCGTTGTTCAGGCCGAAGCAGGGCATAAAGATGAAGCTCTGCAGCTTGAAATACGCGCCGAACACCGCCGTTGCCGCCTCGGTGAACGAAATGAGGATCTTGTTCATGCCGAACGTCATCACCGAGCCGATGGACTGCATGATGATCGACGGGATGCCCACGGCGTAGATCTCGGCTACCGTTGCACGGTGAGGGCGAATGTCCCTCGCGCGCAGACGCACCTCGGGGTTTTTCTTCAGGTTCAGGAACAGCCCCAGGCCCGCGCCGACAAACTGGCCGATGACCGTGGCAATGGCCGCGCCTGCGACCTCAAGGCGCGGAAAGCCGCAAAGGCCGAAGATCAGGATCGGATCGAGCACAATGTTGCACACCGCGCCCGCGATCTGCGAGAGCATTGAAAGGTTCGTCCGTCCGGTGGACTGCAGCAGCCGCTCGCCGTAGACCTGCATGAAAATGCCCAGCGAAATGCCGATGCAGATCATCACATAGCTGCGCCCGTAGGCGATGATCTGTGCGTTGTCGGTCTGGAAGCGGAAGAACGGTCCCGCGAGCGCGAAGCCCAGCACGGAGAAGGCTGCGGCGGTGCAGAGTGTTAAAAAGAGGCCGGTGCCTGCGGCACGGTCGGCCGCCTCCTGATTTTTTTCGCCCAGTGAGCGCGACAGCAGCGCATTCATGCCCACGCCCGTACCGACGGAAAATGCGATGCACAGCGTCTGCAGCGGGAACGCGAGCGATACGGCGTTCATCGCGTCCTGACTCAGCCGCGCGACGAACACACTGTCGACAATATTGTAGAGCGCCTGAAACAGCATCGACACCATCATCGGCGCGGCCATGTTGGCCAGCAGCTTTCCAATAGGCATCGTTCCCATCTTATTTTCTCTGGTGTTTTCTTCCATGTTTCCTCCCTGTTTCTCTCTCTCTTTGTGCCAACATATAAAATTCCGGCGCTTGCCGCGCCGGAATCAAAATTTGATCGTTTTTCCCGTAACCTGTGCGCGGAAAAAACTCATCTTAGAGCGCAAGCGTGCGAACGAAGTGAGTGCGGCACAGCGCTCGGCAAAAGCTAAATCAAAAATGCACAGCAGTGCATTTCTGAAGGGCTTATTTTTTTAGTTCCCCGTTCGCAGACTTCGTCAGATATGCGTTGATGAAGCCGTCCAGGTCACCGTCCATGACCGCCTGGATGTTGCCGGTCTCATAGTCGGTGCGCATATCCTTGACGAGCTGGTAGGGCATGAAAACGTAGGAGCGGATCTGGCTGCCCCATTCGATCTTGAGCTGTACGCCCTTGATGTCGGACACCTTTTCCGCATGCTGCTGGATCTTGAGCTCCATCAGCTTCGACTTGAGCATCTGCATGGCGTAGTCGCGGTTCTGGAACTGCGAGCGCTGCGTCTGACAGGCGGTGACGATGCCGGTGGGCTTGTGGATCAGGCGCACGGCGGAGGAGGTCTTGTTGACGTGCTGGCCGCCCGCGCCGCTGGAGCGGTAGACCTGCATCTCGATATCCTCGGGCCGGATCTCGACCTCGATGTCCTCGGGCAGCTCGGGCATGACCTCGAGCGCGGCGAAGCTCGTCTGGCGGCGGGCGTTGGCGTCGAACGGAGAAACGCGCACCAGGCGGTGCACGCCGTTCTCACCCTTGAGGTAGCCGTAGGCGTTCTCGCCCTTGACCATGACCGTCGCGCTCTTGAGGCCTGCGTCTTCGCCGTCAAGATAGTCGAGCATCTCAAAGCTGAAGCCGTGCTTCGTGGCCCATTGCATATACATGCGGTAGAGCATCTGCGTCCAGTCCTGCGCCTCGGTGCCGCCCGCGCCTGCGTGGAACGTCAGGATGGCGTTGCAGTTGTCGTACTCACCGGAGAGCAGTGTCGTCAGCCGCGCTTCCTCCATTTCCTTTTCAAGGCCCGTGTAGCCCTCCTCCAGCTCCGGCAGGAGGCTTGCGTCGTCCATCTCCGTGCCCATCTCGATCAGCGCGAGCAGATCATCGCGCGTGGAGACGAGCTTTTCATAGCGGTGGATCTTGTTCTGCAGCTGCTTGGAGCGCATCTGGTTTTTCTGTGAGCGTTCCAGATCATTCCAGAAGCCCTCCTCGTGAGCCTCCAGCTCCAGCCGCTTGAGCTCGTGGCGGGAGGCTTCGATCTCCAGTGCCTTATAGAGGTTTTCAAACGTTTCGTCCATTGCAAGCAGCTTCTGCTTGTAGGAATCGTATTCGATCACAGCCATGACATTCTCTCCTTGCTCTCATTACTACATTAGCCGAAAAAGTATATCACACGCGCCGTGCAAAGGCAAGAAAAATCCGCCCTGCGGGACAAAAAACTCCCGTCCGGACGGCCTTTTCCGCATCAGCGGCGATAAAAACAAAAAAGCCACGCCTCTGGCGTGGTTCCTTCCGTCGATCTCAGCGCTCGCTGATGATCTGCTTGGTGCTGCCGAAGATCATGTCGTCAACATCCTGCTTGATGAAGTTCTCAAACATATTCGTTTTCACGCTCCTTTCTTTCATCTATTTCAGTTTGTATTATAAGCGCGGGAAAGGCAAATTTCAATCGTCAGCTCTCATGGTTTTGCCTAAAAAATTAGCGGCTTTTTCATGCAAGTTGCTATATTGGCACTTGCATTTCTGCCATTTCCCACTTATAATAAAATAGAAATGATATTTGAAGCGGAGGAGTCGGACTATGGCGGCTTTCGTCACATTTGAGGATGTTTCCAAGGTCTACCACAGCGGGGAGATTGAGATCCGCGCGGTGGATCATATCAGCTTTACGATCGAAAAGGGAGAGTTCTGCGTCATCGTCGGCCCGTCCGGCGCGGGCAAGACGACGGTTTTGAACATGCTCGGCGGTATGGACGCCTGCTCGGGCGGCACCATCACGGTCGACGGCACGCGCGTGAGCGGCTTCGACGCCCGCCAGCTCACGACCTATCGCCGCCACGACATCGGCTTTGTCTTCCAGTTCTACAATCTGGTGGGCAACCTCACGGCACTTGAGAATGTAGAGCTTGCCGCGCAGATCTGCAAGGATCCGCTCGACGCGGCGACGGTTTTGGACGAGGTCGGCCTTGCCAAGCGTGCGAACAACTTCCCCGGTCAGCTCTCCGGCGGCGAGCAGCAGCGCGTGGCCATTGCCCGCGCGCTGGCGAAGAACCCCAAACTCCTTTTGTGCGACGAGCCGACGGGTGCGCTCGACTATGTGACGGGCAAGCAGATCTTGAAGCTCTTGCAGGATACCTGCCGGGAAAAGGGCGTGACGGTCGTGGTCATCACGCACAACAGCGCCATCACGCCGATGGCCGACCGCGTCATCCACATCAAGAACGGCACGGTGGAGAGTATGCAGCAAAACGACGCGCCCACGAGCGTGGAGAGCATCGAATGGTAACAGCAAAGCAAGCAAGAAAGGGGGCGGTGCAATGAAAAATGCAATGCAGAAGGACTTCTGGCGCGAGATCGGCCATACGCGCAGCCGCTTCTTCTCCATCATGATCTTGGTTGCGCTGTCGGTCGCGTTTCTTTCGGGACTCAAGGCAACGGCGCCGGATATGAAGCACACGGGCGACGATTATCTTGACTCGCTCCATCTGGCCGACATTCAGGTCCTCTCGACCCTCGGCGTGACGGAGGACGACATCGGCGTGCTGCGCGCGCAGACGGAGATCGAGGATGCCGAGGGCGCGTATGTGATCGACGCCTTTGCCGCCTCGGGCGCGGCGGAGGCGGTGACCAAGGTGCTTTCGCTCAGCGCGCGCGGCATCAATGATGTTCTGCTGCGCGAGGGACGCATGCCTGAGCGTGCGGACGAATGTGTGGTGGAGGAAAAGATGCTGGGGCTGCTGGATATCGCCCTTGGCGACCGCATTACCCTTACGCCGTCCGACAAGCTGGATGACGCGCTCGCGCAGGACACGTTCACGGTGGTCGGCACCATCCGCTCGCCGGTGTATCTGGCGGTGGAGCGCGGTACGTCGAGCATCGGCAGCGGCACGGTCAAGGCATACCTGTATCTGCCGCGCGAGGCGTTCACGCTGGATTATTACACGGCGGCATATCTTCGCGTTTCCGGCGCGGCGGAGATGACGGCCTTTTACGACGACTATGACGACTATATCGACGGTGTGATCGATTCACTTGAACTGCTGAGCGAGGAACGCGCACAGCAGCGCCACGATGATCTTGTCGGCGAGGCGACAGAAAAGCTCGACGATGCGCAACGTGAGCTGGACGACGCGAAGGCCGAGGCCGACGAAAAGCTCGGCGACGCGCGCAGGGAGCTTTCCGATGCGCGCAAGAAGCTCGACGACGGCTGGAAGGATTACTACGACGGCCGGCAGGAGCTGGATGATTCGCGCGCAAAGCTCGACGATGCGCGCGCAGAGCTTGAGAACGGCGAGCAGGAGTACGCTGACGGCGTGGAGAAATACGACCAGGCTGTGCGTGACTATGAAAAGGGCCAGAAGGACTATGCCGACGGCGTGAAGGACTATGAAAAGGGCGCGCAGCAGCTTGCCGATGGTGAAAGTGAGCTGGAAGCCGGCAAGGAAAAGCTGGACGAGGGACAAAAGCAGCTCGACGCATTGGGCAATACCGTGGCGGGTGCGCTGCAAAACGATCCGAACTATTCCGGCGTGACCGGCGGGACGATCATCGACGAGCTTGGCCGCGGCGATGAAAACACTGCCGCAGCCACCGACGCGGCGCTCGACAAAATGCGTGCGCAGCTTGAAGGCGGCATCGCGCAGGCACAGCAGGGCCTTGCGAAGATCGACGCGGGGATCGAGGAGTGCGATAAGGGCCTTGCGAAGATCGACGCAGCACTGGAGCAGCTGGGCGCCTCCCCGGATAATGAAGAAGCGCGCGCGGCACTGGAGCGGCAGCGCGCGGATACGGCGGATCAGCGCAGCGCCCTTGTGCAGCAGCGCGGCGAGGTCAGCGCGCAGCTCAGCGAGCTGCAAAGTCAGCTCGCCGCTCTCAGCACTGTCAGCTCCGGCAGCATCGCCGCAAACAAGCAGCAGCTCGATCAGGGGCGCGCGGACTATGAAAGCGGCAAGCAGCAGCTCAGCGCGGGCTACCGCGACCTGCGCGACGGCAAGAAGGAACTCGACAAGGCGAAAAAAGAGCTGGACGAGGCGCCGCAGAAGATTGCCGACGCACGCAAGGAGCTTGCCGACGCGCGCAAGGAGCTGGACGACGGCTGGAAGGAATACTACGACGGCGAAGAAAAATACGCCGATGGCGAAAAGGAACTGGCCGACGCCTACCGCGAGCTGACAGACGGCGAAAAGGACTACCGCGAAGGACTGCGCGAATATGAGGACGGCAAGGCCGAGGCGGACGAGAAGATCGCCGACGCGCAGGAGAAGATCGCCGACGCCCGCCGCAAGGTCGCGGACATCGAAAGCTGCGAGTGGTATCTCTTCAGCCGCAGCTATAACCCCGGCTACACGGGCTTCGGGCAGGACGCCGACCGCATGGCGAATCTTTCGAGCGTCTTTCCCATCATCTTTTTCCTGGTCGCGGCGCTTGTGTGCCTCACGACGATGACGCGCATGGTCGAAGAGCAGCGCGTGCAGATCGGCTGCCTTAAGGCGCTGGGCTACAGCCGTTTTGCCATCTCGCGCAAGTATCTGGATTACGGCCTGCTGCCCAGCCTGACCGGCGGCCTGATCGGCCTTGCCATCGGCTACACGCTCTTCCCCAAGATGATCTTCACAGCGTATCAGATCATGTATCAGATGCCGGATCTCGAGCTGCGGGCATACACGGATATCTCCGTGTTCTCCGTGCTCGCGGCGGTGGCGTGCACGACGCTCGCCACGCTCTGGGCCTGCCTTGCCACGCTGCGCGAAACGCCCGCGAGCCTGATGCGCCCGCGCACGCCGAAGGCGGGCAAGCGCGTGTTTCTTGAGTACATAAGGCCCCTGTGGAAGCGCATGTCGTTCACCTACAAGGTCACAGCGCGCAACCTTTTCCGCTATCAGAAGCGCTTCTGGATGACGGTCATCGGCATCGGCGGCTGCACGGCGCTGATCATCGCGGGCTTCGGCCTGCGGTCATCGCTGCTCTTTACGATGTCGCGTCAGTATGATGAGCTGTTCCACTACAGCGCGCAGGTCACGCTTGCGGACAATGTGCTGCCCGAGGAGCGCGCGGCGGTGGAAAGCTGCATCGCCGCGGACGACCGCATCCTTGACAGCGTTCCCTGCGCCGCCTCCTCGGCGACCGCCATTTCACCGGCCTACTCCACCACGGCATATGTCGAGGTAATGGATGCCGCCGACGTCGGAAAGGTCATCGAGCTGTACGACTATCAGACCGGCGAGACTATCACCATGCAGGACACGGGCGTTTACATCGACCAGAAGCTTTCCGAGCTTCTGAAGGTCTCGGTGGGCGATACGCTTTTTCTCGACGGCGACGATCGCGCGGATGTGACGGTCGCGGGCATTTACGAGCACTATACGGGCCATTTCGTCTATATGACGCCTGCGTATTACGAGTCCGTCTTCGGAAAGACAGCGGAGGCGAACGCCTGCCTTCTGAACTTTACGAGCGACGACGCGGATACCTGCGGCGAGATATTTGAAAAGCTGCTGACGCTCAGCGGCGTCGTGTCCACCTCGCGCATGCGCGACACCCAGGATACCTATACCCACAGCATGGAGCGCGTGGACTTCGTCGTGGTCATCGTCATTCTGGCCGCGGCGGCGCTGGCGGTGGTCGTGCTTTATAACCTCTCGAACATCAATATTACCGAGCGCGGCCGTGAGCTGGCCACCATCAAGCTGCTGGGCTTTTACGACGGCGAGGTCTCGGCCTATGTGTATCGCGAGAACATCGTGCTTACGGTGCTGGGCATCGCGCTGGGCATCCTGATGGGTCACTGGCTGCACATCTACCTTGTGCGCTCCACTGAGATCGACCTGATGATGTTCGGCCGCGAGACGGACCCGAAGAGCTACCTCTACGCCGCGATCCTGACGGCGCTGTTCTCGCTTCTGGTCAATCTTCTGGCGCATTTCCGCATGAAGAAGATCGACATGGTCGAAAGCCTCAAGAGTGCGGAATAAAATTCCTTGTTTCAAGGCAGGACAGTGTGCTACAATAAGGGGCGGCAAAAGCCGCCCCTTCCTTTTTGACCTTTTTTACGCGTCTGCGCGTTTACGATAGGAGACTTCATGGCGAGACAAAGAAGAAAACATCATTTCTGGCGCAATCTGCTTATTTTGCTCGTGCTGTTCGGCATTTACCTCTACTGGGGCAACAACAGCATCGAGACCGACGAGGCGACGTTCACCTCAAGCGCGCTGCCCGCGGGCTTTGACGGCTGCCGCGTCGTGCAGCTCAGCGACCTGCACGGCAAATACTTCGGCAAGGGCAACGAGCGCTTATATCGCGCGGTCAAGGCCGCGCAGCCGGAGTATATCTTCGTGACGGGCGACTTAGTCGACCGCAGGACCGAAAACCCAACCGTCTACGCCGGCGAGGTCGGCGCAGCGCTCTCGGCCATCGCGCCGACATATTACGTCACAGGCAACCACGAGTGGGGCCACGGCACAAAGGTCGTGGAGGACATCAAGCGCACGCTGCGGGAGAGCGGCGTGACGGTGCTCTCGAACGAATTTGTGCCGCTGCTGCGAAACGGCGACCGTATCGTCCTCGCGGGCATCGACGACCCGAACGGCTACGCCGATCAGGAGACGCCGCAGGAGCTTGCGCAGGAGGTCTACGCGGAATTTGGCGACCCGTTCTGGTTGCTGTTGGCGCACCGCAACAACAATTTTAACGGCTACTACTGCCGCCTCGGCGCGGACCTGACGTTCTCCGGCCATGCGCACGGCGGCATCTGGCGCCTGCCGTTCACCGACGGTATCATCGACACGACGCTGACGCTTTTTCCCTCGTTCACAAGCGGCTTTTATCACTGCACGGACGAAAATTGCGAGGGCGCGGAGGTCTTCGTCCACCGCGGACTCGGCAACTCGCCGCGCGTTATCCCGCGTATTCTGAACCGGCCGCAGGTGGCGGTCATCACACTGGAAAGGGGCTGAGACCATGCGTGAATTTTCTGCCGGAAGCTTTGATATCGCCGTCATCGGCGCGGGCCACGCGGGCATCGAGGCCTCGCTCGCCTGTGCGCGGCTCGGAATGAAAACGGTCTGCTTTACGATCAACTTGGACGCTGTGGGCAATATGCCCTGCAACCCTGCCATCGGCGGCACGGGCAAGGGTCATCTCGTGCGCGAGCTCGACGCCCTCGGCGGCGAGATGGCGCGAGCGGCAGACAAAGCCTGCATCCAGTATCGCATGCTCAACCGCGGCAAGGGCCCCGCAGTCTGGTCGCTGCGCGCGCAGGCCGACCGGCGGCGCTACCAGAGCGTGATGAAGCACACGCTCGAGCGGCAGGAAAATCTCCTGCTTCGTCAGGCGGAGATCGTGGACTTACGCGTCACGGACGGCCGCGTGTCCGCCGTCGTGACCGAGACCGGCGGCGTTTATGACGTGAAGGCTGTCATCCTCTGCTCAGGCACGTTTTTGGACGGCCGCACCATCGTCGGCGAATGTGTGCGCGAAAGCGGCCCCGACGGGATGCACGCCTCGCTCACGCTGGCGGGCGCGCTCAAAAAGCTCGGGCTGCCGCTGCGTCGCTTCAAAACCGGCACGCCGCCGCGCGTGAACGCGCGCAGCGTCGATTTTTCGAAGATGGAGGTGCAGACGGGCGACGAAGCGCCGCTGCCGTTCTCGTTTTCCACTGAAAAACCGCCCGAAAATCAGACGGTCTGCTACCTGACCTACACCACGGAGGAAACGCACCGCGTCATCCGCGAAAACTTGGATCGAAGCCCTATCTACTCGGGTGTCATCGAGGGCGTCGGCCCGCGCTACTGCCCGAGCATTGAGACGAAGATCGTCCGCTTCCCCGACAAGCCCCGCCACCAGCTCTTCATCGAGCCGATGGGCCTCGATACAGAAGAGCTCTACATTCAGGGCTTTTCGTCCTCGATGCCCGAGGAGGTGCAGATCGAAATGCTGCACTCGGTCAAGGGATTGGAGCACGCGGAGATCATGCGTCCGGCCTACGCCATCGAGTACGACTGCATCGATCCGACCGCCCTCTATCCGACGCTTGAATACAAGCACATTGAGGGTCTGTACGGCGCGGGACAGTTCAATGGCTCGTCGGGCTACGAGGAGGCAGCGGTGCAGGGCTTCGTCGCGGGCGTGAACGCCGCGCGCAAGCTCAAAGGCGAAGCGCCATTCATTTTGGGCCGCGAGCAGGCCTACATCGGCACGCTCATTGACGACCTTGTGACCAAGGGCACGAACGAGCCTTACCGCATGATGACGAGCCGCAGCGAGTACCGCCTGATTTTGCGGCAGGACAACGCCGACGAGCGGCTTGCGCCCATCGGGCACGAGTTGGGCCTTGTCAGCGATGAAACGCTGCAAAAGGTCACGGACAAATACGACGCGGTGCGTCGCGAGATCAGGCGTTTGGAGCACACGGGCGTCCCCTCGTCCGACGCGCTCAACGCGCTGTTGACTTCGCGCGGCACGGCGGAGGTGCACGACGGCAGCCCGCTCATCGCGCTGCTGCGCCGTCCGCAGATCCAATACGACGATTTGCGCGCCTTTGACGAGACTTGCCGTGACTTCTCGCCCGCGCTGGCCGAGAGCGTGGAGATCGCGGTCAAGTACGAGGGCTACATCCGCCGTCAGCAGGCCGAGGTCGCGGAGTTTGCGCGTTTGGAGCGCCGCGCCATCCCTGAAGACATCGACTATGCAAGTATCGACGGTCTGCGCTTGGAGGCGCGCGAAAAGCTCGCCGCCATCCGCCCGCAGAATTTAGGACAGGCGGGGCGTATCTCCGGCGTCAGTCCGGCAGACGTAGCGGCGTTAATGCTCTATATTACTTCAAAAACGCGGGACTGAGTCCCGCGTTTTTGAGTATTTGAAAAGGCGGCTATGCCGCCTTTTCAAAGGGAATTCGCTGCGCTTCGTGCCTTGCCGCCCGTAAGGCGGCTGCGACACGCGCTCCGCGCAGAGAGTAATTTGTTACGCGCACGCCCCAGGGCGGCTTCTCTTGCCGCTTTGCGGCAATTCACCTTCTGTCGCGGCGATTTACGATCAAAATCATTTCGAGCCTGCGGGCTCGAAACTCTGCGAGGCTTTTAACCCTTATATACGAAAACAGGCGGTCGCTGCGTTGGCAGCGGCCGCCTGATTGTGTTTTGGGGGTTACTTTTTGCCGAATTTAGTGAAGAGTGTGACCAATACGGTGATAAGGCCCATCACGGCGAAGATGCCGAGCATGCCCTGGCCGGTGACGAGTAATGCAATTTCGAGATTTGTCATGTCGATATCCTCCTTAGCCCAAGAACTGCGGCATGAGGTTTAAAATCATGCCGCCCGCGATGACGGATGCGATCTGGCCGGCGACGTTCGCGCCGACGGCGTGCATCAGCAGGTGATTGGTGCAGTCCGCCTCCTGTCCCATCTTCTGGATGACGCGCGCGGACATCGGGAAGGCCGAAATGCCGGCCGCGCCGACCATCGGGTTGACCTTATTCTTGCAGAAGAGGTTCAGGAGCTTGGCAAACAGCACGCCGCCGATGGAGTCGAATACGAACGCGACGAGGCCGAGCAGCATGATCTTCAGCGTGTCGAGATTGACGAACTGGTCGGCCTGCATCGAGAACGAGATCGTGATGCCGAGAAGCAGTGTGATGAGGTTCGCGAGATCATTCTGTGCCGTCTGGGAAAGACGCTCCAAGCAGCCGCACTCACGCAGCAGGTTGCCGAACATCAGAAAGCCCACGAGCGAGACGGACATCGGCGCGATGAAGCCCGCGATGACCGTCACCATGATGGGGAAGCAGATGCGCAGCGCCTTGGAGACGTGCTTGGGATTGTACGGCATGTGCATCGCGCGCTCTTTCTTGGTCGTGACGAGCTTGATGGCGAACGGCTGGATGATCGGCACGAGCGCCATGTACGAGTAGGCCGCGACGGCGATGGGGCCGATATAATTGGAGTGTAAGACCTGTGAAACAAGGATCGACGTCGGGCCGTCTGCCGCGCCGATGATGCCGATGGAGGCCGCGTCCTTGAGGTCAAAGCCCAGCAGCACCGCGGCGATCATCGCAAAGAAGATGCCGAACTGCGCCGCCGCGCCGAAAAGGAACATCTTCGGGTTCGAGAGCAGCGGGCCGAAATCGATCATCGCGCCGATGCCGATGAACAGCAGCAGCGGCAGCGCCTCGCTTGCCTCGATCGTCGTCTCGAAGAGCCACTGGATGATGCCCTGGCTCTCGCCCACGCCCGCGACCATCTGGTTCAGAACGCCGGACATCGGCAGGTTCAC
>CAKTLD010000024.1 GCA_934572445.1 uncultured Oscillospiraceae bacterium
CCCTTGAGATCGTCCACACTGTTGATTGCCTTTTTCGTGGTAAACAACTGACGGAAACCAGACTCAAACGCGCCAAGGATCTGAACGTCGATCTCGTTAAATCTGCTGCAGATATCAGCGCCAAGCTCGCTATCAAGAACCATCTGTGCCTGCTCAACGCTCTCATACATAAACGGGAGAGAGAACACGTCCGTACCGGAAACCCACTGCGTGGAAACCATAGAACCAGGCAGAGAAAACTGGATCGTACCTTCGCTGGTCATTTCAGTAAGCTGCTTCTCGTCGCCAAGCTCACCATTGCTGTAAACGGTAATCACAACGCCGCCGTTGGTGTATTCCTCTACCAAATCGGCAAACTTCAACGCACCATACTGCCACAATGTGCTGTCAGCGCAGTGATGGCCAAGGATGGCCTCGATCGGCTGCGTATCAGTGTTGGTCGTCTGCCCGTCGTCTTTGATGGTCTCGCCTTTGCTGCCGCAAGCGGCAAGGAACATGCTGCAGAACATCGCCATGCAGAGCATCAGTGCTAACGCTTTCTTCTTCATGTTTTCCTCCATAGTCTTTATTTTTGAACTGAACTGCTTCCGTCCGGCGAAAGCAGAGGCTCACTTATTTTTTGCCAAATCACATGCAATTTCTGCAATATGTTCCGGCGTAATACCGTGGTTTTCATACAATTCCTCAGGATCAGCCGATTCGCCAAACATATCCTGTACACCTATCATACGCATCAGTGTCGGGCAGCTCTTTGCCAGTGTTTCAGCTACAGCGCTGCCGAGGCCGCCAATCACATTGTGATCCTCTACGGTAACCACCGCGCGCGTTCTTGCCGCGACTTCGCAAATCGTCTTTCCATCGATTGGTTTTATCGTCTGGACATCGACCACCGTTGCCTTTATACCGCACTCCTTTAGCAGCTCGGCTGCCTTGAGCGCCCGCCACACCGTTATGCCGGAGGCAACCAGCGCAACATCGTTTCCATATTCGCACAGCACATCCGCCTGATCAAACCGAAACCGGTAGTTTTCGTCGTGAATGACCGGTGCCTCACTTCGGTGCAGGCGAACATAGAGCGGCCCTGTGAAATCGAGCGAATATCGCGCCATCGCGCGGGCGGCAATACCGTCCGCCGGCTGGAGGATCGTCATGTTGGCCATACTGCGCATGATACCGACATCCTCCAAGGCGATATGCGTGCCGCCGTCTTTCCCGACCTGCAGACCCGTATGCGTACCGAGCAGCACGACATCCTGCTTTGGATAGCAGATAAACTGCCGAATCTGTTCACAGGCACGCATCGTCAGGAATACCGCAAACGTTGGTACATAGACCTTGTTTCCACAGCTTGCCATCCCCGCCGCAGCATCAAGTAGCGCCTGCTCGGCAATGCCGAAGTTGTATGCGCGTCCGGGATAGAGCTTGTCAAAATTCTCCAGTCCACAGGATTGCGTGTCCGGGTTGCAGACCACAAAGTTGCTATGCGTTTGTGCAAGTCGGATCAGTTCCTCTCCGAATTCAAACCGGCTCGCCTTCAAGTCAACACACCTCCCCCATGATCTCCGCGATTGCCGTTACTGCCTGCTCGTCGCTCGGCGGAGTAGAGTGCCATTGCACCTGCCCCTCCATAAACGAAACACCCTTTCCCTTTACGGTGTCGGCAATGATCGCATACGGCAGTTCCGTTTTCCCTGCCTTTTCCAAGGCGGCCACGACCTGCTCCATATCGTTTCCATTGATCTCCGCGACTTCCCAGCCAAAAGCTCGGTATTTTTCGGCAAGATCTCCCAGCGCTACCACATCCTCTGTCGGACCGGTCAGCTGCAAATGGTTCCGGTCGACAATTGCAATCAAGCCGCTGACCTTATGGTGCGCAGCAATCATAGCCGCCTCCCACACAGCGCCTTCCTGCTGCTCACCGTCTCCCATCAGGACAAATACACGGTAATTCTGTCCATGGGTACGGGCAGACAGCGCCATCCCAAGGCCGATTGCCAGTCCATTGCCAAGAGAACCGCTCGACATATCCACCCCAGGCGTTTTTCTCATATCAGGGTGTCCTTGAAGCTTTGAGTGGTATCTGCGAAGCGTGTCCAGTTCCTTTCTTCCGAAAAAGCCACGAGCGCACAGCGCCGCGTACAGGATTGGGCAACAGTGTCCCTTGGAAAGGATGAATCTGTCACGGTCTGGCCATTTTGGATTTTTCGAATCCACACTCAATTCACTGAAATAAAGCGCAGTCACAATTTCGGCCGCTGACAGTGAGCCTCCCGGATGTCCAGCCCCCGCCGCGTTGATCATGTGGATCACATCTCTGCGCAGTTCTCTCGCCCGCTGTTCAAGCTCTGTGATCTTTGTCTTTTTGGCCTCCATACTTCAGTCCCCCTTCTATCTATTGATTTATAAGGAGTACCTTACCGCATTTCCTCCCAACAGCCGTTTGAAAGGCTTGCGCGTAATCTGCAAGCGGGTATTTGTGCGTTGCTATTTTGCTTAGATCGATCCGTTTCGCTTCCAACAGGTCAAATGCAAGATTCCATGTTTCGTATATTTTTCTGCCATAACACCCCTGAAGTGTGACCTCCCTGTTAATCAGATCCCGCGCAACGTCGATCTCCAGCTTTTGCGAAGGCATACCGGTAAAAATATAACGTCCGCCCTTAGCCATACACCGAAATCCCGTCTGGATTGCGGGAATGCTGCCCGTAATCTCGCAGATCGCGCGCACACCGACACCGCCGGTCAACGCCCTGACCTGTTCCGGTACATCTCCATCCGCCGGATCGATCACTTCGTCCGCACCAACACTTTTTGCAAAGCGCAGACGGTATGGATCGATGTCTGTCGCCAACACCTTTGCTGCGCCCATCGCCCTTGCCGTCATTACAGCCATCAGCCCCAGCGGACCGCATCCCTGAATCAGTACAAACTTCCCCGCAACTTCTGCATCGGACACCGCCCGAACCGAAACACCGAAGGGCTCCATCAGCGCCCCCTCAATATCGCTCAGGCTGTCAGGAACATGAATCAGGCACTTCTCCGGAACAGTTGTATACTCCGAAAAACACCCCGCCTTTGTCCTGCTGAACAGCTGCAGATTATCGCAAATGTGGCCCATACCCCGTCTGCACTTGTCACAGTGTCCGCACGGGATATGCGTTTCCGCGCAGACCCTGTCTCCGATCCTGACGCTTCTGACGCCATCCCCGACCTCTTCCACCGTTCCGCAGAACTCATGTCCCATCGGCATCGGCAGAATATCCTCATACAGGTTTTTTGCCCACTGATTCCATGCGTATATGTGCAGATCGCTGCCGCATATGGATGCCGCCGCGATCCTCACAAGCACTTCTCCCTCCTGCGGGTGTCTGATGGGAAGTTCCTGCAACGCAAGTCCATTCTTTTCAGGACATATCTTTACGACAGCTTTCATCTTCTCTCACTCATTTCCAGCTCGCAGCGTTTTGGCAATATTCACAAATAAGTATCGGATTGTTTTCCTTTGCTTTTGTAATTTTATACTACCCCCATGAAGGCAAATAATCAAACAGCAACTCTTTGTCTTTTCACAAACGTTTATTTGTGTGGAAGACCCGCTTCTCACGGCTCTTGCGCCCTATCTCTTTTTTCAGCTCCAGAATTCCCATTGGTCCGCATGTCCGGCTTCGCAGACTGCTACAAACTCTTTCGTCATCTGGTACGTCGGCATATGCTCCGAGCAGCTTCTGCCCGAAACCGTCAGCGCGGCAGATGCCGCTGCGTACTTCATCGCCTCACTCAGGCAGGCGCCACGAACAAGGCGGCTGCAAAAAGTACCACTGTATGAATCCCCCGCACCCTGCAGAGAGATCACGCGGCTCGGAAACATCCCCTGATGATGCTTTTCCCCTTCAGCCGTGTATCCCGTGGCGCCATCCTCTCCGCGCTTTATCACTACGAGCTGCACACCGTTGTCCATGCAAAGTCTCGCGGATGCATCATCATCCTCATTTTCCGGCAGGATCAGCTTTTCAACGATCGACATTTCTTCGCGGGTAGCGATCAGGATGTCACTTTTTTGAAGTGCCAGCCAATAGTTCAGCGATGCGTCAGCCTCGCTCTTCCATGATTGTGCGCGGTAATCGGGGTCAAATGCGACCAGTGTTCCATTTCGCCTCGCATATTCGATTGCAAGAAATACCGCTTCTCGCGCTGGCGAATTGCACAAAGACGTCCCTGAAAAAAGCAGGATCCTCGCACCAGCAATGTATGTCTCGTCCATCTCGTCCATGGAAATGTACAGATCTGCTGCGTCGGAACGATAGAGGTTGCTCCGCTTGTTGTTTGGGCCCAGCAGCTCCGCAATGGAAAGGCCGGTATGCACACTGCCGTCTTTGCAAACCGCAATATGCGAGACGTCAATACCCTTTCCCGCCATATAGCTGCGCAGATAATCTCCAAGGATATCATTCCCTACTTTTCCGATATACCCTACTCGGATCCCCTGCTGCGCCATAGCTACAGCCGTATTGGCCGGCGAACCGCCGAGGAACTTTGTATATACATGATTCTGTGTGGTCGGTCCGTAGGTATCTGGAACAAAATCTACGCTCGCCCGCCCCATCGCAATTACGTCAAGTGCAACGTTCTCTTTAAGCTTCAGCATTTTTTCCCCTTTCAAACCAGAGTCGTCCCAGCCATATCACTTGCGATCTCCATTGCTTCGTCAACATTCGCACCGTTGTGGATGATTTGAACCAGCCCTTTGAGTACCGCTGCAGGATACTCATGCTGCCAGATATTACGCCCATAGGTGATACCATGGCACCCCGCCTGAATTCCCTGCCATGTCATATCAAAGCACTCACGAAGCGTTCTGCAGCGCGGCCCCCCTGAAATCACGACCTTGCACGGTGCGCCAAACTCAACGATTTTTGCAAATGAGTCCTTGTCTCCCGTCCAGTATGTTTTGATAATGTCGATGCCGAGTTCGCGCGCAACACGCACCGCATACCCGACCTGCTCGACCGTGTGCCGCTGCTCATCGGCGATCAATGCGCCGCTTGGGTAGGCATGTGCGACCGTCACCATACCGCAGCGGTCTGCCTCTCCGACCATCTGCGCTGCCATGCGTATCGTATCCTGTTCCTTGGCGTCGCACAGTGTCAAACCGATTGAAACGGCGTCCGCGCCAAGCGCGAGTGCGTCTGCAACCGTAGCCACCGCAAGCTCGTCCGGTCCAAAAAACCGCGTGCGGTTGGTCAGTTTCAAAATCAACGCCGCCTTTCCCGCATACAGCTCCGCTATGCGCAGCGCGGCTCCTCGATGCATCGTAAACGAATCCGGTCCCTCCGGCAAAAGCGTCTGTACGATTTTTTTCAGATCTTCGATCCCATCCCTCGGTCCCATAGTAATTCCCTGATTGATGGCGACCATCGCCGCGCGACCATCCTCACGGAAGATTCGGTTCATTCTCGTCGTCTTTCCGACCGCAGAAAATGATGTCTGCATACCAACTTCTCCTTTTCTTTACAAACTCTTTTCTTATTCCTCTCCCGCCACAACGCACATTGTCTTCATAACATCCGCCGGATTATTGTCAATGTACTCCATCGCTTCCTGCATATGGTCAAGGTCGAATCTTTTCGCCACAAACCCTTCTGTGTACAACTCATTCCGGTAGAGCATATCAATCGCGCGTTCAAAATGTTTTCGTACATACATGAAGTGTCCGATCATGGAGATCTCTCTGCGCTGGATCCGCGTCACATCAAAGCTGACGGGCTCTTTGTAGCTCCCGGTTATCACGATCTCCGAACGTGGGCGAGCGGCCTCTATCATATCCGCGAACCCTCTGCCGGATGCTGCCGCATCAATAATGATATCTGCCATTTCCGGTCCAAAGCTGGTCAGGATCGCGTCCTTCAGCGGTGTTTCCTTTGTGTTCACGCAGTGAGGAATGCCGCAGCGCTTTGCATAGGCCAGTTTTTTGTCAATGATATCAGTAACCATAACATCCTTCGCGCCCGAACGCAGCGCCACCTGCGCGATCAGATTCCCAATCGTACCCGCGCCCAGCACGCACACTCTTGTTCCTCTGCAGTCAACGCGATCCACAGATGCGACCGCCACCGCAACCGGTTCAACAAGAGCTAACTTCTCAAAAGACATATCCTGTGGGCAGCGATGCAGTAAATAGCTGTCGACCGCCGCATATTCTCGGAAAAACACCGACGTAACCTTGAGCCTTTCGCACACATTGAAGTATCCGCCCAGACACGCGGGACAATGCCCACAGTACTTTTGCGGCTCTACAGTGACCCGCTCACCGACTGCATATCCCTTCACATTTTTGCCAACCTCGACAATAACGCCAGAGACCTCGTGGCCGAAATCCAGCGGGAACTTATTCCTCGTCGGATGTTTTCCGTGATATGTATGGGAATCAGAACCGCAGATACCAACACACATAACCTTCAGCAGCACCTGATCCTCATTGATTACGGGCATCGGTTCCTCACAGGACGCAATTTGAAACGGCGCGGCAATATAATCCTTCTTCATTGTTCTCTCCTTATCTTCCTGCAAAAGCAAGATCATCTTTCATCAGTTCTCTGTTCTTTTCATACAGGCTGCAAAATATCCGATATCCTTCATCATACAATTCCCCTACTCCCGGGTTCGGAACATAAACCTTCTCAATCCGTTTTTCTCTGTTCCGCGGCGGCTGCAGGCCGTTTGCGCGCATGGCAAGAAAAGCATCTCCCATACAGGCAGCGTCAAAATCGGATCGCTGAACCTGTATTGGCATCTTGAGTACGTCTGCCTTTATCTGCGCCCAAAGACTGCTCTTATAACCGCCTCCCGTTCCCAGCAGGTACTCTGATGTCATCAGCTTCGGGTCAAAGGTGTCTCGTATTGTGCGCAGACCGTACGCAGCTCCCTCAAGGATCGCACGGAGCAAATCTTGCTTTTCCGCCATCAAGCGCAGGCCAAAGAACATGCCGCATGCGCCAGAATCCCAAAGCGGGGCGCGCTCGCCCGTCAAATACGGCAGAAAAATCACGCCTCTTGCGCCCGCGGGCGACTGCGCAGCCATGGCATCATATACCGTGTAGGCGTTTTCCCCGATATATCGGTCGATCTTATCCCTGTACCAGCGCAATGCACCGCCGGTGGCGGACATGCTGCCCTTCTGATTCCACCGATCTTCCATGGCTCCCCGCGACAAATTCAGTCTTGTGTTTATTCTCGGCCGATCCATGACCAGCCCAATCCCGGAGGACTGCCCGGACATTTCAAAAAGTCCGCCGACCTCGTCATGCCCCAGGCCAAGCGCAGCCGCCGCCGCATCTGTGCAGCCCGCCACGACTGGTATTCCCACCGGAAGCGTCAACTCTTCTGCCGCTTTCTCCGTCAACTCTCCCACGATCTCCTGTGGCCGGTATACCCGGGGCAGTTTATCCCTGTCGATGTCAAGTTTTTCCATTAGTTTCGTGTTCCATCGGTCATGAAACACGTCATATACTTGCAAATGCGTCAGGTGCGTCGTATCGATGCTCATTTCATGGGTCATGCAATACACAATCCATCCATTCGCTTGAAGAAAACACGCTGCACTACGTTCCTGCTCCGGCAGGTTTTTCCGCAGCCACAAATATTTAGGCAGAAAATAATAAGGATCCACTCTGTTCCCGCAGGTACTTCGTATCTCCTGCGCAAACGGCTGCAGCACCTTGTCGCAGACATCCTGAGAGCGCCTGTCCATCCAGATCAGCGCACGTCCCGTCGGTATACCCCGCGTATCAATTCCAAGGCATGTCGGTGCCTGACTGGAAACGCTGATACCGCGCACGCGGCAGCCTTTCGCCCCGTTACCGCTCACAAGTTCTCTGACAGCTGCCGCTGTTGCTTCCCACCAGCCCTGCGCAGACTGCTCCGCCCAGTTCGGGTGCGGTTGATATACCGCATATTCCCTGCTCAACTGACCAACAGGAGTCCCTTCCTCATCAATCAGCGCTGCTTTCACACCGGTCGTTCCAAGGTCAATCCCTAAAAAGAGGTCATGCCCAAACATGCGGTGCCCTCCGTCCTTCCATGTAGGCTTTAATGTCTTCAAACACGATTTTGGATTGCTGTGCCTGAATGTCATACGAGGCTCCGCCGATATGCGGTGTTACCACCACATTCTCCATATGAATGAACGGATGATCCTCCGGAATCGGCTCAACGGCAATGGTATCCATCGCGGCACCAGCAATTCTTTTCTCCTCAAGTGCGTGAATAAGATCGTCCTCATTCACCAGAACGCCCCTTGCCGTATTGATCAGAAACGACTCCTGCTTCATTTTCCCGATCGTCTCTGCATTGATGATCCCTGTTGTTTCCGGTGTTACCTTGCAATGCAGGCTCACAAAATCACTCGTTCTCAACAACGTGTCCAAATCAACATAAGTCACATGATCCATCTCGACCTTGCTGTATGGGTCAAATGCCTGCACCTTCATATCAAAGCCCAGCGCCCGCCTAGCCACGCGGTAGCCAACCTGACCCATCCCGATAAGGCCGAGCGTCTTTCCCTCCAGCTCATATCCCATGAACATCTTTTTGCTAAGCTTTCCCGCCTTGAACCACTTCACATGATTCCAGTCCTGATTTCGGATATAGTGGCTGGAAAGTGAAATATTTCTTGAAATGTCTATCATCAACCCAAGCGTCAGATCCGCCACCGCATTGGCATTGCGTCCCGGTGCATTGCACACCGTCACACGGGGATACCGGCGCACGACCTCTTTATCAAAGTTCTCCATACCGCCACGGGTACAGGAAATGAACCGCAGCGACGGAAGATTCTCAAAAACATATTCCGTTACAGGCTCATAACAGATCACCATCATCTCGCAGTCTTTCGCCCGCTCCACCAGTTGTTCAGGGGTCAGGATCTTCCCTGTCGGCCCCCACCCGTCAAATACGACCTCCGCTCTTTCTTTCAGGTAGTCGATCACCTCGTCTTCAAGCTGCGCAGACACAAATACTTTCATGCAAGTTCCTTTCCTCCCCCTGTTTGCGGCATCTTGCAAGCAGGGGCATGTCTATTTTCCCGCCGCCTTCTGTTCAGGGGCAGCGCCTGCTCATTTTAAAAGTTGCTGAATTCTTTCCTCGTTCAGCGCACCGAACCCTCGCAGCCGCAGATGAATGCGGCTCGCGTCTATCATATCCTCGCAGTGCAGATATGCCGTTCGTACATCCTTTCCTCCCGCGATGATCCCATGCCGCTTGAGAAAAACGCAGTCATTTTTCTCAAACAGCATCATCGTATTGACCGCAAGTTCCGGCGAACCCGCTGGGAAATACTCTTCGACCGGCGGACGCTTGATTTTCTTTACATGCCCGGGAACATAGCACGGAAGCAGCTCGTCCTCATCCAGCAGAAGCGTTGCCGCAATACAATCCACCGGGTGCAGATGTATGATTGCGTTCAAATCCGGTCTCGCCTGGTAGATTGCAAGGTGCATCGGCAGCTCCTTGGACGGTTTTCCTCCGTTTGCCGATAAAACCTCTCCCGTTTTCAGGCGGACCCGCACCAGTGTGTCGGCCATCACTTCATCGAGCGCTATGCCCGTCGGCGTAATATATACCTCATCGCCAAACCTGACGGAGGAATTACCACCGCTGCCACCGACATAGCCCTTCTCATACGCCTTTTTGGTGTACTCCGCCAGTTTTTCAATTTCTTCTCTCATACTGCACCTCTCCGTCTTTTCGACCTTCACGATTTTTCCCCCGAAAAAATTATAATTATTCCAAAAATAAACTGCAAGGTCTCAGAACCGCCTTTATCCGCCGTTTCCACAATGATTCTGCGTATGTACACAAGCAACTCTTTATCTGCCCGCGGAAGGCCATTTCTTTCTACCCGTTTTTTGCATGTTTCGTCTTCCGCCCACTTCACGTTTTCGCCGACATGCATTTTTCGTTTTTATGCACATACAAAAGCTGTGCTACAACAGTTTGTTGTGGCATTCTATGCAAATTCAAGTGCTTTGCCGTATTGACTATCCCCTCTGCCTATGCTATGGTTTTCTCACTCCTTATGTTTCTGCATAGCAGAACAGCGCAGGGCTTGTCTTACACTTATTTTGAATATTTATAGGCAGGAGAGTACTATGTTCAGTTGTGACACTTTCACCGTCGACCATTCTCCACGGTCAATCTTCGGCATTGACTCCCATAAGCACACCGGCGCTGTGCTCCAGCGCTACGGCTGTCGAAAGGCTCTTGTCGTATTCGACCCGATGATCGGGCAGTTGGGCATCGCCGACAAGGTGATCACCAGCATAGTATCCTGCGGCATTGAAACCATCTGCTTCGGCACGGTCAAGCCCGAGCCGGATTCCGACACGCTCAACCGCGCCGGTGAGTTGGGGCGCTCCCACCGCGTCGACTGCGTGGTCGGTATCGGCGGAGGCAGCTCTCTCGACACGGCCAAGGGTGCCAATCTGTTGCTTTCCAATCCCGGCCCTATTGAAGACTACATCGGTGTAAACCGCGGAAAGCGAGATATCATTAAAAAATATCCGCTGATTCTGCTCCCCACTACCGCAGGGACAAGCGCTGAACTTACTCCCGTATTTGTCGTAAGCGAATCGTCCACAGGGAAAAAAACCGGCGCCAGCAATCGCGGTGATATCGCCATTATTGACCCCTCTTTTGAATTCTGCATCCCGCCACAGGCGACTGCTGCCACCGGTCTTGACATGCTTGCGCATGTGACCGAATCTCTAATCAACCCGAAGCGGCACTGGCTGACGGAACTGCTGGATGAACAGGTCATTTCGCTGGTATTTCGCTATCTGCCTCGTGCCTATGAGGATGGTTCCGATATCGAAGCCCGTTGTCAGTTGGCCTATGCATGTATGCTTGCAGGTTATGCCATGTCTGACAAGGGGACATACATCGGGCATGCCGTAGCCGATCGCATCACCAATCAGGTTCATTGCGCGCACAGCGTCGCATGTGCGCCCGCCATCCTTGTTGCTTTGCGCTACGCCGTGCTTGCCTGTCCCGAGAAGCTTCGCCCCGTCGCCCGCGCCATCGGCTTGGATCTTTCCCTTGATGACACCGCCCTCGCAGACACGGTGCTGGAGTCCTACCGCACCCTCATCCGGAAGCTGAACCTAAACGATCTGCGCAGTTCCGGAATCGACAGCGATTATCTCCATTTCATTGCTGCCGATCTTCCGCACGATAACCGATGGAACCGCACTCCTGCACCTGACGCAGCCCTTGCACGGCAGGCACTTGAAATGGAATGGAGTATCGGATAACCGTCCGTCCAATACGCCAAAGGAGGAAAGGGGCGCCCGTAAGGGCGCCCCTTTCCTCTTAAATCAAATTCATCCACGATAGAAGCAATATCCAGAAAAACATTGTAATACAGCACAGAAGCGTTGTGGCGACGACCAGCTCTGCAGTAAATGCTTCATCGCTGTCGTACGCCTGCGCCATGGTATAGGCTGTTGTCGCCAGCGGTGAGCCCGCACAGATGAGGATCACACCAAGTTCACTTCCTCGAAAGCCAAGCGGGATCGCCGCCAGCAGTGAAATAGCCGGAACCACGATCAGCCGAACAGCGCTTCCCGCCAGCAGCTCTTTGCAGTCTGTTCTGATCGTCGACAACTCCAGTGATGCGCCAAGAGCAATAATTGCCACCGGAGCGCTACATTCTCCAATGTTTTCAATCGTATCGGTCAGCAACGTCGGCAAGCGAACCTCCAGCGCCAGCAGCACCGCACCGGATAGCGACGCAAGCACGAGCGGGTTTCTGAAAATGCTTTTCAGCGTACCCCATAACCGCACCTTCTCCCCCCTGCAAACGTCAAGGCCCGCCACCGCCAGGATATTATAGATCGGTCCCAAAAAGGTCAGCGCGATCCCCAGTATCGCCACCCCCTCTTCCCCGAAAAGGTTCTGTATCAGCGCCATACCGGAAACAGCGAGATTGGAGCGATAAAAATTCTGCAACCAGGCTCCTTTATGCCGCCGCTCCATACCTGCGACGGTCGTCAGCATATAAGCTGCCGCAAATGTGACCACCGCTTCCGCGATAACAAACAAATTAACACCAAGAGAAAATGTTTTGCCAAAATCCGCCGTATATATACTATAGAACAACCTTGCAGGCAGCAGAATATAAAAGCAAAACCTATTCAGTTGCGAAAAAAAGCTCTCCGAAAAGCATTGTGTCCTTCTCAGGATATTCCCTACTGCCATCATTAGGAAGATCGGCACAGTACACCTTGCAGGAATCAGCAAGTTCTCCATATGTTCCTCTTTCGATCATCTGAGTATTTTCTCGCTTATTTTATCATTCTCATTCCTAATCGTAAATGTTTTCCTCCTTTCTTCGCACAAATGTTTCTGGTATACGTACAAGCATTTGTAGTTTTCAGGAATTTCTTCATCAAATGCATTGCACTTTATCCTGCATTCCATATCCTCGCATCTTTTCAATCCGGATCCCAAGCAGCAGATATGACAAGCTGAGAAAGGTATAAAAATGCTCCGTCGGTCTCGTGATTGGCGGAGCTGCTTTTTACTCGATTTTAGGGGTAAAAAATTCTGTTTGGGGTAAACGTATGGGTAAAGGCATTTTGCAAAAAGTAAGAATTCAACTTTTTATAGCAAAAACAGTGCGATGCAAAAGAAAAAGCAAGGGAAAACACAATGTTTTCTCTTGCTTCTCTTGGTACGCCTGAGCGGATTCGAACCGCTGACCTTTGGAGTCGGAGTCCAACACTCTATCCAGCTGAGCTACAGGCGCATATTTACTTGTGGGTTCCTGCGATAGTAGTCAAATAGTAGTCAACAACTAACTATTTTTTCTCTGCCGTTCCCGCAAACGCAGGTGCGGCAATGCTTTGCACCATATCTCAACTGGAGACACCTGAAATGTCGGAGTCTAACGCTCTATCCAACTGAGCTACGGGCGCATATTTAGTTGTCTTCTGCGGGAATAGTAGTCAAATAGTAGTCAACGACCACGCATTTTTTCTCTGCGCTTCCCGCGAACGCAGTTGCCGCAACGGTTTGCGCCATATCTCAAGTGGAGATACCTGAAACGTCGGAGTCTGACGCTCTATCCAACTGAGCTACGGGCACATATTTACCTTACGGCGCGGAGCGCCTCAACTCCACATAGTATAGCAACTTTTTGCCCGCGTGTAAAGCAAAAATTTGTCCGATAAGATCGTTAAAAAAATTGACAAGTCTGGCCGTTTCCTCTATAATGAGATCATCTTTGTAAAGGAATCCTGTCACCATGAAAAAGCGTAAGATCTCCGATGCCGTCATCCGGCGCCTTCCGCGGTACTACCGCTATCTTGACGATCTTCATTCCAAGGGCATCGTCCGCATCTCCTCCAACTCGCTCGGTGAGCGCATGGGCATCACCGCCTCGCAGATCCGCCAGGACCTGAGCTGTTTCGGCGAGTTCGGCCAGCAGGGATACGGCTATAATATCCTCGAGCTGCGCACCGAGATCGGTCATATCCTCGGCGTGGACGAGGGGCACCGGCTCGTCGTTGTCGGCGCGGGTCATTTGGGCCATGCGCTGCTGCGCAACTTCGACTTCGCCCAGGCCGGCTTCCAGTTCGACACCGCCTTCGACGTTTCCCCCGCACTGATCGGCACGCGCGTGAACGATGTGCTCATCCGCCCATTTGACGAGCTGGAGGACTATTTTTCTGTCTTCCATCCCGATGTCGCCGTGCTGACCGTACCGCGCAGCATCGCGCAGGAGGTTGCCGAGCGTCTCGTCGCGCTGGGCGTGCGCGGGATCTGGAACTTCACCAACACAGAGCTGAACGTCGGCGCGCAGGTGTTCACCGAGGATGTCCACTTTGCCGACAGCCTGCTCACGCTGAGCTACCGCATCTCCAAGACCTCCTCCGAGCCGGATGAGGAGGCCGTCCGGTAAGATCGCCCGCACCTTTTTCCGTCCCCGTCATACTATGGGTTGAGACCGCCGCGCGGGCTGTCTCAATCTTCATAGGGGGTTCGTTTTATGTGCAATAATAACTGCGGTTTTGGCGGCGGCTGCTGCCTGTGGATCCTGATCCTCATCATCCTGATCTTCGCCTGCGGCGGTTGCGGCGGTGGCTGCGGCTGCAACAACGGCTGTGGCTGCAACAACGGCTGTGGCTGCAACAACGGCTGCGGCTGCTGAGCATCTGCATAAAAGGGGCTGCGCGAAAGCGCAGTCCTCTTTTTTGCTTTTCGCGTTCCACGCGGGAGGGGGATGGCAGCGCCTAAGGCGCTGCACGGGGCAAAGGGGGATTCTCTCGCGTGAGAGAATCCCCCTTTGAATCCCCCAGAGAACGGCAGGGGCGTTTCGATCTCGCCCCTGCACCCCTAACGACCAAAAGGGAGGGGCCTTCCCCCTCCTTTTTGGATTATCCACCCCTTGGCACTTCCGGTAAGAACTGCGCCTACTTTGGATAATTCTGCTTCGGCAGTACCTGCCGAGGCGGCATTGCTGCGTTCGCCGCGGGAAAAAGAAAAGCTACCGATTAACACCGGTAGCTTTCAGATAAATTCGATAATATCGTTTGGGGTACAGTCGATCAGTTTGCAGAGCTTTTCCAGCGTCAGCAGTGTGATGTTCTTTCCCTTTTTCAGCGAATCCAAAGTCTTATTGTCAAGCCCATTTTGCAACAGATAATACTGCGAAATGTCTTTTTCCTGCAACGTTTTCCATAAAGGCTCGTAACTGATGATCGTCCTCACCCCACCTTCTTACGAGCCTATTATATGAAGCAAAGTGAAAAACAAGTATTGTGTATATCTCCACAATATGGTAGAATGCCATTAAGGAGGGATGCGCAATGACAACTTATAAAAGTCTCTATCACCTGATGGTACAATCCACGAGCGAGGCCATCGACCTTTACGATGAGGGCAAGGGCATTCTTGCCCGTGAAGTCCTAAAAAAAGCCCTGTTAGACGCAGAAGAACAAGTCATCACACATGATATCATCCCCGACGAGCCTATCGGCAGTACCGATTCAGCAGAAAACTAAAAAAGCAGCACCCCAAAGCAGCGAGCGCAGCAATGCCGCGCCGTCAGAAGGGCGGGGTGGATAATCCAAAAAGGAGGGGCAAGGCCCCTCCCTTTTGGTCGTTAGGGGTGCAGGGGCGAAGTCGAAACGCCCCTGCCGTTCTCTTAGGGGTTCAAAAGGGGACCTTCTCTCACGCGAGAGAAGGTCCCCTTTTATGCGCGCACTCCCGCGCGGCGCGGGAGGCCCCTTCAAGTTTTGTCAAAACGCGATCACACCCAAATGCTCGAGCAAGATCTTGAGTCCGATCAAAATAAGAATGACGCCGCCGGTGAACTCCGCGCGGCTCTTGTAGCGCGAGCCGAACACATTGCCGACGTACACACCCGCAATCGAGATCACAAACGTCGTGCAGCCGATGATCGTGATGGCCGGCACGATGTTCACCTGCAAAAAGGCAAACGTCACACCGACGGCCAGCGCGTCGATGCTCGTGGCGATGGCGAGAATCAACAGCTCCTTGAAGTTCACGCCCGCGTAGGGCTTTTCCTCTTCTTCCTCCTCTTCGCGGCTCTCCTTGATCATGTTGAAGCCGATCAGCGCGAGCAGGACGAAGGCGATCCAGTGGTCAAAGCGTTCGATATAGCCCGAAAACTGGCTGCCGAGCAGATAGCCCGTCAGCGGCATGAGCGCCTGAAAGCCGCCGAAGAAAAGGCCGATGCACAGCGTATACTTTTTGTCGATCTTCTGCATGGAAAGTCCCTTGCAGATCGACACGGCAAAGGCGTCCATCGAAAGGCCGATGCCGATGAGAAACAGCTCGAAAAACGTCATGGTAAGTGATCCTCCAAACAACAAAAAATCAGGCGCGCGGCCGCACCTGAGTATAAGAAAAAAGACACAGGTACAGCGGAGCCATACTTGAGTCTCGTTGTTTAAGACAAGCCAGACCGCAGAGCGGTCAGTCTGTTGACTTGCCACGCCATCCAAAGCAGTTGACGCCATCTACTCCCTCAAAGTAAGGGGTAGTATATCATATCCCGCCGCGAGCGTCAAGCTGCTTTTTCCGCTTCTTTGCGCATTTTGCAGCTTTTGTACCGTTTCATTTGGAAATCCGAATCAAAAATGCAAGTTTTCCGTCAAAAGAAAGCTTGCGTATCGCACGGTATTGTGGTAAACTGAAGGTAATTTTAGGAAAGGATCCGTTGACCGCCATGGAATTCTTATCGAACAAGCCCTTACTGATCACCGATACCATCCTGCGCGATGCGCACCAGTCTCAGGCTGCCACGCGCATGACGCTCGAAGATATGCTCCCCGCCTGCGAGGTGCTCGACTCGATCGGCTACTACTCGCTCGAATGTTGGGGCGGCGCCACGTTCGACTCCTGCCTGCGCTTTCTGAACGAAGATCCGTGGGAGCGGCTGCGCGCGCTGCGCAGGGCACTGCCGCACACGAAGCTCCAGATGCTCTTCCGCGGGCAGAACATTCTGGGCTACAAGCACTATGCCGACGATGTGGTGGACGAGTTCTGCGCAAAGTCCATTGAAAACGGCATTGATATCATCCGCATTTTCGATGCGCTCAACGATGTGCGCAATCTGGAGCAGGCGATCAAGTCCACCAAGAAGTACGGCGGTCAGGTCGAGGCGACGCTCTCCTACACCATCTCCCCCATCCACAATGAGGATTACTTTGTAAAGCTCGCCAAGGAGCTCGAGCAGATGGGCGCGGACGTGCTGTGCATCAAGGACATGGCAAACCTTCTTCTGCCGATGGATGCCTACTCCCTTGTCAAGCGCCTGAAGGAAACGGTCAATATGCCTATCCATCTGCACACGCATAATACCAGCGGTACGGGCGATATGGTCTACCTGATGGCGGCGATGGCAGGTGTCGATATCGTCGACACCGCGCTCTCCCCGCTCGCCAACGGCACCTCCCAGCCCGCGACGGAGTCTCTCGTCGCCACGCTCAAGGGCACCGTGCGCGACACGGGGCTCGACCTCGACAAAATGAGCACCGCCGCCGTCCATTTCCGCAAGGTCGCCGAGCGGCTCAAGGCCACCGGCGCGCTCGATCCGAAGGTGCTCAATGTCGATACGAACACCCTTCTTTATCAGGTCCCCGGCGGTATGCTCTCAAACCTCATCTCCCAGCTCAAGCAGGCGGGCAAGGAGGACAAGTATTACGACGTGCTCGCTGAGATCCCGCGCGTGCGCGAGGACTTCGGCTATCCCCCGCTCGTCACGCCGTCCAGCCAGATCGTCGGCACGCAGGCCGTGCTGAATATCATCACCGGCGAGCGCTACAAGATGGTCCCCAAGGAGTCCAAGGCCATGCTGCGCGGCGAATACGGCAAGCTGCCCGGCACGGTCAACGAAGAGGTCCGCGCCAAGGCCGGCATCAAGCCCGAGGACGTCATCACCTGCCGCCCCGCCGACCTTCTGGAACCGGAGCTGCCCAAGTACCGCGAGGAATTCAAGGATCTTGCCCGCAGCGAGGAGGATGTGCTGTCGCTCGCGCTGTTCCCGCAGGTCGCGCCCAAGTTCATCAACGCGCGCAATCTGCGTCACCCGAAGAACTTCCGCGTAATGCCCCCCATTGAAAGACGCCCCGGGAATGAGCGCAGAGTCGCGCCGGTTTCCCGCAAGTAAATAAAAGGAAGTGCCCCCCCGTCGGAGGGGCACTTCTTTTGTTTCCGCTCTCTCACACTGATAACCGGAATAGGGCATGCCTCGCGGCGCCACGATCCGTCATCGCATCTATCATAATGCCCGTTGTACCGGCCGGATATCACGGTAAATCCAAGGAGACCAAGCAGCGATCATCGCCGTCTGCCCTTCCTCCGGCCGAACATAAGCAGCGTTGACCGCATGATACCGCTCACCTGTCTGCATTTTTATCGGATGAAGTGCGTGGCGATGCGCGGCTCAGTCTCGGGCAAGCTGAATCGTTCGCGCCCCAGCGCGATGCTTTTCACCAGAAACACCATGTTGCGCGCCAGCGTGCGCATCGTCTGGCGACCCTCGCCGTCCTGCTCCGCCTCGCCGGGTGTGCGGCCGTGGATGCTGTTCCAGTACTGACTGGGTGCGATGGGCATACCGGAGATCGCAAAATACTTGTTCAGCTCATCGAACGTCGCTGAGCAGCCGCCGCGGCGCGCGCAGACAACGCTCGCGCCGACCTTCATGGTCTTGTCGAACGGCGTGCTGTAGAAAAGCCGGTCAAGGCAGGCGATGAGCGTCGCGTTTGCGGACGCGTAATAGACGGGGCTCGCCGCGACAAGGCCGTCCGCCTTTTCAAACTTCGGCGCCAGCTCGTTGACCACGTCGTCAAAGACGCACTTGCCCGCCTTGGCGCAGCCGTTGCAGGCCACGCAGCCGCGCACGTCCCGATTCCCGACCTGCACCGTCTCGACCTCCACGCCATTTGCGCGGAAGATCTCCTCCATCTCCCGCAGTGCGACGGCGGTATTGCCGTTTGCGCGCGGGCTGCCGTTGAGCATCAGTACATTTAACTCTTTCATTGCTGTCTCCTCCCGTATTCTACGCGCAGTGCCGAACGTTTGCCTGCTCAGCCCGCGCTTGTCTCTATCGTTTCGTCTATTTCCCGAAAAAGCCGCCGGTAGTCTGCGTTCGACCAGATCCTTCTTGGCCGCCAACAGTCCCGCAGCTGCCGCAGCGCGGGCGAATCGCCGTAAAGCGCTTTTACCTGCCGCACTGCGAATTCATTGGCATCCACCTCGTAAGGAAGGCCCAGATACGCGTCGCGAAACCTCGCTTCTCCGCCGTCCAAGCGGCACTCCTGCCACTTCTCACCGCGAAGACGGAAGCACGTCCCATCGTAGAGCACCACATACGGAAGACTCTCGCGGATCAACGCATCAAAACGCTCGGGATGCTGATACTGCTCCGCGTGCCGCAGCTCGTGGATAAGGTAGAACATCGCTTCGTATTCCGGCGCGCTTTGCAGAACAGTCGAATTGAGAAAAAGCGTTCTTACCACCGGGTCAAATGTGGCGTTGGCCGTCTCATAGCCGCACGGCATCTCCAGTGAAAGCCGGACCGCCACTCCGTTTTTCTCGGCAAACGCCTGCACCAACGCCTCAAGATACGCCTTGTCCATCGCCCTCTTCCCCTTCCAGCAGCGCCACCGCCTCGACATGGTCCGCTCGCGGGAACATGTCCACCGCGCAGGCGCGTCTGGCAATGTAGCCCAGCTCTGCGAAGCGCTTCACGTCGCGCGCCATGGTCGCGCTGTCGCACGAGACGTACACGACCCTTTTCGGCTGCATCGCGGCGATGCTCTCCACCACGTCGGCGGCCAGGCCCTTGCGCGGCGGGTCAACGGTGATGACGTCGGGGCGCAGATTTTCGCGCGCGAGCTTTTTCGCCACATCGGACGCATCGCCGCAGAAAAACTCCGCATTTTCAACGCCGCTGCGTGCAGCATTTTCGCGCGCGTCGTCGATGGCCTCGGGGACGATCTCCGCGCCGAGGACGCGCTTCGCGTGGTCCGACAGCGCGAGCGTGATCGTGCCCGCACCGCAGTAAAGGTCGAGCACCGTCTCCTGCCCCGTGAGATCCGCAAATTCGATGGCCTTCGCGTAGAGCCGCTCAGCCTGCACGCGGTTGACCTGATAAAACGACGGTACACTGAGCCGGAACGTCTTGCCGCAGAGCGTATCCTCGAGCCGGTCGCTCCCCCAGAGCGTACGATAGTGATCACCGAGGATGATGTTGCCCTTTTTCGTGTTCGTGCCAAGCACGATGCCGATGCACTGCGGGCACGCTTCGCGCAGGAGCGTGACGAGCCGGTCCTCCTTCGGCAGCTTATCGCCGTTTACGAGCACGCAGACAAGGCTCTCCCCCGCCGCGTTCGAGCGGACGTAGAGGTGGCGCACAAGGCCGCGGCCCGTCTTTTCGTCGTAACCCGCCACATGGCAGGACTGCATGTACGCGCGCAGTGCCTCCGCCGCGGCGTCGGCCTCGGGCTTGACCAGAAGGCAGTGCTCGCACTCGATGACCTCGTGCGTGCGGGCGCGGTAAAAGCCGACCGCCCCGTCCTTCGACACGGGATACTGTGCCTTGTTGCGGTAGCGCAGCGTGTCCTGCGCGCCCAAGATCTCCTCGACGGTCACGCCGCTGCCGCCGATGCGGCTGAGATTATCCTGCACGCGCTGTTTTTTCAGCCGCAGCTCCTCTTCATAGCGGATGTGCCGGTAGGTGCAGCCGCCGCAGCGTGGAAAATACGGACAGTCCGGCGTGATGCGCTCACTCGACGGCTCGAGCACCTCGAGCACTTTGGCAAAGGCGACGCTCTTGAGCGTCTTCAAAATGAGCACGCGGCACTTCTCGCCGCGCAGCGCACCGTGGACGAATACGACGCGCCCGCCGATGCGCGCGACGCCCATGCCGCCCTCGCCATAGCCCTCGATGGTGACGGTATGCTCCTGATTTTTGGCAAACTCCATGGTGTCTTCCTCTCAGAAAGGGTACTCCGCGCTTCCCGCGCGAAGTACCCTTTGCTTTATTTTGTATCAATCGCGGAAGCGCTCGATCAGGCTGACGATCTGGCCCGTAAGGCTCGTGATGTCCTTGTTGGGTCTGCCCTTGCAGCGTTTGGCCAGTGCCAGCAGCGATTCCGCCGCCGAAACGAGCTTGGCGTACAGGTTGTCGGCGCGGGACTTCTGCGCCGTGCTCTTGCGCTCGGAAATGTAGCCCTCGCTGACCATTTCGTTCGCGGCGAGGTCATAGCACTCGGTGAACTTGGCCGCGTGCGCGTGGAAGCCGAGAGAATTGAGCTCTTCGGCAAACACGGGCGCGACGTCCTCGTCGCCGTGGACCACGAACACATGCGTGGGCTTCGGGTCAAACGCCTTGATCCACTGGATCAGATGATCGTGGTCCGCGTGGGACGAAAGGCCCTGGAAGTTGACGATCTTCGCCTTGACGGCGATCTCCTCGCCGAAGAGCTTGACCTTCTCGGCGCCGTCGAGCAGCCGGCGGCCCAGCGTGCCGGGTGACTGGAAGCCGACGAACACCACCGCACTGTTCGCGCGCCAGAGGTTGTGCTTCAAATGATGGCGGATGCGGCCCGCGTCGCACATGCCGGAGGCCGAGATGATGACCTTGGGCGTCGAGTCCATGTTGAGCATCTTGGACTCCTCGCTCGACTCGACCAGGTTAAGGTTCGGGAAGGTAAACATGTGCGTGCCGTCCTTGACAAGCTCGAGCGCCTGCTCGTCGAGATAGCCGTGCAGGTTGCCGCAGAATACGGTCGTCGCCGCCTTGGCAAGGGGCGAGTCGATGTACACGGGGAAATTCGGCGTCGACTTGACGAGCTTCTGGTC
>CAKTLD010000025.1 GCA_934572445.1 uncultured Oscillospiraceae bacterium
ACCGTTTCAAAGGCGAGCGCCTGCAGCGCGTCGCCCGCGAGCGTCGCGGTACATTCGCCGAACACCTTGTGGTTCGACGGCTTGCCGCGGCGCAGATCATCGTTGTCCATCACAGGCAGATCGTCATGGATGAGCGAATAGGTGTGCAGCATCTCCACGCCGCAGGCCACAGGGAGTGCGGCCTCCACATCACCGCCGCAGGCACGGCAGAATTCGAGCGTCAGGATCGGACGCAGGCGCTTGCCGCCCGCGCTCAGACTGTAGCGCATCGAATCGGTCAGCTTATGATAACGCGCACCGGACGCTTCGCTCAGGCAGGCGGCAAGGTAGTCCTCGATCATCGCCTGATAACCCTCCATGCGCGCAGAAAACAGATTTTCGTCCATGCTTTCAGTCCTCCGCAGCAAAGGGATGCTCCACCGGCGCGCCGTCCGTGCCCTTGGAGAGCTTTGCGACCTTCTGTTCGGCCTTGTCGAGCATTGCGCCGCAGTCACCGACGAGCTTCGTGCCCTCTTCAAAGAGCTTGAGCGAGTCGGCAAGCTTGGCGTCGCCTTTTTCCAGCGCCGTCACGATCTCCTCAAGGCGCGCGATATTGTCTTCAAACGTTTTTGCCATCGGCCGTTCCTCCCGTTTTTCGTTCGTTCACCGTGCACGCAAGGCTCCCCTGCCCCAGCAGCACCTCGATCCTCTCGCCGGTTTGCGCGTCCGCCGCACGGCGCAGGATCGTTCCCTCTTCATTTCTCGCCACGGCGTAGCCGCGGCCGAGCACCTTGAGCGGACTCAGCGCGTCGAGCTTGGCCGTGAGCGCCGTAAATCGCTGCTGCCGCTGCGCCATCTGACGCTGCGCAAGCACGGCAAGATTTTTCTGCATATAGTCGAGCAGCAGGCGCTTATCATCGATAAAGGCCATGGGATTGCGCAGTACGCGGCTGCGCGCAAGCTTTGCATACTGCTCACGCATCTGCTCCACGCGCTTTTGCTCGCTCTGCACCATACGCGTTCGCAGCGCGTCAAGCCGCCTTTTGATCTCGCGCTGATCCGGCACGGCGAGCTCCGCCGCGTTCGACGGTGTCGACGCGCGCACATCGGCGACAAAGTCGGCGATCGTCACGTCCGGCTCATGGCCGACAGCAGAAATGACGGGGATATCGGAATCATAGATCGCGCGGGCGACACGCTCATCGTTGAACGCCCAGAGGTCCTCGATCGAGCCGCCGCCGCGGCCTGTGATGATGAGGTCTGCGACCTTCCACTTGTTCGCGTAGCGCAGTGCGCCGACGATCTCCGGCGGCGCCTCCGCGCCCTGCACACGCACAGGCAGCAGCACCACCTCGCTCATCGGCCAGCGCACATTCAGGATGCGCAGCATATCGTGTACCGCCGCTCCTGCGGACGAGGTGATGATGGCAATGCGCTCTGGATACTTCGGCAGCGGCTTTTTGTGCGCGGGATCGAAAAGCCCCTCCTTGTAAAGTTTTTCCTTGAGCTGCTCAAAGGCGACATGCAGGTCGCCAACGCCCTCGGCACTGAGTCCCGAGCAATAAAGTTGATACGCGCCGTCGCGCGGGAAAACGCCGATGCGGCCGAAGGCGATAACCCTCATGCCGTTTTCCGGACGGAATCGGAGCGATGAGGCCATGCCGCGGAACATCACGCAGCGAAGCGCACTTCCCTCGTCCTTGAGCGTGAAATAATGGTGCCCCGAAGGGTAAAGCTTATAGTTCGAGATCTCGCCGCGCACGAAGATCGTCTGAAGCTGCGGCACAGCGTCAAGCAGAGCTTTGATGAAATTGTTCGCTTCCGACACGCTGAAGATCATCTGCTGCTCAGCCACGTCCGCGTCACCCCCTTCTGAAAAGCGGAAGAAAAGCAGAGCGCCGCGCTGGCGGTACTCTGCTTTTTTTCATTCTTCGCTGACCTCGCCGCGCACAAAGCTGCCGAGGATGCCGTTGATGAACTTCACCGTCTCCGGTGTTTCATACTTTTTGGCGATCTCGACCGCCTCGTTGATGGCGACGCTGTTGGGAATATCTGTGCGGTAGAGAACCTCATACATCGCAACGCGCATGATCGCCGAGGCGACGAGCGGGATACGTTCAAAGCTCCAGCCCCTGGCGTATTTGGCAATGTAGCCGTCCAGCTCCGGAGCATGCCCGGCGACGCCCGTGACGATGGAGCGGATATAGTCCGCCTGCGACGCACCGGGGACCTTTTCGTAGACCTCATCCTCATCCCTGAGGGTATCAAAATATTCCTTTGTCAGCCGCTCGTCGAGCAGCTCGTCGGGCGTCTTATCCGTAAAGCTCAGCTCATAGGCCAAGTGCACCGCGATCTCTCGCGCCGTATTGCGAATCATTTTCGTCTGTTCCTTTATCTTTTATCTTTCTTTTAGTTGAAGCTGATCCCGCCGACGTGGACGTTGACCGCATGCACGCCGTAGCCCGTCATACCGCTGACCGCGGCCGAGACACTCTCCTGCACCTTGCGCGCAGTCTCAGGGATGGCATAGCCGTAGCGCATCATCAGGTAGATGTCCACCATGATCTCACCGTCCTGCACCTCGGCGCGCACGCCGCGCAGGGCTTTTTTCCCGGTAAACTGCTCGGTGATCTGCTCGGTCATGTTCTGGCACATGGGCCCCACTCCCTCGATCTCTCCAATCGCATCCGCCGCGATGGCAGCGACCACATCCTCCGCGATGCTGATGCTTCCGTTTTCCTCGCTGCGGGTCAGATACTCTCGATTTTCAGCCATTGCTAATCTCTCCTTGCCTGAATGGTCGTATATCAAGAGTATTTTACCATCTTCTTCTGAAAATTACAACCGTTAATTTACTTCCATGATCTTGATGCACTCAGCCGAAAGCCCCGTCTCCTGCTTGACGATATCCGTGATGCGGGCCACATCCTCGGTCTGCAGGCCGTCCGTTCCTGTGGAGACGACGACGCTCACGCCGTCCTCTGACATGAAGACCACGCAGTCATCATAGCCCTTGGCCGTGATCATGTTCTCGATCTGCGCCTCGCTGAGCGTGTAGGAGGCCAGCGTTTCGATGCTCTTTGCCGCCGCGCTCGCGGTCTCGGCGTCCACGTCCCCGTTTTCGCTTGCCTCCTTGAGCAGCGACAGTGCGCTGTCACGCGCCTGCTGGCGCGTCAAGCGCGCCGAGGCAAAGTAATCCGATCCCGCCGCATCGCCGGAAACCTCTGCGGCTTCGCCGTCCGACGCGTCCACCTGCTGCGCCTGCCCGAGCACCTTCGCCGGCTTTTCCACCTTCTCGGCATACTTGCCGTTGAGGAAGATCGCTGCGCAGACGAATACCAGGATCGTCGCCACCACCGCGTTCCGCTTCCATAACTGTTTCATACCTGCTTCCTCCCTGCTTTTTGATTGATAAAATAAGAGCATCCTCATGGCTTTCCCTTAACGACAGTGATACGGTCCGACGGCAGGCCCGTCAACGCGCTGACAGCCTGCGTGACGGCAAGGCGGACGCCCGCACTGCCGCCGCCCTCGCACACGACGAGCGCACCGACAAACTGCGGAAAGCGGCTCTGTGTCACGACAACGCCCGCGCTGCCGCCGCTGCCGAGCACCACAGTTTCGGTCTTTCGTGTCCGCTCACCGTCCATTTCGCCGCTCCGGCGGACGGAAGCGGACTCATCCTGCGCGAGCTCATACTCCCCGCCGCCTTCCACCGTAAGCATCAGCGAGAGCCTGCCCACACCGTCGAGCGAGGAGAGGATCTGCTCCATCTCGCTCTGCAGCGCCGCGCGATCAAAGCTTTCCGCCGCGGGCGGCACGGCGCTCTCCGTCTCCTTTTTCGTCTCCCCCGACGGCAGCAGGAGCAGCAGCGCGCCCAGCGCCGCCATCAGGGCCACATACCGGTACTTCTTCAGCCAACCGAGGCCCTTCAGGGCGTCGAGCCGCTTTCCTCCGTTTCGATCCATACCTGCTTCTCCTCTGCGATCCCGAGCTCGCGCGCGATGTACGCGCCGAGCACCTCATTTTTTCTGCCGTAAAGCGTCACCGATTCAGGCAGCGGCACGCCGTCATGCTCCTCGAGCGCGACAACGGCGCGGACCGCAAGGCCCAACTCGTCTGCTTTGTCCTCAATATATGCCTGCGTCCGCCCCGCTATGCCGGAAGAAAGCACGTCGCTGCGCTGTGCGGACAGCTCCCGCTCCAAGGCCTCCACAGCGGCGCGGTAATCGTCCGGCGTCAGCTCCGGCAGCGCAAGCTCGAGCCGCAGCAGCGGGCGCAGCAGTGCAAGCAGCAGCAGCAGCCCGCCCACAAACCGCACCGCGCGGCGTATTGCAGCCCCGTCCGTCAGCTGCTCGGCAATGCTTACGAGCACCGCACTGGCCACCACGCTCATAAGCCATGCACGCAGATAGGTCATCATACCGCCACCACCATCAAAAGCGAAATGAGAAAAGCCGCCAGCAGCAGGAACGCCCCACCCGCCGTCATCGCCAGCACAAGAGAAAAGGCGGAGGACAGCTGCTCAAGAAAGCCGCGCAGCGCATCGGACCCCACCATGCCGCAGAAAAACGCTGCCGCGCGGTACAGTAGGTATTGCAGTCCCAGCCGCACCAGCGGCGCAAGACACAGCGCGAGCACCGAAAACACCCCCAGCACACCGAGCGTGCCGCGCAGCGCGCCAGCGCCCGCCAGCAGCGTCTCCGCTGCGTCGGAGAGGATGCCGCCGACGATCGGCACCGCGCCGGAGATCACCGTCTTGCCGACGCGCACCGCGGTGCGGTCCGCGGCGCCCGCCAAAAGATTGGAAAGCGACAGGAACGCCGTATAGACGATCAGGAGCGCGCTCAAAGCCCAGGAAAGAAGCTTTTTGATACCGTCAGCAAGCAGCGAAAGCCTGCTGTTCGTGAGCAGCGCGCCCGCGGCGGCCGCGCCGATCATGCAGTAGAGCGCGGGAACGAATACGCCGCGCAGCAGTGAGAGAAAGGCATCGGACATCATCAGCGCGCCGACCTGCCATACGCTGGCCGTGCCCACATATCCGCCCCCTGCCATCGCGGCGGCCACCGTTGGCAGCAGGAGCTTTGCCATAACAGAGAGCTCGTCCACGGTCGAAACCCCGAGACCGATGAGCGAGTTGAGGTCTCCCGCCGCGAGCGCCGCCGCGCCCAGCACGCCCACATAGCCCGTATAGCGCGCGGAAAGCTCACCCGTCCCCTCCGCCGTGCCTTCGATGAGCCCGCAGAGCAGCGCGAGCAGCATCAGCGATACCGCCGCGCGCACGGACGCGGTAAGCGCGCCGCCGAGCGCATCACGACAAAGTCCCCAGAGATACGACGCGCCGGCAGAAACAAGGCCGTCCTCCCCGCGTGCGCCGTCCAGCAGCTCGCGCGGCACAGCCCGGTCGAGCCCCTGCGGCAGCTCAAGCGCCGAAGCACTGACGCACAGCATGAGCAGCGCAGCGAGCGGAAACATGAGCCGCCTCATAAAAAGCCCTCCACCATCGACAGCACCGCTTCCAGCAGCGGCAGCGCACACACGAGCGCGCACAGCGCGCCCGCCGTGCCCAGCAGGGCTGAAAGCGCGCTCTGCCCCGCGTCGGCACACAGCGCACAGGAAAAACGCGCCACGAGCGCAATGGCCATCACCTTCAGAAGCGGCACGAACAGCGCCGCCGGCAGGCCCGTCAGCGCAAGTGCGCGGGTGCAGAAATCCGCCAGCTCCGACAGCGCGGGCAGCAGCAGCGCACAGCCCACGATCACTGCCGCGAGCAGCAGCAAAAGCGCCAGCGCCTCGTCGCTCTTTCTGAGCAGCAGCGTCACTGCCGCGGCGCACAGGCTCAGCGCCGCCAGTCTGATCAGCAGCTCCATCGCTAAAAGCCAAACAGGCTCTTGATGAGATCGAAGAGCGAGCTGATCTCCCGCACGAGCAGCATCATCGTCGTGATCAGGCCCGCAAGGCTGACGAGCATCGCCTGATCCGGCCGGTCCGAGCGCACGAGCAGCTGGTTGAGCACCGCCACGATGATGCCCACCGCCGCGATCTTGAACACGAGGTCAATATCCATAGACTGTCTTCCTTATGTAAAGTATTTCTCCTTGCAGATTGATCCGTTATAACAGCAGGATGCACACCAGCGCGCCGCCGCCAAGGCAGAGCGCGGTCGTCACACGGGCCCGCTCCCCCTCCCTCGCCGCAGCAGTACATTCCGCGTCCGAAAGCGTTTCCTGCGCGCGCATGAGCGCCGCGCAGACACTTTGCTCATCTCCGCAGAGCGCCGGTCCCAGCGCCGCTACCGCTTCCTTTTCCCGTTCGCCGAGCGGTAATTGCCGTGCCCCGTACTTCCACGCGGGCTCAAGCGCCTCGCCGCGGGCAAGGCCTTCCGAGACCTCGTCAAAAAAGGCTCTCGCTTCCACCGCGCAGGAAAGGTCCCGCAGCAGCGCGGGCAGCGGCGTGAGCGTCAGGCGCACGGCACGCTCCAGCGCGGAAAAGGCATCGGCAAGAGCGCGCAGCGTTCGCCGCTGCCTTCGCTCGCGTGCAAGGATGCTGTACCGCAGCAGCAGAGACGCGGCAAGCAGCAGCGCGGTCCCCGTCAACTGCCGCATGGCAGCTCCCGCACCTCATAGCGCCGTGTGCCTCCATCTGCACGGATCACAATGCAGCGGCGGAACACGTCCGCCGCCAGCAGCTCGCGCCAGAGCGGCTTTCGCATGAGCTCGTCCAGCTGTGCGGCGTGGATGCTCGCGAGCAGCCCGACGCCGCAGTTGGCGGCAAGACACATCGCGCGGATGTCCTCCGCCGCCGTGATCTCGTCCACTGCGATGACCTGCGGATTCATGCCGCGCAGCAGCATCGGGATACCTACAGCCTTGGGGCAGAGCGAGAGCACATCCGTGTGGCTGCCGAGCTCCATCTGCGGTCTTCCCTGGCAGCACACGGCCAGCTCGCAGCGCTCGTCGATCACGCCGACGCGCAGTGCACGGTGCTCGGCATCACCGAGCGACAGCACGCGGATCAGGTCACGCAGCAGCGTCGTCTTTCCCCCGCCGGGCGGCGAAAGGATAAGCGTACTCATAAAATGCCCGTCGGCATCAAAGAGCTGCGGCGCAACATCGCTCCCCAATCCAAGCTGTTCGCATACGATGCGCAGCGCGAGCGAAGAAACATCCTTGAGGTTATTCACCTCGCCCTCGCGCACGACGGCGCTGCCGCACACGCCGAGACGGAATCCGCCCCGCAGCGGCAGAAAGCCCTGGCGCAGCGTTTCCATGCAGGCGTAGCGCGAATACTGCGTCACCGCGCCGATCATCTGCTCCAGGTCCTCCGCCGTGACGAGCGCGGCGTGTCCCTCGGGCGCGGCATTCAGCTCACCTTCGAGCGTCAGCACCGTGAGCGGGCGCATCACGCGCAGGCGGAACTCCTCCGTGCGCTCCTTCTGCTGGTCCGGCAGCGAAAGCGCGAGGCGCTTCAGGCGGTGCGGCAATAATTCGCAGGCCTGCTCATAGCGGTAGATCCGGCTGAGTCGTTCCATCGGTCAGGCACTTCCCTTCTTCTGTGATGGTACACTCTATGAGCGCACGGACACGCTTATGCACGGTTTGTCCCCGCTGCGGAAAAGAAAAAACGGGGTGGTCCCCCGTTTTTTCTCAGTTATTGCTTCCGCAGCCGCAGCCGCAGCCGCAGCCCGCGCCGCCCTGCGGCGTGCTGGGCGGGAAGAAATCGTCCAGCGGGAACTCCACCGCGTCGAAGACCTTGCAGGGGTCCTCGCTGCAGCAGTCGCCGATACCGGCGAGCGTGCACTCGTCCGAGGGAATGCAGTAGTCGTACACGGGGATAAGGAGCTGCGTGTCGCGCTCAAGACGCACGGTGGAAAACTGGCCAAGCGAGATGCACACGCGGCGGATGGCGGACTCATCGAAGATGATGGGCTCGTCGAACGCCTCCAGAATACCGGTGGGAACACCCGTGAGCGTACCGCGCGCGCAGCCGCAGCGGCAGTTGCAGTTGTCGGCAAAGTGCGCGCACAGCAGGATCGGGTCCACGACCTCGACGACCGCGGTGGGAAGATTCGCCGTCAGATCCAGCGGTACATCGACCATATTCTCCATAGGCTCGGAGGAGTATATCTTCGCGCCGCTCTCGCTGCCGAACAGCACTACGCGCTTATCGAACGTCGCAAGACCCTCCACCTCCGTATATCGCGCGCTGCCGTTCATCGCCTGTAGGATGATACGGTAGAAAAAGCGCATGTCGACGGTGTAGTAGCCGCGGTTAAAGTTCACCGGCTCCACATCCACAAAGGTGTAGAGCAGCTCGGCGCTGCCGCCGCGGATGTTCTGCGCGGCGCTCAGCACGCTCTGCGCCGTGGCCGTTGGGTAAAAGAGCAGATCTTCAATGCAGTCCTTGTCTCTGCACGAGGAGTAGATCTTTTTCGTATGAATACAGACCGCTTCACGCACGCTGTTCGCGCCGCACACGGGGCCTGCAGCAACTTTATCAGCCATATAGCAAGAATACCTCCTATTTAAGTACTGCGAAAGAGCGGCGCTGCGCCGTCTTCTTTCACCCCAGTCTATGCCTGCGCGGCAAATGGGTGCGGCGCGGCCGCGGCATTTTGAAAAAATCCTATACATAACGCCGCAAAAGCGTTATAATACTCCCATCACAGACCCAAGGAGGTGCGCTATGGGGCGCGTCGGCTTTATCCAGGACAAGCTGGAGATCAAGTTCCTTATACTGTATGTGGCTTCCCGTCTTATCGAACCGGTACCGTTCGAGGCAATGCAGGAATTGACGATGTGCGACGAGGGCATCGACTTTTTCGACTTTTCCGAGTGCCTGAGCAATCTTGTCGAGTCGCAGCACCTGACGCTTTCCGACGACGGGCTGTATGCCGTCACGGAAAAGGGGCTGCACAACGGCGCGATCTGCGAGTCAAGCCTGCCCTATTCCGTGCGCCTGCGCGCCGACAAGAATATCACCATCTTCAACCAGAAGCTCAAGCGCCGCGCGCAGATCAAGACGGACATCGTTCCCCGCCGCAATGGGACCTACACCGTCACGCTCGCTTTCAACGACGATGATGACCTGCCCATCCTCAAGATGGAACTGATGGTGCCCAAGGAAGTGATGGCACACGACCTTGCCGCGCGCTTCCAGAAAAATCCCGAACAGCTCTACACCGGCGTTTTGAACACGCTGTTTGCAGAGCCGGACGCGGAAAACTCATAAAAATCAAGGGAGGGAGCCGGCTTCAGCGGGCTCTCTCCTCTGCTTGCGTGTCTCCCTTTGTCTCCGCTTTTGTGCGATACGCGCCAAAGAGGGCCATTCTCCCGTGTGAGAGAATGGCCCTCTTTATTATTGTGATGCTCTGTTGTCCTGTACCGGCAGGAGATCAGAACAGCGTCAGCTGGCTGGTCTCCGGCAGACCCGCGAATGCGCCAAGCGCGCGCAGCTGGTCGATATGTGTCTGCGAGAGCTTGTTGCAGCACAGGGAAAATTCTTCAACAGACGTAAAGTCCTTTCCCTTGCGTTTCTCGACGGTGTCAAGCGCAGCGGTCTCACCGAGGCCGCGAACGGACGTGAACGGCGGCAGCAGACCGTTTTCCGTGACGACGAACTTTGTCGCGTCGCTGCGGTAGATGTCAATGGGTTCAAAATGGAAGCCGCGCAGGCAGAATTCATAACAGACCTCGAGCGTCGTCATCAGGTCCTGTTCGACGGCCGTCGCCTCCTTGTTGTTTTCGATCTCGCGGATACGGCGGCGCAGCGCGTCGGCATCCTTGCAACACTCCGCTGCGTCAAACGCTTTGGCGCGGATGGAGAAAAACGTGGCATAGAACGCGAGCGGCTCGTGGACCTTGAACCATGCGATACGGAACGCCATCATGACGTACGCGACGGCGTGCGCCTTCGGGAAGAGATAGCCGATCTTGGCAAGCGACTCGATGTACCACTCCGGCACGTCGTGCTTGCGCATCTCTTCGACCCACATCGGCCAGTCCCCTGCCTTGCCCTTTTTCACCTTGCCCTTTCGCACCGCCTCCATGATCTTGAAGCTCATCTTCGGGTCGAGCCCCATGCGGATGAGATAGAGCATGATATCGTCACGGCAGCCGACCGTTTCCAGAACGCTGGCCGTGCCGCTGATGATCAGATCCTTTGCGTTGCCGAGCCATACGTCCGTGCCGTGGGAGAAGCCGGAAAGGCGCAGCAGCGTATTGAAGTCCTTCGGCTGCGTATCGACGAGCATCTGGCGCGTGAAGCGTGTGTTGAACTCCGGGATCGCAACGGCGCCCGTGGGGCCGAGCACCTCGTCATTCTCGTAGCCGAGCACCCTGGACGAGATAAAGATCGACATCGTGTCGGGATCGTCGAGCGGAATGGCGCGGGCGTTCACGCCCGTCAGGTTTTCGAGCATGCGGATCATCGTCGGGTCATCGTGTCCGAGCATGTCGAGCTTTAAGAGGTTGTCCTCCATGCAGTGATATTCAAAATGCGTGGTGATCGTGTCGCTGTCGGGGTCGTCGGCGGGATGCTGCACGGGGCAGAAATCCTCGATATCCATGTCATCCGGCACAACAACAAGGCCGCCGGGATGCTGCCCCGTCGTGCGGCGCACGCCGACGCAGCCCGCCGTCAGGCGGTCGATCTCGGCATTGCCCGCGGCGATGCCGTTTTCCTCAAGGTATTTTTTGACAAAGCCGTAGGCCGTCTTCTCTGCGAGCGTACCGATCGTGCCCGCGCGGAAGACCTGTGTTTTGCCAAACATCTCGACCGCGTGCTGATGCGCGCGCGCCTGGTATTCGCCCGAGAAGTTCAGGTCGATATCGGGCACCTTGCCGCCGCCGTAGCCGAGAAAGGTCTCAAACGGGATGTCGAAGCCGTCCTTGACGTACTTCGTGCCGCAGACGGGGCATATTTTATCCGGCATGTCCGCGCCGCAGCCGTATTCCCCCTCACGGAATTCAACGCTGCGGCACTTGGGGCAGCGGTAGTGCGGCGGGAGGGCGTTGACTTCGGTAATGCCGGCCATGTACGCCACGAGCGACGAGCCGACCGACCCTCGCGAACCGACCAGATACCCGCACTCGAGCGAGCGCTGCACGAGCTTCTGCGCCGACATATAAACGACATCGTACTTGCCCAGAATGCTGCCGAGTTCAACGTTCAGCCGGTCAACGATCAGCTGCGGCAGATCGTCGCCGTAAAGCTCATGGGCTTTTCCCCATACCATGCGGTTGAGATCTTCTTCCGAATTTTCAAGCCGCGGCGGGAAAAGCTTGCCCTTGGGCAGAAGTTCGATATCCTCCACCTGCTCGGCGATGGCGCGGGTGTTCGTCACGACGACCTCATAGGCCTTCTCCTTGCCGAGGTAGTCAAATTCCTTGAGCATCTCGTCCGTCGTGCGGAAGTAGAGCGGAACAGGCTCGTTCGCGTCGGGGAATTTCTTCGACGCGAGCAGAATATGGCGGTAGACCTCGTCCTCAGGGTCAAGGAAATGAACGTCGCCTGTGGCGCAGACGGGCTTTTGGAGTTCTTCGCCGAGCCTGACGACCGTGCGATTGAAATTCTTCAGGTCTTCATCGTCACGCACCGTGCCGTCGCGCACCATAAAACGATTGTTGCAGATGGGCTGGATCTCCAGAAAATCATAGTAGGAGGCGATGCGCTTGAGTTCGCTCCAGTCCTTGTGGTCGACGATGGCGCGGAACAGCTCTCCCGCCTCGCAGGCGGAACCGACGATCAATCCCTCGCGGTGCTGGTTCAGTTCGCTCTTCGGAATGATGGGCACGCGCTTAAAGTATTTGAGATTCGAGGCCGAGATAAGCTGGTAGAGATTCTTGAGGCCCACCTTGTTCTTGGCGATCAGGATGATGTGCTTCGGGAAACGGCTGCGCTTTGCGCCCAGCGGACGCAGCTTGACCATCTCATTGTTGATCTGCTGAAGACGTGTCACGCCGCGCTCTTCGAGCATCGGGAAGAACTTGGCGAGCATCTGCGCGACCGGTACCGCGTCATCGGACGCGCGGTGGTGGTTGAACTGCGGAAGCTGCAAATGATCGGCCACGATGTCGAGCTTGTACTTTCCAAGCTCAGGCAGGAGGTTCTGCGCAAAAATCAGCGAATCGAGATATGTCGGATCGAACGGGATGCCGCACTTTTGGCAGCCCGCGCGGATGAAGCTGATATCAAACTCCGCATTGTGCGCGGCAAGCGGGCGGCCGCCCGCAAAATCAAGAAAAGCATGCAGCGCATCGGCAAGCTTCGGCGCGCCGCGCAGCATATCGTCCGTGATACCGGTCAGGCCGATGATCTCAGGCGAAAGCCTGCGCTCGGGGTCAACAAACGTCTGGAACGTTCCGGTGATCTCACCGTTTTTCAGGATGACCGCACCGATCTCAGTGATGGCGTCATGCGCCACCTTGAGTCCGGTCGTTTCAATGTCGAAGCAGCATATCTCCGTGGAAAAGTCTCCATCCTGCGCGCCATGCACGGCGATGCGGTCATCCAGATTGTTGATGAAATACCCCTCGCAGCCGTATAGGAGCTTGATCTTACCCTCGCCGGTGTGCCATGCATCCGGAAAACTCTGTGCCACGCCGTGGTCCGTGATGGCGATGGCAGGCATTCCCCACTTGATCGCGCGCTTGACGGCGGCCGCGGTATCGGTCAGCGCGTCCATGTTGGACATGCGCGTATGTAAGTGCAGCTCCACGCGCTTTTCCTCCGCCGTGTCCTTGCGCTCTGCGTGCTCGATCTGCATAATGTCCTGCGGGTTGAGCTGCATGTCCTTACCGTCGTAGGTCAGTTCCATTCTGCCGCTCACGCGCAGCCACATGCCGTTGTCGATCTTTCCGTTCAGCTCGAGCGCTTCGCGCTCGGACAGGCTGCGGCGAATCATCAGCGAGCCCTCGTAATCCGTGATCTCGACAAGCATCGTCCACATACCGGCGCGGCGCGTCTCATGGCAGTCGAACTTGAAAACCTTGCCCTCAACCACAACGTGACCGGCTTTGGGCGTCAGCTCGGAAATGGGCAGCACACGGCCCTTTGCGATCTCGCGGCCCATGATGACACTGCCGCTGCCGCTCACTTTGCGGCCCGCGGTTTTCGTCATGTCGGGAAAGCTCTCCGCCGTGGAGCGGACGCGCAGCGTCACGCGCGCGAGGTCATAGTGCCGCGCAAGCTGCTGCTCGATCAGCTCGCGCGCGGTGTCGGTCAGCTCAGCGCGCACCGTCATATCCAGCATCATCGTACGCTTTTCCGGCTCGAGCACCATGTTCGTGACCATCGCGGCGTTGAGCGGGACGCGCAGGTCAAAATCCGGCGAAAAGTCGGTGAATAATTCAAAAAAAGGAATCTTTTGTGCCATAGCCACAACCTTATCTCAGTATCGTTTCCGTTCGGTCAGAGCTTTTTGATTTCCTCCATCAAGGCGTCGACAAGCCTTTCCTGCGGCACTTTGTAAAGCACCTTTCCCTTGCGGAAGATCAGGCCCTCGCCCTTGCCGCCGGCCACGCCGATATCGGCGGCCGAGGCCTCGCCCGGCCCGTTAACGACACAGCCCATCACAGCGACCGTGATGTTTTTCTTACAATCGGCAAGCCGCCGTTCGAGCTCTTCGGCAATGGGGATCATGTTATATGCCGTGCGGCCGCACGTCGGGCAGGAGACGAGGTTCACGCCGCTGCGGCGGATGCCGCAGGCCTGCAGAATACGCTTGGCGGCGCAGACCTCCTCCACGGGGTCCGCCGTGAGCGAGACGCGCATCGTGTCGCCGATGCCTTCGCACAGAAGGCCACCGATGCCGATGGCGGACTTCAAAAGTCCCATCGCTGGCGTGCCCGCCTCGGTCACGCCGAGGTGAAGCGGATAATCGACCTTGTCGTGCAGCAGACGGTAGGCCGCCATGTTGAGCGGCACGTCGGAGCTCTTGACCGAGATGCATATCTCAGTGAAGTCGAATTTTTCAAGCAGCCGCACATGTCTGAGCGCGCTCTCGACGAGCGCCTCGGGCGTCACGCGGCCATATTTTGCGAGCAGCTCCTTTTCAAGCGAGCCGCCGTTCACACCGATGCGGATGGGGACCTTGTGTTCGCGGCAGGCGTCTACGACCGCCTTGACGCGGTCGTCTCCCCCGATGTTGCCGGGGTTGATGCGAATTTTGTCCGCGCCGCGCGCCGCCGCTTCGACGGCAAGGCGGTAGTCAAAATGAATGTCCGCGACAAGTGGGATAGAGATATTCTCCTTGATTTCGCTCAGCGCGTGCGCAGCCTCCATATTCGGCACCGTAACGCGCACGATCTCGCAGCCCGCCTCTTCGAGGGCGTGGATCTGCGCGATGGTGGCCTTGGCGTCCTCGGTGTGCGTGTTGCACATCGACTGGATCGTGACCGGCGCACCGCCGCCGATGGCGACGCCGCCCGCGATAATTTGCTTGCTCATAGAATCAGCCTCCTCACAGGAGCTTGACAATGTCGTGGAACGTGACGAACAGCATCAGCGCCATTAAGAGCGCAAAGCCGATACCGTTGATGACGTTCAGATATTTGGACGGAATTTCCTTCTTGAAAAGCGCCACGGCGATGCCGTTGACCAGTAGGAACAGTACATGTCCGCCGTCGAGCGCGGGCAGCGGCAGCAAGTTCATCACGGCAAGATTCACCGCGATCATCGCGGCAAAATAAAGGATATTTTCCAGCGCCGCACCGAAGCCTGCTTCGGCCTCCGTCTCCTTTCCGACCTCGGTGATGGTCGAAACGATTCCGACCGGCCCGCTCAGATCGTTCACGCCCGCGGCTCCCGAAAGCAGCATTTGCAGGCTCAGACGCACGATGCGGACATAGTCCATCGTTTGGTACCAGCTGTATTGCAGCCGGTTAAGCGGCGTCCCCTCGACGATGCCGCCGTAGGTGAAGCCGTAGGCCTCGTACTCCTTGCCGTTTTCGTCGGTGTAGACCTGCTTCGTGAGTGTGCGGTCGAGCTTTTTGCCGTCGCGCAGGACAGTCATGTCGATCGTGCCCGTGTCGCCAAGGCCCATGATGAGCGACACGTCGCTCTTCAAATAGATGCGCTCGCCGTTGATGGCGTAGATCATGTCGCCGGGCATCAGGCCGTCCTCCCCCCGCTGCGGGAAATCGGGGTTCAGCTCGACGATCTCCGACGTATAGAACGCCTGTGCGCCCGCGTACAGGCAGATAACGATGATGAGGCCCGTCAGGAAGTTCATAAACGCGCCCGCGACGAAGATGATGAATTTCTTCCACCAGACCTGGCGGTTGAGCGCGCGGTCGTCATCCGAATCCTCGTCCTCGCCCTCCATGGCGCAGTAGCCGCCGATGGGCAGTAGACGCAGGGAGTATTCTGTGTCCCCTATCGTCTTATGGAAGAGCTGCGGGCCCATGCCGATGGAAAATTCGTTGACGCGCACGCCGCAGGCCTTGGCCGCCAAAAAGTGGCCAAGCTCGTGCACGGCGATGAGTACGCCGAAAATCAGGATCGCAATGAGAATATAAACCATGGTCTCTCCTATCAGAAGGTCAATGTAAGCGCTTGCGCACGACCTCGCGTGCGCGGCGGTCTGCTTCCAGAATATCCGAAAGCTGCGGCTGATATACCGTCTCCGTTTTGTCGAGCGCCGCTTCGATGAGCTCGGGAATCGCACAAATGCAGATCTCGCCGCGCAGAAATGCCGCGACGGCCTCTTCGTTCGCGCCGTTCATCGCCGCGCAGTAGACATTGCCGACGGCGGCGCACTGCTTGGCGATCTTCAGGCAGCGGAAGACCTCTTCGTCGGGCTCAGCGAACGTCAGCGGCGGGCACTTGAGAAGATCAAGCGGCTCCGCGGGCGAAACGGCCCTGTTGGGGTACGTCATCGCGTAGCGGATGGGCAGCTTCATGTCCGGCGTGCCGAGCTGGGCGAGCATCGCCCCGTCGTGAAACTCGACGAGCGAGTGCACGATACTCTGGCGATGGATGACCGCGTCGACCTGACGCAGCGGCAGGCGGTAGAGCCGCATGGCCTCGATGATCTCAAGGCCCTTGTTCATCAGGGTCGCGGAGTCGATGGTGATCTTCGCACCCATTGTCCAGTTCGGGTGCTTGAGCGCGTCGGCCTTCGTCTTTGCCGCAAGCTCCTGTGCGCTCATGCCGTAGAACGGCCCGCCCGAGCAGGTCAAAACGAGGCGCTTGATCTCGCCGCGGTCGCGGCAGCCCTGGAGGCACTGGAAGATCGCGCTGTGCTCGCTGTCGACGGGGACGATCTCCGCGCCGCAGCGCTCTGCCGCGTCCACGACGAGCTCTCCCGCGCAGACGAGTGTCTCCTTGTTGGCAAGTGCGATGCGCTTTTTCTTCTCGATCGCCGCGAGCGTCGGCTGGAGTCCGATCATGCCCATCACAGCGGTCACGACCGTGTCGGCGTCGTCCGCCGTGGCCGCAGCCAGAAGGCCCTCCATGCCGGAGAGCACTTGGGTGTTTGTGTCGGATAGGCGCGCACGCAGCTCATTTGCCGCATCTTCGTCATAAAGCACGGCAAGACGCGGGGAGAATTCCCGCGCCTGCTGTTCGATGAGATCAACACTCCTGTTCGCCGTCAGTGCGGCGACGGAAAGCCCCAACTCGCGTGCCACTTCAAGCGTCTGGCGGCCAATGGAGCCGGTGGAGCCGAGTAAAGCGATACTCCTTGTCATAATAGGCCTCCACAGACCGCGGCCCACACGACCGGCGCAATGAAGAGCGTGGAGTCAAAGCGGTCGAGCATGCCGCCGTGCGTCAGGAAGAGGTGGCTGTAATCCTTGACGCCCGCTTCGCGCTTGACGAGCGACATCGAGAGGTCGCCGAGCTGGCCGAAGATGTTGGCCACCACGCCGACGAGGATCAGCATGAGGTAATTGGGGGCATAGCCGAGCGATTTCTGCCCGACAAGGCCGAGCAGCACCAGCGCAAGCGCGCTGCCGATGGGTCCGCCGATGGCGCCCGCCCAGGTCTTGTGCGGGCTGACGTGCGGCGCCATCTTGCGCTTGCCGAACCACACGCCGAAGCCCATCGAGAGCGAGTCGCCCGCGAAGGAGACAAAAAACGGCGCAAGCACATAGAGCCTGCCGAAGTCCGCGCAGCTCCGCAGCAGCGCGATGCCGCTGTAGAGCGTGGGAAACACGATGCCGCCAACGACCGCGACGCAAAGCGTGGAAAACGCAAGCGGTGTCTCCCCGCCGAAACGGTGCACGGCGATCAAAAACAGCAGCATGACGAACGCCCAGCGCAGCACTGTCACGGTTTCGAGCGTACCGAAAAACGTCCATTCACGGTAATAGAGCAACACCTCATGTGCTGCGGCGCTCACGACCGTGAGCACATATACACTCACCGGCGCATCTTTGCCCGCCACATGCAGCAGCTCATAGGCAGCAATGCCCGCCATCGCGCAGACTATCAGCATCGTTGCCCACGCGGGGCAGGCCAGAAGCACTGCAAGCAGCAGCGGCAGGCCCACACCGGCCACCAGCAATCTCTGTTTCATTTCTGTTTCTCCTGTTTCAAACCACCGAAGCGGCGCTCGCGGCGCTGATACGCGATGAGCGCCTTGTCAAATTCTTTCTCTGTAAAGTCAGGCCAGAGCGTGTCGCAGAAGTAGAACTCGCTGTACGCGCACTGCCACAAAAGGTAATTGCTGATGCGCTTCTCCCCGCCCGGGCGGATGAGAAGGTCGGGATCGGGCAGGCCGCTTGAGTAGAGATAGCGCGAAAAGTCTTCTTCGGTCAAGCCGTCTGCACCCATCTTCCCTGCCGCGCAGTCGCGCGCGAACGCGCGGGCGGCGTGCAGAATTTCGTCGCGTCCGCCGTAGTTGAGGCAGACGTTGGCCTGAAAGCCCTCAATGCGGGATGAAATCTCATTTGTTTCGTCGATGAGCGCCCGGAGCTCCGGCGTCAGCACACTGAGGTCGCCTAAAAAGCGCAGGCGGTTGCCATCCTTTTCCATCGTGTCGATGCACTCGTGCAGGTACTGCTCGAGTAAGCGCATGATGCCGTCTACCTCGTCCTTCGGGCGTTTCCAATTTTCGGTCGAAAAGGCGTAGACCGTCAAATAGTCGATGCCCAAATTCTTGCAGTAGGTGCCGAGCCTTCGGAACGTCTCCGCCCCTGCTTTGTGTCCGGCTGAGCGCGGAAGACCGCGCTTCTGCGCCCAGCGGCCATTGCCGTCCATAATGACGGCAACATGACAAGGCAGGTTGTTCAAGTCAACCTGCCCCGCCCTGCTATCTTTGGAAAAAAGCCACATCTCAGACGGCCATGAGCTCCTTCTCTTTCTTGTCGAGAAGGGCGTCAACCTCTTTGCACATATCGTCGGTGAGCTTCTGGAGATCCTTTTCGGCGATCTTCAGATCGTCCTCGGTGATCTCGCTGGCCTTTTGCTTTTTCTTGAAGGCTTCCATCGCATCGCGGCGGATATTGCGGATGGCGACCTTGCCGCCCTCGGAATACTTGCGGATCTGCTTGACAAGCTCCTTACGGCGCTCCTCGGTCAGCTGCGGGAAGGAAAGGCGAATGGACTTGCCGTCGTTCTGCGGGTTGATGCCAAGGTCAGACTCCTGAATGGCGCGCTCGATGAGCTTGAGGGCGCTGCCGTCCCACGGGGTGATGACGAGCTGACGCGGGTCGGGAGATGCGATTGCCGCGATCTGCTGGATGGGCGTGGGAGAGCCGTAATAGTCGACCATGATACGGTCGAGCACAGCGGCATTGGCACGGCCGGCGCGCACGGCAGCAAAGTCCGCCGCGACGGAGTCGATGCTTTTTCTCATTTTTTCGGAATAAACCTTGTAATCGTCTTTATTCATGGGGAAACCTCCTCAAAATTTTTGATGTATCTTTGCCCGCGAGCCGCGGGAAACGCTCATTCTTCACCAACGATGGTGCCGATCTTCTCTCCCTCGACCGCACGAATGATATTCTCGGGGTCCTTGAGCGCAAACACCAGCACGGGAATGTGGTTGTCCATCGAGAGGGACGTGGCCGTGGAATCCATGACCGCAAGGTGCTGGGCCAGCACATCCTCATAGGAGATCGCATCGTACTTGACGGCGCTTGCATCCTTGGCAGGATCGGCATTATACACACCGTCGATATTCTTGGCCAGCAGGATCACATCCGCGTTGATCTCCGCCGCGCGCAGCACCGCCGCCGTGTCCGTCGAGAAAAACGGAGAGCCGATGCCGCAGCCAAAGAGCACCACACGGCCCTTTTCCAGGTGCCGGATCGCGCGGGCACGGATATAGGGCTCGGCGACCTCTTTGATCTCCAGCGCCGTCTGCACGCGCACGTCGACGCCCTTCTGCTCCAAGACGTCCGCAACCGCCATGCAGTTCATCGCCGTAGCCAGCATACCCATGTGGTCGGCACGGGTGCGCTCGATGTAGCCCTCGCCGTTCTTCACGCCGCGCCAGAAATTGCCGCCGCCGATGACAACGCCCATCTCAACGCCCATCTCTGTACACTTTTTGATAACGTCGCAGACCCTGGACACCACGTCAAAGTCGAATCCGAAATGCTTCTCGCCCGCCAGCGCCTCGCCGCTGATCTTGAGCAGCACGCGCTTGTACTTCAGCTCAGCCATGCTTCTGATCTCCCCTTTCAGGAATCAAGTTCAAAATTTCACGTTTATATTTTAGCGTATTTTTGCCATTTTGCATAGGGGGAAAGCGTAAACTTTTTTCATAAATTCGCGCGTGCCTTTTTGGGTAACTTGAACGCCTGCGCGCAAAAGAAAAGCAGCCGCCCGCAGGCGGCTGCTCACAGTATGCGGTTTTTATTTCAGGCCTTTGATGCGCACGAGCTCCTTCAGCAGCTCCACCGTGCCCTCGATGCCGAGCAGGCTCGAATCAATACACAGATCGTAGCTCTTCGCATCGCCCCATTCCTTGGAGGAATAGTAGTTATAGTAGGACGCACGGGACTTGTCGGTTTTCTTGATGCGGTCCTTCGCCTCGCTCTCGCTGATGTTGTTGCGGGCAGCCACGCGCTTGATGCGGTTCTCCAGCGGGGCGGTGATGAAGAGGTTGATCACGTCATCGCGGTCCTTGAGCGCATAGTCCGCGCAGCGGCCAATGAGCACGCAGGGGCCTGCATCGGCCAGCTTCTTGATGGTGTCATAGGTCGCAAGGTAGACCTGCTGCTCGATGGAGCCCTTGGGCGTCACATGATTCATCGAGAAGGAGTACGGGTCCATCGCAATGGAATACAGGAAGCTCTTCGGGCGCTCGTCGAAGGAATGGAACAGCTCCTCGCATAGCCCGCTCTCCTCTGCCGCCTTCTTGAGCAGCAGATCGTCGTAATAGGTGATACCAAGCTGCTGGGCGAGCATCGTGCCGATCTCGCGGCCGCCGCTTCCGTACTGTCTGCCAACGGTAATGACCATAATAATTCCTCCTTTTCGCGCCGATACGATAAAAGTGGTGCTATCTGTATTATAGCACCACTTTTTGCTTTGAGCAATATTTTTTCTTGTTTCGATCCCGTAAAGAGCGGTTTAAAAATCAATTTCCCTGCCCAGGCGGCGGTACATCGTCTTTTTCACCGCGCGGAAGATGTTCTCATAGCCCGTGCAGCGGCACAGATGGCCGGAAAGGAGCTTGCGCAGCTCCTCGTCGGAGTAGAGCTTGCCGGTCTCGAGGATCTCTACCGCCGTCATGATGAAGCCCGGCGTACAAAAGCCGCACTGGACGGCGGTCTCCTCCATGAAGGCCTGCTGAATGTCGCTCAGCTCACCGTCAGGGCCCATCAGGCTTTCGAGCGTGCGGATGTGCTTGCCCTCCGCCCAGACGGCGAGGTAGATACACGAGTTGTAGGCCTCGCCGTCGATGATGACGTTGCAGGCACCGCACTCACCGACCTCGCAGCCCTTTTTCACAGACGTCATGTGGTAATCGTTGCGCAACATATCGGTGAGCGACGCACGCACGTCGACCATTTTCTCTACGTCCTTGCCGTTTAAATTGAATCGCACCAGCTTGTACTGACTCATTTGATGGCACCTCCCGCCCGTTTGATGCTCTCGATCAGGCAGCGCTTGGCCATTTCGACCGCGATGTGCTCGCGGAACGCCTTGGAGGCGCGCCAGCTGTCGCGCGCGTGGATATCATTGAGCACGGCGAGCGAAAACTCCTCCGCCGTCGCAAGTGTCAAGGGCTTATCCTTGGCAGACGCTTCCGCGCTCGGGCAGCGCATCGGCACGGGACCGGCAACACCGTAGGCGATGCGGGCGCGCTCAATGGTCTGCTTGTCGGGCGACAGGCGCACATTCACGCTGCACCCGAGCGTCGCAATGTCCATCGCGTTTCGCATGGCGTACTTGATGTAGTAGCCATAGCAGTTTTCGTAGCTCGCCTTCGGGATCAGGATGGCGGTCTG
>CAKTLD010000026.1 GCA_934572445.1 uncultured Oscillospiraceae bacterium
ATCAACCGCTATCTCATGCGCCTTGCCGCCGCGTTCCACAAGTTCTACAACGCCTGCCGCATCAAGGGCGAGGACGACGCCGTCGTCGCTGCACGCCTCAAGCTTGCCGAGGCGACGCGCCAGGTGCTTTCGAACGGTCTCAAGGTGATCGGCTGCACCGCGCCGGAGAAGATGTAAAAACAGCATACTGACAATGAAAAAGGCGTCCGGTCACTGACCGGACGCCTTTCCTTATGCAACTTACAGCACCTTCGCAAGGAACGACTGCAGCCGCTCGCTCTGCGGGTGGTCAAAGATGTCGGCGGGCGTGCCCTCCTCGATGATCCTGCCCTCAGACATAAACACCACGCGGTCAGCGACCTCGCGGGCAAAGCCCATCTCGTGCGTCACCACGACCATCGTAATGCCGCTTGCGGCAAGGTCACGCATCAGGTCCAGCACCTCGCCCACCATTTCGGGGTCGAGCGCGCTCGTCGGCTCGTCAAAAAGCATCACCTCGGGGGCCATTGCCAGCGCGCGCACGATGGCGATACGCTGCTTCTGGCCGCCGGAGAGCATCGCGGGATACTCGTTCGCCTTGTCGGCAAGGCCGATACGCTCAAGCAGCGACATCGCCTGCGTATCCGCTTCTTCCTGCGTTTTGAGCTTCAGCGTCACGGGCGCGAGCGTAATGTTCTGCTTGACCGTCATGTGCGGGAAGAGGTTGAAGTGCTGGAACACCATGCCCATCTCGCGCCGGTGCAGGTCAATGTTGACGTGCTTGTCGTTCAGTGCCACGCCCTTGAAGGTGATCGTGCCGGAGCTCGGCGTTTCCAGCAGATTCAGGCAGCGCAGCAGCGTCGATTTGCCGCTGCCGGAGGGGCCGATGATCGCCACGACCTCGCCCTGGCTCACGCGCAGGTCGCAGTGGTGCAGCGCATGCACCGTGCCGTTGTTGTAATCCTTGCAGACATCCGATACGCGGATGAGCGTTTTAGCGCTTGTCGCCACGGCGCATCCTCCTTTCCAGTGCTTCGATCGCCTTGCCGGCAGGGTAGGTGATGCAGAAATACATCATCGCCGCCAGCACATACGGAGCAAGACCGATGTAGGTAGAGGTCGCCACGGTCTTCGCGGCGAACATCAGCTCGACCATGCCGAGCGTGGAGCAGATCGACGATTCCTTCACCATCGTCACCACCTCGTTGCCAAGTGCCGGCAGCACATTTTTTACCGCCTGCGGCAGCACCACCAGCTTCATCGCCTGCATGGACGAGAGGCCCAGCGAGCGTGCGGCCTCGGTCTGGCCCGCGTCCACGGCGAGGATGCCGGCACGGAAGATCTCGGCAACGTATGCCGAGCTGTTCAGCGCCAGCGCCACAACGCCCGGAATAAAGCGGCTCAGGTCGATAAAGCCGAGGAGCGTGATGCGCGGAATGGAGATTGTACCGAACAGGCCGAAGTAAATGATCGACAGCTGCACCAGCAGCGGTGTCGAGCGGAAGACCGCGATGTATGCGCCCGAGAGCGTGCTTACGAGCCTGCTGCGGCTCAGACGCATGAACGCGAGGCACAGCGCGGGGATGACCGCCAGTGCCACCGACACGACAGCCAGCAGCAGCGTGTAGCCCAGTGCCTGCAAAAAGTAAACGCCGTATTTCGGCAAAAAGGAAAAGTTGAAGAACGACGCCGGCGACATGCCGACGAACAGTCCGCTCCACCATGCGGCAAAGTCCATGGGAACAGGCTCCTTTCAGTCTTCCCGCTTGCGGGAAGGAAGATAACGGTGAGAAAGGCCCGGAGAGGGCGCTCCCCATCTTGCGTGATGGGCTTTTCTGCGCGCAGAAAAGCCTGCGCTCCTTGGCGCTGTCCGGCGCGCGGAGCGCCGGACAGCGCCAAAGAGCAAAGCCGTTTGCGAGGCTTTGCTCTTTGGCAATGAGAGATAGTGAGAAGAGAGCAAATTTAATAGGGGAGGGCTTATGCCGCAGGGGCGTCTGCCGTGACCTCAACGGCCACGCCGCTCAGAGCGTCCGCATCGGCGATGAACTCGTCGATCTTGTTCTCGTCCTGCATCTTGGCGATGGCGGCGTTGATGCCGGGCAGCAGGCCCTTGGGGTCGCCCTTGGCGACGGCCACACAGTAGGGCTCCGCCGTGCCGAGCTCGCTGGAGGCGGCCGCGATCACGAGATCGCTGTTGGAATCGGCGTACTCCTGGGCGACGGCGCCGTCCAGAACGATGGCGTCCACCTTGCCGTAGGCCAGCTCGTTGACGAGGTCAGTCACGAGGGACAGGGAGACAAGGCTCGCGCCCTCCATGTCGTTCTTGACGATGTCCTCCTTGGTGGTGGCGGCCTGCGCGCCCACACTCTTACCGGCAAAGTCGGCGAGCGTCTGATACTGGTCGGCGGTGTCAGCCTTGACGAGGATCATCGGGGGGATATCGGTGTAGTAGGGGTCGGAGAAGTCGGCGGACTCCAGACGTTCGGGCGTGGCCTCCATCGCGGCCATGACCATGTCATAATCACCCTTGGCCAGCGAGGTCAGCAGATACTCAAAGGCCATGTTCTCGACCTTGAGCTCCTTGCCCATTTCGCCGGCGATGTACTGCGCGGCGGAAACGTCGATACCGGCGTACTGCATGTCGCCGTTTGCATCGGCGTACATGAACTCGAACGGGGCATAGTCGGCGGAGGTGCCGAGCACCAGCGTGTTGGTATCCTGCGTGTCAGCCTTCTGGCCGCAGGCCATCAGGGAAAGGCTCATCATCAGAGCCAGCATCAGTGCGGTAAGCTTTTTCATGGCGGGTAACTCCTTTTTCTTCCATCTTGCATATTATTTGGTTTGATAGCGAATTTTCATTCGCTTCAGAAACGATAGCGCAAGTATAAATGTTTATTTATCCGTTGTCAATGGGTGAAGATTCAAAAATGCACACAAATTTTGCGTCCCGTCTGTGCGCTTTGCACAGAAATGCTGCGGCGTCGTCTGACTGACTGCCCTTTATCCACAATATCCACAGAAATATTCACAAGCGCGCCATAAAACAGACGGGAAAGCGCGCGAAAAAGTCAGGAGCCGATCAGCTCCTGACTTTTTATTCCTGTGATTATTCTATTCGACCGACTGCTGCAGCGCCGCTGAGCGTGTGCTTTCCTGCGCTGCGCGCGGTGCGCGCCGGTAGCATACCAGGTAGGCGATGAAGCAGATGGGCAAAGCGGCCAGAATATCCAGCACAGAGTGCTGCTTCATAAATACCGTCGAAATGCAGATCAGAAACGCCGCGGCGGCAGAGGCGATATGCCATCCCCGCGAGGAAAAGCGCGGGCTGTACCACAGCGCGTGGAACGCCGCCAGCGAGCCGATCACATGCAGCGACGGGCAGACGTTGGTGTTCGTGTCAAACACATAAAAGCCTGCGATAAAGCGCGTGAGCGCATTGTCGCGCGGAAAAACCGCGGGCCGCAGCTCCTGGCAGTTGGGGAAGAGCAGATAGATGACGAGCGCCGCCGTGTAGGTGATGATGACAAAGCGCATCATTCTGCGGAAGTTCGGTATGTCAAAGAAGAACGTATAGGCCAGCGTGCCGATCAGATACACGAACCAGAACAGGTACGGGATCAGCGCCAGCTCATTGAACGGGATCAGATCGTCGAGCGCGCAGTGGATGGCGTAATAATGCGTCACGGGCGAATAGCGCTCGGCAAAGAGAAAGCACAGGCCGAACAGGGGCCAGTAGAGCAGCAGCTTCACATGGGAAAACTCCGGCGTGTTCAGCCTGCTCAGCCGAAACTGCCGGTAATCTACGCTGGGTCGGATCATTGCGGGACCTCCGTGCTCATTTCTGAAAGAATATTTGCCGCCGCATCATGAGGAACGGCGGAATCCAGCGCGTCGCCCATCTTTTCCAGAGCGCTCTGGTCGCTCAGCAGCTTCAGGCTGACGCGCGCGATCTCCGCGGGGGTCTTGCCGGTCATGGCGCCGCCCGTGCGGAGGAAAAAGTCCATATTGTACTCCTCACAGCCCGCCACCGCGTCGATGAAGACCATCGGCAGGTGCATGGAGGCCGCCTCGGTGACGCTGATGCCGCCGGGCTTGGTCAGATACAGGTCGGCGCTGTCCATCAGCAGCGCCATGTCCTTTACATAGGAGCGGACGTGGACATTCTCCGCGCCGCGGAAGCGGCGGCTCAGCCGGCGGTACAGCCGCTCGTTCGTGCCGCACACGATCGTCAGGTCCTGATCCGGAGAGAGCTCGCGTCCAAGACGGCGCGCAATGCTGAGAATGGGCCCGCAGCCCATGCTGCCGCACATCATCACAAGGTGCTTGTGGTCTACCGGCACGCCGAAGGCGCGCTTGGCTTCCTCCTTGCGTCCGCCGGGGCGGAACATCTGCCGCACGGGGATGCCGCAGGCGCGCAGCCGCTCGCTCGTCACGCCGCCGCCGAGAAAGTCGCCCGAGAGCGATGAGGCGGGGATGAAGTAACGGTCCAGCGCGCTGTCCTTCACGCTGGGCGAGCAGGTGTAGTCTGTTGCGATGAAGCAGGTCTTCAGGTGCGGCAGGTGCGTCTTCACGATCTCGCTGACCATCAGCGCCGCAAAGACGTGCGTGCAGATCACCGTGTCATATCCGCCGCCGGCGATAAAGCCGCTCAGCGTCTCCGCGCCCTGCGTCAGGTAGCGGTACAGCGCCGAGCCTTCGTGGAACTGCGCGGGATGCTCCTCCGCGGCGCGGTAGCCTACGCGGAACAGCCCCGGCGCGTGGCGGTAGATGCGCACATGCCAGTTGGAGATAAAGCGCGAGACCTCGGGCGAGATGAAGCGCAGCGCGTCCTCGGTGTCGCAGGGGATGTTCTGGATGCGGCACTCCTCGGCGAGTGCCGCGGCGCAGGAATTGTGTCCCTCGCCGGTGTTGCAGCTCAAGATCAAAACCTTCATAAGCATCCGATCCTTTTTTACGGTTTTTCGCCTCTGCGCCGCCGCATTTTCTCTAAACGCTGCAGCCGCGGGCGGTTATAGCGCTGGATAAGGATAAAGGGGAGGTTGCCCAGCAGAATGTATACGGCGGTCATCACCGCGCCGCCCGCACCGGGCCAGAGACGCAGCGCATAGAGCCCCGCGAGGCTCAGCAGCACATGCGTCAGCTCCGCCACGCAGGTCTCCTGGATCATGCGCGGCAGCTGCGCGCGGAAGTCCGCGTCCAGCCTCTTGGCGGGAATGAGCTTCGGCACGATCCTGCTCATGTCCGGCGCCTTGTCCTGCCAGTCGTGCACGCGCAGAAAGCGGTAAAGCTTCGCCTCCCACGGCGCGCACCGGAAGGGAAAACGGTCGCCGTGGAACCACCCCTTCGGCAGCGCACGGCCGAAGAAGAACGACACGACGCCCAGCACGGCGAAGTACACACAGCAGCGCCAAAAGCCCATAACACCCTCCTGGATCGTCAGCCCCGCGCAGCTTTCACGGCCACCGCAAGGCTGTCCGGTCAGTATAGCATACCCGGAGACGGAAATTATTAAAAATCTGAGAACTTCTTGGCAAAATATAAAAATTGTGCAAAGAAAAGGAGCCGCCCCGAAGGGTGGCTCCTCAAAAGCTCTGTGCTGCTCCGCGGTCTCAGCCGCCAAGATACGCCTTGCGCACCGCGTCGCTCGCCATCAGCTCTCTGCCGGTGCCGGAGAGCGTGATGCGTCCCGTTTCCAGCACATACGCGCGGTCGGCGACAGACAGCGCCGCCTGCGCGTTCTGCTCCACCAGCAGGATCGTCGTGCCTGCGGCGTGCAGCTCGCGGATGATGTCAAAGATCTGCTCGACCAGGATGGGGGCAAGACCCATCGACGGCTCGTCGAGCATCAGCAGCTTCGGCTTCGACATCAGCGCGCGCCCCATGGCGAGCATCTGCTGCTCGCCGCCGGAGAGCGTGCCGGCGATCTGCCTGCGGCGCTCCTTCAGGCGCGGAAAGCGCTCGTAAACATCGGCGATCCCCGCGTCGATGGTGGAGCGGGGCTGCGTGTAAGCGCCCATTTCCAGGTTTTCCTCCACCGTCATCTGCAGGAAGACGTGCCGCCCCTCGGGCACCTGCGCAAGGCCGTGCTCCACGATCCTGTGCGCGGGCACGCCCTTTAAGTCTTTGCCCTCAAAGGTCACGCTGCCCGTCTTCGGATGCAGCAGACCGGAAACGGTGTTCAGCACCGTGGACTTGCCCGCGCCGTTCGCGCCGATCAGCGTGACGATCTCGCCCTCGTTCACGTCGAAGGAGACGCCCTTGACGGCGTGGATGCTGCCGTAATAAACGTGCAGGTCGTTCACCTGTAGGATCTGGCTCATGCTCACGCCTCCTTCTTCCGGCCGAGGTAGGCTTCAATGACCTCGGGATTCGACTGAATATCGTCGGGCGAGCCCTTGGCGATGATGTGCCCGAAGTTCAGCACCGCGATGCCCTCGCAGATGTTCATGACAAGATTCATGTCGTGCTCGATCAGCAGCACCGCGATCTTGAACGTATCGCGGATGGAGCGGATGTTTTCCATCAGCTCTGCCGTTTCGCTGGGGTTCATGCCGGCCGCCGGCTCGTCGAGCAGCAGCAGGCAGGGGTTCGTTGCCAGTGCGCGCAGGATCTCCAGGCGGCGCTGCGCGCCGTAGGGCAGCGATCCTGCCTTCGTGTTTGCAAACTCCTCCATGTGGAAGATGGATAAAAGCTCCATCGCGCGCTCATGCATGACGCGCTCTTCCTTCCAGAAGCGCGGCAGACGGAAAATGCCCTCGCCCATGTTGTAATGCATCTGCGTGTCCATCGCCACGGTGATGTTTTCCTCCACCGTGAGGTTCTGGAACAGACGGATGTTCTGGAACGTGCGCGCGATGCCCGCGCGGTTGATCTGTGCGGTGTTCAGGCCGTGGATGTCCTTGCCGTTCAGGAGGATAGTGCCGTGCGTCGGCTGATATACCTTCGTCAGCAGGTTGAAGATCGTCGTCTTGCCCGCGCCGTTGGGGCCGATCAGGCCCGCGATCTCCGTGCGGCCGATGGTGATGGTGAAATCATCCACGGCCTTGAGTCCGCCGAACGTGATGCCGAGGTCGATGCACTCCAGCACGGGGGATTTGTCCGCGTCGCGCTCGGGCAGATACGCGGTGTTGCGCACCACGGGGACCAGCTTTGTTTTCTGCGTCATGGTCAATCCTCCTTTCCTGCGGCAGCCTTATGCCGCGCGGGGAACAGCCTTGCGAAAAAGGCCCGGCACTGGGGGTTGTTCGTTGCCAGCATCACCAGGATCAGCACGATCGCGTACACCAGCATGCGCAGGTCGGCAAACTGGCGCAGCGCCTCGGGCAGGATCGTGAGCGCGGCGGCGGCCAGCAGGCTGCCCCAGATGTTGCCCAGTCCTCCCAGCACCACGAACACCAGCACCAGGATCGAGGTGTTGAAGTTGAACTTCACCGCCTGCAGCGACGAGTAGTTCAGCCCGTACAGCGCGCCCGCCGCGCCCGCAAGGGCGGCGGAGGTGACGAATGCCATCAGCTTGTACTTCGTCAGATTCAGGCCGATGGACTGCGCGGCGATGGGATTGTCGCGGATGGCCATGATAGCACGGCCTGCACGCGAGCGCGTCAGGTTCAGCACGATCACCAGCGTCACCATCACCAGCACAAAGCCTGCGGCGAATGTGGCGATGGTCTTCGTGCCGGTCGCGCCCTGTGCGCCCTTGATGATGGCATAGCCTGCGCTGTCAAGGCCCAGGTCATCCACGGTCTTGTCGCCCGTGGGATTAAAGATGATGTGCAGTCCTGTGCTGTCATAACCCACGATCAGGCAGTTGATGAGATCCTTGATGATCTCGCCGAACGCCAGCGTAACGATGGCGAGATAGTCGCCCTGCAGTCTCAGCACCGGCGTGCCGACCAGCACGCCTGCAATGGCCGCAAACAGCGCGCCCAGCACCATAGCGATCGCCAGGCGTGCTCCGTCGCTGGGGATGGCGCCCTGCAGGCTCTGTGCCGCGATGACGCCCGAAAATGCGCCCACGCTCATAAAGCCCGCGTGGCCGAGACTCAGCTCGCCCAGAATACCGACCGTCAGGTTCAGCGACACGGCCATGGACATATAGCAGCAGATAGGCACAAGCAGGCCCGTGGCCTTGCGGTTGAGCAGCCCGTTGCTTTGCAGGACCAGCGTCACGGCGAACACGAGGATCACGCCGAGATAGGTTGCAAAGTCGACCTTCGTCGTCTTTTTCAGGCTGCGGAGTTTCGTTTGGAGCTTTGACATGGTCCTCACCTCACACTTTCTCCGGCACATACTTGCCGAGAAGTCCCGCGGGCTTGACGAGCAGTACCACGATCAGCACCGCGAACACGATGGCGTTCGCCAGATTCGTCGAAACATAGGCCTTGGCCATCGCCTCGATCACGCCCAGCAGCAGTCCGCCGAGGAACGCGCCGGGGATGGAGCCGATGCCGCCGAACACGGCGGCGGTGAAGGCCTTGATGCCGGGCATCGAGCCGGTCGTCGGCATCAGCGAGGTGTTGAACGAACACAGCAGCACGCCCGCGACCGCCGCGAGCGCCGAGCCGATGGCAAACGTTGCGGAAATGGTGGCGTTGACGTTGATGCCCATCAGCTGAGCCGCCGCCTTGTCCTCCGAGCAGGCGCGCATGGCCTTGCCCATCTTGCTCTTGCTCACGAACAGCGTCAGCGCGATCATCACGACCATGCACACCGCGATGGTCAGCAGCGAAATGTAGGAAACGGTCAGCTTGCCGCCGAAGAGCTGCGCGGAGCCCTCGACCACGGGGGGATAGACACGCGCGGCGGCCTTCCAGATGAGCAGCGCCGAGTTCTGCAGGAAATAGCTCACGCCGATGGCGGTGATCAGCACCGCAAGGCTCGGCGCGGAGCGCAGGGGCTTATAGGCCAGCCGCTCGATCACGATGCCCAGGACCGTGCATACGATCACGGCCAGCAGCACAGCCACGATGTTGGGAAGCCCAAGGTAGAACATCGCGCAGAACGAGATGTAGCCGCCCACCATGATGATGTCGCCGTGGGCGAAGTTCAGCATCTTGGCAATGCCGTAGACCATCGTGTAGCCCAGTGCGATGATGGCGTACACGCTGCCGAGGCTGATGCCGCTGATGAGGTAGGACAGGAATTCCATATAGGTAGCACCTCTTTTTCGGTCGTTTTTTCTGTGGCAGAAGCAAGGGCAGCGGAAAAGCGCACCTGCCCTCGGTTCCGCCATAGAATAGGGCGGAAGCCGCCGGGGGCCTTTTGGGCCCCCGACAGCCTGCCTGAGAAGAGAGAATGAGAAGATAGAGAAAGCGTTTTGAAAGGGGTTACTTCATGACGTACTCGCCGTTTTCGATGACTGCGGCAAGCGGCGCCTTGGAGACCTCGCCGTCGGCGTTCCAGGTCATTGCCTTACCGGTCAGACCGTCGACGCTGAGGGTGGGCATGACCTGAATGAGGGCCTCGCAGATGTCGGCGGCGCTCATGTCGCCGGTGCAGCCGGCAGCCTCAAGAGCGGCCTTGACGATGTACACGCCGTCGTAGGCGTCAGCGGCGAACTGGTTGGGGGCCACGCCGTACTTTTCGGTGTAGGACTTGACGAAGCTCTGGGTCGCGGCATCCTCGGAGTTAACGGAGAACGGGGTCAGGAGCATGACGCCCTCAGCGAGGGAAGCGTCAAAGCCGGGCATCGTCAGGATGCCGTCCATGCCGTCCACACCGAAGAAGGTGGGGGCGTAGTTCATGGCCTTGGCCTGGCTGAGGATGACGGAGGAGGGCTGATAGTAGATGGGGAGGAAGACGAGGTCGGCGCCGCTGCTCTGCGCGGCGGCGAGCTGGACGGAGAAGTCGGAGGCGGTGTCGGCGGTGAAGGTGCCCTGATAGACGATCTCGAACGCGCCCTTGGCCTCAGCCTCGGCTACGAAGGTGTTGCGGATGCCCTGGGAGTAAGCGTCGTCGTTGCGGTAGATGACGGCGACCTTCGCGCCGGACATGTTCTCGGCGATATAGTCAGCGGAGCCGGAGCCCTGGTTGGGGTCGGTGAAGCAGACCTGGAAGACATTGTCCTTGCCGGAGGTCACGTCGGGGGAGGAGGCGGACGGGGTCAGCATGAACACGCGGTCAGCGTTGGTCACGTCGGAAACGGAGAGGGAAGCGCCGGTGGTCGTCGGGCCGACGAGGACCTGCATGCCGTCGTCCATCATGGTGTTGTAGGCGTTCACGGCCTTTTCGCCGTCGGCCTCATCGTCCTGCTGCAGGAAGTTGAACTTGACGGCGGAATCGCTGGCGTTGATCTCGTCGACGGCGAGCTTCGCACCCTGAACGACGGCCATGCCGTAGATCGCGGCGTCGCCGGTCAGCGGGCCGCAGGAGCCGATCGTAAAGGTCTGGGGCTCGGCGGCGGTGTCGCCGGTGTTTGCGGTGTCGCCGGTGTTGGTGTCATCGCTCTTGCTGCCGCAGGCGGCCATGGTGAATACCATGGCGAGCGCCATAAACATGCACATAAACTTCTTTTTCATCTTGGTATCTCCTTTGATAAAAATTGATCACAATAAAATATTATACAAAAAAGCGGTCCCGCCGCACCGGTGGGACCGCTTTGCTGTATCGTCGGAAAACGACTTTCTCAGCGTTCAGCGTTCCTGTTCCGCGTGCGTCAGCTCTTCCAGCAGCAGAATGGAAAGGCTCAGGACGGTCATAATGGAGATCGCCCATACCAGTACCGGCAGGGAAAAGCCGGCCAGGCGCAGGGTGCAAATAAGAATGGACGCCATAATAATGGCGCCCATCTTAATGCTCATGCGACTGAAAGAGGAGGAGAAAGAGGAGGTACGAGAGGCGCAGCAGGACGCAGCCTCAGCCTGGGCGGCGGAAGCGTTCATCGCACGATTCTGATTTGCATAAGCAAAACGGAACATTGCATTACGTCCTTTCATGTTTCTCTCATGTTTGATGGGCCTATTGTAGCGCGTGGATATATAAAAGTCAATCCTGCATATTTACCAAAGAAAAAGCGGGTAAATGCCCGCGCTTTCGCGCATTTGAACAATTTGACCAAAAAACCGTCCAAAAACTGGACGAAACGGAAAAGCAGACCCGCGATTTAGCACTCGCTGACAGCAAGTGCTAAATGTTTACGAAAAGGTCACAAATACCCGCGGAATTCTGTTATACTCTATTTCAAATATGATAACAGGAGATGCTTTTATGGCAAAGAAACAATTCAAAGCAGAATCCAGACGCCTGCTGGACCTGATGATCAATTCCATCTACACGCACAAGGAGATCTTCCTGCGCGAGATCATTTCCAACGCCAGCGACGCGATCGACAAGCTCTGCTATGTCGCGCTGACGGACGATAAGGTCGGCCTTTCGCGCGGGGACTTCAGGATCGAGCTCACCGTCGACAAGGACGCGCGCACACTGACCGTTTCCGACAACGGCATCGGCATGGACAGGGAAGAACTGGAAAACAACCTCGGCGTCATTGCCTCGTCCGGCTCCTACAAGTTCCGTCAGGAGGCGGAGGAGAAGGACAGGAAGGATGCCGATATCGACATCATCGGCCAGTTCGGCGTGGGCTTCTACTCGGCCTTCATGGTCGCCGACGAGATCACCGTTCTTACGAAAAAGTACGGTTCCGATCAGGCGTACAGCTGGCAGTCCTCCGGCGCGGACGGCTACACTGTCACCGAATGTGATAAGGAGAGCGTCGGCACGGACGTCATCATGCACATCAAGGAGGATACCGAGGACGAGAAGTACAGCGAATACCTTGACGGCTACCGGCTCTACTCCCTTGTCAAGAAGTATTCCGACTACATCCGCTATCCCATCCGCATGATGACTCCCGTGCAGAAGGTCAAGGAGGGCAGCGATCCCGAAAAGCCCGAGTACGAGATGGTGGACGAGATGACCACCGTCAACTCCATGGTCCCGCTCTGGCAGCGCAAGCGCAGCGAGGTCACGGACGAGGAATACGCCAAGTTCTATTCCGAGCTCACGCGCGAGTTCGACAAGCCCCAGCGCGTCATCACCGTCTCGGCCGAGGGCAGCGTCACCTATAAGGCGCTGCTGTTCGTGCCCTCCAAGCGGCCCCTCAACTTCAATACCGAGGATTACCAGAAGGGCCTCCAGCTCTACTCTGCGGGCGTGATGATCATGGACAAGTGCGACGCGCTCCTGCCTGATTATCTGCGCTTCGTGCGCGGCGTGGTCGATTCGCCGGACCTCAGCCTGAATATCTCCCGCGAGCTTTTGCAGCATGACCGCCAGCTCAAGGTCATCGCGCAGAATCTGGAAAAGAAGATCCGCGCCGACCTTGAAAAGTTCCTTAAGGATGACCGCGAGGGCTATGAGAAGTTCTACGCCAACTATGGCCGCCAGATCGGCTACGGTATCGTCAGTGAGGGCGGAGAAGCGCGCAGGGACGCGCTCAAGGACCTGCTGATGTTCTATTCCTCCACGCAGAAGAAGCTTACCACCCTGCGCGAGTACTTTGAACGCATGAAGCCGGAGCAAAAGTGCATCTACTATGCCGCCGGCGAGAGCGTCGCCGCGGTCGACAAGCTTCCGCAGACCGAGCTTTTGAAGGACAAGGACTATGAGGTGCTCTACCTCACCGGCGAGGCCGACGAATTTGTCCTTCAGGCCCTTGCCAAATACGAGGAAAAGCCCTTCCGCTCCATCGTGGACGGCGACCTTGAACTCGGCGGAGAGGAGGAAAAGGTCCTCGACGAGAAGGAGGACCTGATGAAGTTCGTCAAGGAGACCCTCGGCGACAAGATCAAGGAGGCGAAGGTCTCCCGCCGTCTGAAGACCCATCCTGTCTGCCTCACCGCGGGCGAGGGCTTCAGCTTCGAGATGGAGAAGTATTTCAGGAATTTCCAGATGCCCGAGCCCATCAAGGCTGACCGTATCCTCGAGCTGAACGTGAAGCATCCCGCCGTCATGGCGATGGAGACCGCCCTGCTGACCGACCGCGGCAAGGCCGAGCTGTACGCGAAGATCCTCTACGATCAGGCGCTGCTCATCGCGGGCCTGCCGCTCGATGACCCCGGCGAATACACCGACATGGTCGCTCAGCTGATGAAGTAAAGCCATATGCGCAAAGGCGCGCGGAGATATTCTCCGCGCGCCTTTTTTCACGCCTGCCGCCCCTGCCGCTTATACTGGCATACAGGCGCTTTCCCGCCTGATAAACCGTAAAGGCGATGAGACTGATGCTGCAACCACTGCTGTACGCGGCGCTCGGCACGCTGTTCACGTTCCTGATGACCGCGCTGGGCGCCGCCACGGTGTTCTTTTTTGCCCGCGAGGCGCGCGAGCAGACGCAGCGCCTTCTGCTGGGCTTTGCCGCGGGCGTGATGATCGCCGCCAGCGTCTGGAGCCTGCTTCTGCCCGCCATCGACCAGACGGCGGCAGAGGGCCGTTTCCCGCCGTTTCTGCCCGCCTCGGCGGGCGTGCTGCTGGGAGCCGCCTTCCTCATGGGGCTCGACGCCCTCTGCCCGCTGCTGCGCCGCGGGGCGGGGGAGAGCGCGGAATCGCGCGGCAATATTCTCCTGATGACCGCCATCACCCTCCACAACATTCCCGAGGGCATGGCCGTGGGCCTTGCCTTTGCCCTTGCCGCGGACGGCGACGGCCTCGCGGGTGCCGCCGCGCTGGCGCTCGGCATCGGCGTGCAGAACTTTCCCGAGGGCGCGGCGGTCGCGCTGCCGCTGCACCAGATGGGCGCCTCCCGCCCGCGTGCGTTCCTGACCGGCGTGCTTTCCGGCGCGGTCGAGCCGCTTTTCGGCGTGGCCGTCGTGCTGGCCGCCGCGGGCGCGCATGCGCTGATGCCCTGGCTGCTGGGCTTTGCCGCCGGCGCGATGCTCTGCGTCGTGGCGGAGGAGCTCCTGCCGCGCGCCCACAGCCGCGCGGGGACCTGCGGCTTTCTTGCGGGCTTCCTCCTGATGATGGCGCTCGACGTCGCGCTGGGATAACCGCCCGCGCCGCCGCATAGGATAGCGCGAGGTGATATTCCATGCTCATCCACATCGTCAAGCGCGGCGACAGCGTTTCCACCATCGCCGCGATGCACGGCGTCGTCCCCATGCTCCTTGCCGCCGATAACGGCCTTGCCGTCGACAGTCCGCTTGCCGTCGGTCAGGCGATCGTCGTGCGCGTCCCGCGCACGGTCCATACCGTCCGCGAGGGCGACACGCTGCTCGCCCTCGCGCGCGAATACGGCCTGACGGCCCGCACGCTCCTGCGCCGCAACTTCTACCTTCACGGCCGCGCGGAGCTTCGTGCGGGCGATCCGCTTGTCATCGACTACGCGGACGAGACGCCGCTCGCGACGCTCGGCGTGAACGCCTACGCCTACCCCTACCTTGCCCCCGCGCTGCTCGACGCGACCCTGCCGTACCTGACCTACCTCACGCCCTTCACCTACGGCATCACGCCCGAGGGCGGCCTCGTCCCGCTCGACGACGCCCGCCTGCTCTCCGCCGCGGCGCGCTATGGCGCGTCCGCGCTCCTGCACCTCTCCACGCTCACGTCCGAGGGCGGCTTTTCCAGTGACAACGCCGCCGCGCTCCTGCGCTCGGACCGTGCGCAGGCCGCGCTGATCGCGGAGACTGCGGCCACCGCCGCGCGCAAGGGCTACTACGGTCTCGACGTTGACTTCGAATACGTTCCTCCGGATCTCCGCGAGGCCTACGCCTCCTTCGTCTGCCGCCTGCGCGAAGCGCTCAACGCGCAGGGGCGCCCCGTCGTCGCCGCCCTCGCGCCCAAAACGAGCGCGCAGCAGCGAGGCCTTCTGTACGAGGCGCACGACTACGCCCTTCTCGGCGCGGCGGCCAACGCCGTCTTTCTCATGACCTATGAATGGGGCTATACCTACGGCGAGCCGCAGGCCATCGCCCCGCTGCCGCAGGTCCGCGCCGTGCTCGACTACGCCCTGAGCGAGCTGCCGCCGGAAAAGCTATTCCTCGGCGTCCCGCTCTACGCCTACGACTGGCCCCTGCCCTACGAAGCGGGCGTCACCCGGGCTGTGACGCTCTCGTCCCAGCAGGCCGCGGCGCTCGCCGCGCGCCTTGGCGCGGAGATCGAATACGACGAGACCGCCCGCTCGCCATGGTTCCGCTATACCGACTCCGCCCGCCGCGCCCACGTCGTCTGGTTCGAGGACGCCCGCAGCCTTTTGGAAAAGCTTGCCCTCGCCGCGTCGAAGGGCCTGCAGGGCCTTGGCCTCTGGCACCTCGGGCGCGAGCTGACGCAGCTCTGGCCGCTGCTCGACGCGCTCACCGATATCGAGATTTTGCCGAAATAGCGCCCGCCGTTGCCCGCGCGCGTGCAATTCCCTCTGTCCTACAGCTTCAGGCTGTAGGACAAAATTTTTGTCCCAACAAAAGAGAGGAGAATAGTTTTATGCAGAAAACGACCAATTACGGCCTGCCCCAGTGGGTCGCGGATGACCAGATCAGGATGGACGACTTCAACGCCGCCTTTGCTTCGCTCGATGCCGCGCTCCGATCCCACGATACCGCGGATGAAAACGCCCTTGCCGCCGTCAGCGCCGAGGCCTCTGCCCGCGCCGCGGCGCTGGCCGCGCTCGCCAATAACCTCGGCGCGGCGGGCCACAACTGCCGCATCGCCTGGGGCAGCTACACCGGCACGGGCCAGACCGGCTCGGCACATCCGAACACGCTGAATTTCGATTTTTACCCCGTGCTGGTCCTCGTCGCGCCGGTAAAGCCGGACGGCTACACGAAAAATCCGATGGTGCTGGCCCGCGGCCGCAATGTGGCCTCCACTTATCCCGACGGCGCCAGCAAGTGGGAGCTCACCGTCTCGTGGACGGACCGTTCTGTCTCGTGGCACAGCAGCGAAACCGACGCGGGCTACCAGCACAACCGCAGCGGCAGCGCCTACCTCTATGTGATGCTGGGGTACGACAAGGCAAAAGAGGAAGCATAACACGAAAAAAGGTAAAAAAAAGAAGACCCCCGAGGGGGTCTTCTTTTTTTGCTTTTTCAGTGAAAAGTAATCAGAAATTACTTAACAATGTTGAAAGCGATGAAGTAGGTCTGATCAGCAGCCTTGTCCCAAACTTTGAGGACGAGCGTGTCGCCATTCAGGAGGTTCAGGCCGTTGCTGGTAATATCCAGAACGGTTGCGGACTCAGACAGAGTTGCTTCGGTGCGCTCAGCGTTGTAAACGCTTTCAGTAACAGTGGCGGATGCCTTGAAGTTGGCATACGTCAGAGCTTCGAGATCAGCCTTGATGGTGACCTTGACGTTGCTGGCAGCGCCTACACTCAGCTCGCTCTTGTTGGTAAGAGCGGAAGCGAGCGTAGCATAGCCGGTCTTATTGGCCACCATGACATCGGAAGTGTCATTGTTGGTGATGGAGACAATTGCATCGGTCAGAGTCTTCTCGATCGGATCAGCCTCGGGCCACTCGAAACCGATAACGTAGTCCTGAGAATAGTTGGCAGCCTCGTTGTGAACCGTGAACTCAACCTTGTCGGTCTTGTTGGCAACAGGGATCTCAACAATGAGATCGTCGCCGGCAACGGCGGCATCCGCGCCATCGTTCCACGAAACAACAGTATTCTTGTTGTTGACCTTCACATACAGGGTATCAGCCTTATCAGTGCCCTTTTCCTCAACAACGATAGCGTCGAATTTCTTCTCATCATCAGTGAGAGTGCGAGGCTCGGCATCGTTCTTGGTCTTAAAGACGATGTCCAGGCTGGCATCATCCTCGTTGCGGTTGATGTCGGTGCCGTCGAGCTTGGTGCCGACGTAAACGAGCGTGGCATAGTCATAGGGACGGGTCTCCGTATCGCCGATGACCCAGATGCCGTTGTCGCGGAGATCGTTCTTGGTCAGCTGATATTCGTCGAGCTTGACATACTCGCCCTTGGCAGTGTCATAGACAACATAGGCAGCCTTGGTAAGGTTCCAGGTCTGCTCGGACTGCAGGGTAGTCTTGTCGGCGGAGAGAACGGGATACTTACCATCACCGTAGTCGGCGATGTAATCGCAGGCGCGGTTTTCATCCTCATAGTCGTTGACCAGACGGACATCCTCAATGAAGCCGTAGGCCTTCCAATCGTAGGAGTTGTCGCTCTCGTTCCAAACCTTCTTGAAGTCGGCATGGTACAGCTTGCCAACGTTCTTGGCCAGCTCCTTGGCAACATCGGGCGTGGTACGGATGGTCTTCACTTCGCCGTCGACCATGACGTCCATCTCAGCATACTGCTTGCTGACGACATAGCCCCACTTGCTGCTGATCACGAAGATGTGATTCTCGAGATCCTTCTCGGCAACAGCGCTCTTGACGTAGATGCGGGTGGCAAAGCCGTTGGCATCGGTGGTGTAATAGATCTCAGCGCTGAAGGAAGCGTACTGCGGGAGCTCGGAACGGCTGTAGGTCTTGTAGACGTAATCGCCGTCATCGTTCTTCTCGCGGACGAGGATCTGGGTATTGCCGGTGACAGTCAGCTTGCCGCCAGCAACGAAGATGGTGGAAGCGTCCTTGTCAAAGCGGACGTTCTTGGCATAGCCGACAACAGCATTCCGGCCGCCGCCGAAGCCGACGAGGTCAACGCTGCCGTCCGTGTTCTTTTCAATGCGGTAGAGAGCAACGCCCTGATAGTTCGCATTGTACTTGGTGGAGGTGGAAACCTTAGTGACATTGCCGTCGAACCAGCAGTCACCATTGCGGTCAGCCTGCTCGGTCTCATAGAGCTTATCAGCGGCGAACGCGCCGGTGTGATTCTCGTCATCCGCAACCTTATCAACAGCGTTGACAACGACTTCATACGCGCCGCTCTCAGTGCCGTCCATGTAGACGAGGGTGGCAAGAGCCTGACCGCCCTTTTCGGTGGTCCACTTGATTTCCTTCAGAACAGCGTAGTTGCTGTTATCGACCTTGTCGCAGCCGATCAGGTTACCGAACTGGTCGAGGAACCAGGTGAAGTTCTGGGTATCGTCATCACCGGCGACATTGTACAGGAACTTGTAAGCGTCGTCATAGGTCTTCTTGTCGATGGTGTGCTGCTTGCCGTTGCTCCAGATCTTGGTCTGGGAACCGACGAAGGACTCGGCCTTCTGCAGGACCTCAACATACTGATCCTTGTCGTTGATCACAGTGCCGCTCACGCTGGCATCGTTGGTCTTGTTGGTGTAAGCGTTGACGAGAACCCAGTCGCCCTCTTCATAAGCGAAAGCAGCATCGGTGTCTTCCAGGACGACCTTGGTGCTGTCGTTCTTTTCATCATAGACGTAGAGCGTCATGGTGTAGGGGGTGGTCATGTGGCCGTTCTTGTCGAACTTGGCCTCGGTGGTATCATCGACATAAGCGAGGAAGGTGTCGATCATGACGACGCGGGTATCAGTACCATTGTACTTGTAGTACACTTCGATCTGACGGCCCTGAGCGCCGATCTTGCCGGTGACGTCCTTCAGGGTGATGGCGTCTTCGAGCTTGTCGCCGTTGACGATCAGGGTGCCCTTGACGTCCTTCTTGGTGCCGAGCTCCTTGAGAATGTCGCACTGAGCGGTGGCAGCCTGGAAGGAAGCGTCAGCCTTGTAGGCGATCTTAGCATAGGCCGTGGTGTCCTTCTTGGCATTGAACTTGCCGTCCTTATCAGCGTCCTTGGCCCAAACCTTAACGGGACGGCCCCACGCATCCTCGTCCTCGCCATCAATGAGGCCGAAGTTCTTGTAGCCGAGGGAAACGTTCTTGGAGAACAGCTTGTTGTCAGCCTTGGTATCCAGAGCGACGTTCTGATAGCCGAAAGCGGCGGTGTAGGTGACCATCGGGATCTGGACAGCCCGGAACAGCAGCTCAGCAACCAGCTCACGGGTGGCGGCAGCGTTCAGGTCAACGCCCTTGACGTTGTCAAGGATACCCTGCTGCTCGGCGATCTGGGCAACATGCAGCTGCCAGCCAGCGCCGGTGAACTCGCCCTTCTGATCGTAACCGACCGCGCGGAGGATCATAGCGAGGACTTCATAGCCCGTGACCTTGCCGAGGGGCTTGAAGGTGCCGTCGGGATAACCCTTGACGAACTCCGCGTTGGCGCAGTAGCCGATGTAACCGGCAGCCCAACCGGCGCCGGCCATGTCGGAGAACTTGTTGTAGGTAGCATACAGGCCGGACTTGTCGTTCTTGGCAACGTCCGCCGTGTAGATACGATAGATGATCGCAGCTACCTCAGCGCGGGTGATGTCGCCCTTAGGATTGAAGCTAAAGGTGCCATCCTTTTCTTCGTAGCCCTTGAAGACGCCCATGCCAGCAAGAACTTCTGCCGCTTCGGCGTAAGTCTCGTTGATGTCCTTGGCATCCTTAAAAGCTGCGTTGGAGCTGACGGTAGCCAGAGACAGGGTCATGACCAGAGCCAGCACCAGTGCGAGTAACTTTTTCATAGATGTTACTCTCCTTTCATAAATTTCCATCTTTTCGCGGCGGAATACCGTCTTTTTTCCGTTTTCCGGTAGCATCCTCGTTCAATCTGCCAATTCCGAAAAGTTGTAAAACCTTCGAAAATCGGATGATTTCCCGAACATTCTCGCCGAAACCCGTTCAAAAAGTCGATATCGCATCCCCTTACCCCTCCCCGCAAAGCCGCATGAGATAAGACTTTTTTTATTTCCAGGTAGCAGCTGGGTAGCAGTTGTGCAAAATGGAGAAGGCGGGAACCGCTGCGCCGCAGCGGTTCCCGCCCTTTTCCCTCAGGTAGCACCCACTGCTACCTGACAAGATGACAAAAATTCACCGGCGCGGTTCCCCACGCCGGTGAATTGAAATAATATGCGGCTTATTTTTGGCTTTTATACATTGAAGCGGAAGTAGATCATATCGCCGTCCTTGACAACGTACTCCTTGCCCTCGCTGCGCAGCAGGCCCTTTTCCTTCGCCGCCGCGACGCTGCCGCAGCGGATCATATCGTCGAAATTGATCGTTTCGGCGCGGATGAAGCCGCGCTCAATGTCAGAATGGATCTTGCCCGCGGCCTGCGGGGCCTTGGTGCCGTTTTTGATGGTCCAGGCGCGGCACTCGTCCTCGCCGTAGGTCAGGAACGAGATCAGACCGAGCAGCGCGTAGGAGCACTTGATCAGGCGGTCGAGACCGGATTCCTCAATGCCGAGGTCCTCGAGGAACATCGCGCGGTCCTCGCCATCGAGCTCGGCAATGTCCTGCTCGAGCTTGGCGCAGATCGGCAGCACCTGCGCGCCCTCCTTGCCGGCGAGCTCCTTGACCTGCTGGAGGTACTGGTTGCCGGCCTGATTCGCAAAACCGTCCTCATCCATGTTCGCGGCGTAGATGATGGGCTTGAGGCTGAGCAGATCGGCGGTCGCAATGAGCTCCGCATCGTCGGGCGAGACCTCGAACGTGCGCGCGCTCTTGCCCGCGTCCAGATGCTTGGCGAGCGCGGAGAATACCTCGGCCTCGTGCAGGAACTTCTTGTCGCCCTTGGCCATCTTCGTTGCCTTTTCCACGCGGCGGTTGACCATCTCAAGGTCGGCCATGATGAGCTCCAAGTCGATCGTCTCGATGTCGCCGAGGGGATCGACAGGGACGTTCGTGCTCGCGTCGGCCACGACGTGCATGATGTTCTCGTCGTCGAAGCAGCGCACGACATGGACGATGGCGTCCGTGCGGCGAATGTTCTCTAAGAACTTGTTGCCGAGACCTGCGCCCTGGCTCGCGCCCTTGACGAGGCCCGCAATGTCGACAAATTCGATGACAGCGGGGGTCTTCTTCTTGGGGTGGTACATCTCGGCGAGCTTGTCGAGGCGCTCATCGGGGACGGCCACCATGCCGACGTTCGGCTCGATGGTGCAGAAGGGGTAGTTGGCGCTCTCCGCGCCCGTATTGGTGATGGCGTTGAACAGAGTCGACTTGCCGACATTCGGCAGTCCCACGATACCTAATTTCATAGTTTTCTCTATCTCCTTAAAATGTCTTGATTTTCAAGGGTTTCCGGAATCCGGCGCGTTTGGCTTACGCCATTTTTACGCCATTTTCGCATGGACTTATATGCTAGGAAACCCTGCCTGATTCAAATTGCCGC
>CAKTLD010000027.1 GCA_934572445.1 uncultured Oscillospiraceae bacterium
TCGCCGACGCGACGCTTGCCGATCCGAGCGTTCCCGCTGAGGTCGCTGCGCGGGCAAAGCAGCTTGTTCGGCAGCGGTACGACACCCTTGCGGGCAGCGCCGCGCAGTACGACGACTGGTACACAGACGTCTCCTTCCTCGGTGCGGAGACCCGCTATGAGGGTCTGACGCTGGAGGTTTACAGCTTCAGCCAGCATTACCACGCGCAAAAGCCGGAAAAAATCCTGCTCGCGGGCGGCACTGAGGTGGACGAGGACGGCTGGGCCATTCTGGACGGCGACACGGTCCTGGACGGTCCCTATATCGTCTGCCTCATGGACGGCGGCACGCGGCGCATATTAGAGGGCAGCATGAGCGGCGATTGCAGCACGGGCAGCCCCGCTTATTATGCCGATCTGACCGCGCTGCTGGCGAAAAACAATGTCCTCCGCCCCGACGCTCTGGACGGCGGCAGGCTGAAAGAGGCGATGAGCAGCGGCGGCAGCTTCCTCAACTGGCTGGGTCAATACGACGCTGCCGAACAGGACCGCGCGCTCGAAAGGCTGAGCGCCTACCGCGCCTCGCTCACCGACAGCTACGACCTCGATATGTTCTCCCGCATCGTCACCTATCTGCTCGGCGACCGTGACGGCCTGACCGACGCGGGCCGCGCCGCGCAGGGGCGCTTCCGCGCGAAATTCGGATAAGAGACGCCGTGTTTTCTTTCCGCTCGCCCACGTTCTGACCTGAAACAGGAGAAACACACGGAAGCTTTTTCTGCCCGCGGCCCGGTGCGCTCGGAGGGCATCTTCGTTTGCGGCGGCCTTCAGGAGGGCGCGAACGCCCCGATGCGCTGCGGCATCATCCGTGATCCGGATTCGTTTGAGGATCTGCTGAGCTGCGCGAGATGGCCGGGGCGGGCATCATGCGCCTTGTCGGCCGGAAGTCTGACGGAGAGGACAGGCATGCCTGCGGACCTGCTCGGGCAGATAAAGGAGATGGCCCGAAGCCGGCTTTGGGAAGAACTGAAAAGCCGCCGGCCGGATGATGTGGGAGCGATCGTTTGCGCGATCCGCTTTGAAGCTGCCATCCATGGGACAGAGACTGCCTGAGCTGCCGTAATATGCAGAAAACGTGCGAAGCCGTGTCCGGCTCCGCACGTTTTTAACATTTGCGATGGGGGTGCGGTGTCTGTGCGCCGTCCCGCCGCTTCCCTCCCGAACGGGCCGCGCGGAGGAGACCGCCGGACCTCCGTGCCCGCCCTGAACGCCTTCGATCTGCGGGAGGATGCCTTGATTCCGGCGCTCTCGCAAATACTTTCACTGGTATTTTTTGCCCTGCTGTGGTACGATAACCTGCAGCGGCCATGCCGCGCATCCCGTATTTTACCGGACGCTGTGTCCGTTCAACGAAAGGAATTCTTATGGATATCATTCAAACGCTTGCCCAGGAGCTCGGCAAAAACGCACAGCATGTGGAAAACGTCGTGCGTCTGCTCGACGAGGGCAACACCATCCCCTTTATCGCCCGCTACCGCAAGGAGCTCCACGGCGCAATGGACGATACTTCGCTGCGCACGCTCGAAGAGCGGCTGCAATACCTCCGCGGCCTTGAAGAGCGCCGCGAGGCGGTGAAAAAGTCCATCGACGAGCAGGGCAAGCTGACAGAAGACCTCGCTGCCGCCATCGACAATGCCAAGACGCTCGCCGAGGTCGAAGACCTCTACCGCCCCTACAAGCAAAAGCGCCGCACCCGCGCCACGATGGCAAAGGAAAAGGGCCTCGAGCCACTCGCCGAACTTCTCTTCGCGCAGGAGCGTGACTGCCCGCGGCCCGAGGACGCCGCGCGCGATTTTGTCGATCCCGAAAAGGGCGTCGAGACGGTTGAGGACGCCCTGCAGGGCGCGAGCGATATCATTGCCGAGCAGATCAGCGACGACGCCGCCATCCGCAAGAGCCTCCGTGCGCTCATTTCCCGTCAGGGCCAGCTTGTGAGCAGAGCCGCGACGGAGGACGACAGCGTGTATCGCCTATACTACGATTTTACACAGTCTGTCGCCCGCCTGCAGGGGCATCAGGTTCTCGCCATCAACCGCGGCGAAAAAGAGGGCATCTTGAAGGTCTCCATCGCGCTCGACCGCGAGCAGGCGCTCCCGCTGCTGCGCCGCGCAGTCGTGAAGCCCGGCTCCGCCGCGATGGAATTCGTCAAATCCGCTGCCGAGGACGCCTATGATCGCCTGATCTTCCCCTCGCTTGAGCGCGAGGTGCGAAACCAGCTCACCGAGCAGGCGGACGAGGGGGCCATCGGCCAGTTCGCGCTGAATTTGAAGCCGCTTTTGATGCAGCCGCCGGTCAAGGGCAAGGTCACGATGGGCCTCGACCCCGGCTACCGCATGGGCTGCAAGGTCGCGGTCGTGGACGGCACGGGCAAGGTGCTCGACACCGCCGTGGTCTACCCGACCTACGGCGAGCGGCAGAAAAACGAGGCCATCGCCGCGCTCTCAAGGCTCATCAAAAAGCACGGGGTGGAGCACATCGCCATCGGCAACGGCACGGCCAGCCGCGAGACCGAACAGATGGCCGTCGAGCTCATCCGCCAGGTGAATGAGAGCGGTGCGCATGTGAGCTACATGATCGTCTCCGAGGCGGGCGCGTCCGTGTACTCGGCGAGCAAGCTCGCCGCTGAGGAATTTCCGCAGTACGACGTGAACCTCCGCTCCGCAGTGTCCATCGCGCGGCGTTTGCAGGACCCGCTTGCCGAGCTCGTGAAGATCGATCCCAAGGCCATCGGCGTCGGGCAGTACCAGCACGACATGCCGCAAAAGCAGCTTGACGAGGCGCTCAGCGGCGTGGTCGAGGACTGCGTCAACGCCGTCGGCGTCGATATCAACACGGCGTCGCCGTCGCTTTTGCAGCGCGTGGCCGGTCTGAACGGCACGACAGCAAAAAACATTGTCGCGTACCGCGAGGAGAACGGTGCGTTCACCTCCCGCGCGCAGATCAAAAAGGTGCCGAAGCTCGGCCCCAAGGCCTTCCAGCAGTGCGCGGGCTTCCTGCGCGTGCCGGAGAGCAAAAGCGTTCTCGACAACACCGCCGTCCATCCCGAGAGCTACGACGCCGCAAAGGCCCTGCTCGACCTGACCGGCCACACGCTCGCCGACGTGAAAGACGGCAGGCTCGCCGACCTGCCCGAGCGCGTCAAAGCCTGCGGCGAGGAAAAGGCCGCAAATGAGATCGGCGTCGGCGTTCCCACGCTGCACGATATCGTCTCTGAGCTTCTAAAGCCCGGCCGCGATGTGCGCGACGAGCTGCCCAAACCCATTTTGCGCACGGACGTTCTTGAGATGAAGGACTTAAAGCCCGGCATGGTGCTGACCGGCACGGTGCGCAACGTCATCGACTTCGGCGTGTTCGTGGACATTGGCGTGCATCAGGACGGCCTTGTCCACATCTCGCAGGTGTCGAACAAATTCATCAAGCACCCGTCCGAGGTCGTATCCGTTGGCGACGTGGTCAAGGTCGTCGTGCTGGAGGTCGACGAGAAGAAAAAGCGCATCAGTCTTTCCATGAAGCAGGCAAAATGACGCCCGCGCAGAGAAAAACCGGGCGGATCGTATTCCAATATATAGAAAAGAAGGCCCCTGAGGGCCTTCTTTTTTGCTTTATGCTCCGGCCAGCGCGGCCGTTACGTCCAGAAGAACGTTCGCACCCGCGGCAAGGTCCGCGCTGCGCGTAAATTCCTTCGGATTGTGGCTGATGCCGTCCACGCTCGGCACAAAGATCATCGCCGTGGGGCAGATGCGCGCGAGCATCTGCGCGTCCTGCCCCGCGCCGGAGGTCATGCGGCGGCAGCTGAGCCCCCGCGCCGCGGCGGAGCGCTCCACGAGCCGCACGATGCCCTCGTCGAAGAGCACGGGCTCAAAGCGGCTGAGCCGCTCGGCGCGGATCGGCACGCCATCGGTCCGTTCCAGCTCGGCAAAATAGTCCGCGAGCGCCTGCTCCTGCGCGCGCAGATGCTGTTCGTCGGGATCGCGGATGTCCATGGTGAATACGGCCTTCGAGGGAATGACGTTGATGGCGTTTGGTTCAAAGGCGATGCAGCCCGTCGTGGCCACGGTGCGGCTGCCCTCGGCCTCACAGCGGCGGCGCATAAAGGTGATGACCTTCGCCGCGGCAACGCCTGCGTCCGCACGGTAGGCCGTCGGCGTTGTGCCGGCATGGTTCTGCACGCCCTTGATCGTGATGCGCTGCCAGGAAATGCCCTGCAAATTTTCCACCGCACCGATGGACACGCCCTCAGCGTCCATGATCGGCCCCTGTTCGATGTGCAGTTCCACGAACGCGCAGGGCTTCAGAAAGCCCGGGTCCACCGTGCCTTCATAGCCGATGCGCCGGAGCTCCTCGCCGAGTACCGTGCCGTCTGTGCCGACAGAGGCGAGCGCCTTGCCGAGCGGGTAGCCGCCCGCGTAGACGAGGGAGCCCATCATGTCGGGCGCGTAGCGCACGCCTTCCTCATTCGTGAACGCGGCCACGGCGATGGAACGCGCGGGGGAAAAGCCCTCGGCCTTGAGCGTTTCCATGACCTCCAGCGCTGCAAGCACGCCTGCGCAGCCGTCGTACTGTCCCGCGTTGATGACTGTGTCGATGTGCGAGCCGAGCATCAGCGGCGCGGCGTCCGCGCGGTCCGCTGCTTTCCAGATGCCGAAGAGGTTGCCGATACGGTCCACCACGACGGTGAGCCCCGCCTCGCGCATCCATCGTGCGACGAGGTCGCGCCCCGCCTTGTCCTCGTCCGAGGCCGCAAGGCGCGTGCGCGCACCGTCCGGCCCGATGCCCGTTGCACCGAGCGCGTTCAGCCGTTCCATGAGCCGCTGTTCGTTGATCGTTCTCATTGTTCCCGCTCCTTTAACCTGAAAATATCATATTTGCGCTCTGATATCAGCAGTATACACGCTGTCTGTGTGCTTTTCTATCGGAATCGGAACGAATTTTATCATATTTTTCCCGTTTCACACTTGCGCCCTGCGGAAAATGTGGTAGCATGAAGAAAAGGAGGTGCGCGCTGTGATCCGATCTCTGCCCCGATGCACGCGCCCGGGGGATGAATTTTACCTCACTGTTGACGAGCAGCTGCGCGAACGGCTCACCCCGCTGGCGGATGATTTTCCGGTTTCCGTTTATACCCAGCATTACCGCCATACGGCGATGGACCGCGTGCCGCTGCACTGGCACGACGAGCTGCAGCTGACATGGGTGTTCCGGGGCGCGCTCGACTATTCCGTGGAGGGCCATCCCCTGTGTCTTGCCGACGATCGGCTCGTTGTCGTGAACCGCGGGCGGCTGCACGGTTCACAGACCGTGGGCGGCGATGCCGCGGCGCTGTGCGTCAACTTTTCGCCCGAGGTCTTCCACCCTTTGCTTCTGCGAAGATATATCCTGCCGCTGCTGGACGATCCGGCCTTTTCCCATGCGGTGCTGCCCCTGCGGCCCGAGTGGGCGGCGGCGCTGCGCGGCCTCTGCGCGCAGGAGCGTCAGCCGGACTGCTTTGCCGTCAGCAATTTTCTCGCCCAGGTCTTTGAGATGCTCACGCGCGACGGCGCGTCCGCCGTGGGACGACGGGACGACGGCGGGGATGCCGCCGTTTTGCAGGCCGCGTTGGATGAGATCCACAGCAATTATGCCGCCCCTATTACCGTCAGCCGCCTGGCCGGCTGCGCGGCGGTCAATAAAAACCGCCTGAATGAGCTTTTCAAGCGCTACACCGGTATGACGCCCGCGCATTATCTGAACGATTACCGCCTTTACGCGGCCAAGTATCTGGTCATTTGTACCGACCATTCCATCACCGATATCTGCGCCGAGACGGGCTTTCGTCAGCTCAGTCATTTTATCGAGCAGTTCCGCCTGCGCTACGGCGCTTCTCCGCTGCGCTATCGCGCCGCGCATCAGGCGGAAAAAGAGGACTGATCTTTGATTAGTCCTCTTTTTTGATTCGTTGCTTTTTCAGCCTGCCTGCTGCGCGCTCAGAAACGCCTTGACCGCCGCGATCTGTGCCTCGACCGACTTCGGCCCCGTGCCGCCCACGGAAACGCGGTTGGCCACGCAGTATTCCAGCGCGATGGCGGGGTAGACGTCCTCGTCAAAGTGCGCATCGTACTGCCGGAGCAGCTCGAGCGGCAGATCCTCGAGCACCGTGCAGTGCTCGATGCAGTGGGCCACAAGCTGGCCGACGGTCTTGTAGGCGCTGCGGAAGGGCACGCCCTTTTTCGTCAGATAGTCGGCAAGGTCCGTTGCGTTCAGGAAGCCCTTCTGTACCGCGCGGTACATCTCAAAGGTGCAGGCCTTCATCGTGGCGATCATCGGCGTGCAGACCTTCAGGCACATCTTCACGGTGTCCGCGCAGTCGAACACGGCCTCCTTGTCCTCCTGCATATCCTTGTTGTAAGCCAGCGGCAGACCCTTGAGCGTGGTCAGCAGTGCGATCAGGTCGCCGTATACGCGCCCCGTCTTGCCGCGGCAGAGCTCCGCCATGTCGGGATTCTTCTTCTGCGGCATGATAGACGAGCCTGTGGTGTAGGCGTCGTCCAGCTCGATGAAGTGGAACTCCCAGCTCGACCACAGCACCAGCTCTTCGCACAGGCGCGAGAGATGCATCATCAGCATCGCGCAGGCCGAGAGAAATTCCACGCAGAAGTCACGGTCGCCGATGCCGTCGATGCTGTTCTGCGTCACGGCGGAAAAGCCGAGCTGCGCGGCCTCCCATTCGCGGTCGGTGGGGAAGCTCGTGCCCGCCAGCGCGCAGCAGCCGATGGGGGAGACATCCATGCGCTTTGCCGCGTCGTCCAGCCGCCCGATGTCGCGCTGCAGCATCATCGCGTAAGCCATCAGGTGATGGCCGAAGGTCACGGGCTGTGCGCGCTGCAAATGCGTGTAGCCCGGCATGATGGTCGCCTTGTAGTGCTCGGCCTGATCGGTGATGGCGGCGAGCAGACCAAGTGTCAGCGCACGGATCTCCGCCGTCTCGTCCTTCAGGTACAGGCGCAGGTCGAGCGCCACCTGATCGTTGCGTGAGCGCGCAGTGTGCAGCTTTTTGCCAAGATCGCCCAGCCGCTGCGTCAGCTCGGCCTCCACAAACATGTGGAGATCCTCCGCCGCGGGGTCAAAGGCGAGCTTGCCCTCCTCGATATCGGCCAGGATGCCCGCAAGGCCGCCCTGCAGCGCCTCGGCCTCCTGCTGCGTCAGGATGCCGCAGCGGCCCAGCATGGCCGCGTGTGCCATCGAGCCCATGATATCCTGGCGGTACATGCGGCAGTCAAAGTGAATGGAGGAATCGAAATCGTCGGCGATCTGCGCCGTTTCCTTACTGGACCGTCCGGCCCACAGCTTTGCCATGCGGATACTCCTTTCTCTTGCTCAGTGGTTCAGCGTGCCCTGCTCCAGCGCGGCCTGCACCTTGGTCGGCAGTCCCCAGATGCTGATGAAGCCCGCGCTCGCCGCCTGGTCGAAGTCGCTCTCACCGAAGGTGACAAGTTCTTCGGAATATTGCGAATACGGCGAGGTGATGCCCGCGTTGATCATGTTGCCCTTGTAGAGCTTGAGCTTCACGGTGCCGGTGCAGAATTCGTTGGCCTTTTTGGCAAAGGCTGTCAGCGCCTCCTGCAGCGGGGAGTACCACTTGCCGTTGTAGATGAGGTCGGCATAGTCCACGGCGAGCTTGGCCTTCATGTGCGCCGTGTCCTTGTCAAGCGTCAGCATCTCCAGCTGCTCGTGTGCGTAGTAGAGGATAGTGCCGCCCGGGGTCTCGTAGATGCCGTGGTCCTTCATGCCGATGAGGCGGTTTTCCACGATGTCGAGGATGCCGATGCCGTTTTCGCCGCCCAGCTTGTTGAGCGTGCGGATGATGTCGGATACCTTCAGCTTCTTGCCGTTCACGGCCACAGGCACGCCCGCTTCAAAGTCGATGGAGAGCTCGGTGGGTGCGTCGGGCGCCTTGTAGGGCGAAACGCTCATCTCGAGGAACAGCGGCTTGTCAAGATCCGGCTCGCCGGACGGGTCCTCAAGGTCGAGCCCTTCATGGCTCAGGTGCCAGAGGTTTTTGTCCTTGGAGTAGTTCGTCTCGCGGCTGATCTTGAGCGGGACGTGGTGCGCCTCGGCGTAGTCGATCTCTTCGTCGCGCGACTTCAGCTCCCACTCGCGCCACGGCGCGATGATCGGCATATCGGGTGCAAAACGCTTGATGGCGAGTTCAAAGCGGACCTGGTCGTTGCCCTTGCCTGTGCAGCCGTGAGCGATGGCATCTGCACCCTCGGCCTTGGCGATCTCGGCGAGCTTTTTGCCGATCACGGGGCGGGCGAAGGCCGTGCCCAGCAGGTACTTTTCATATTTGGCGTCCATCATCAGGGACGGCACGATGATCTCGTCGCACATCTCGTCCGTCAGGTCGGCGACGATCAGCTTGCTCGCGCCGGTCTTCAGTGCCTTTTCCTCAAGACCGTCCAGCTCGTCGCCCTGACCCACGTCAGCCGCCACGGCGATGATCTCAGGGTCATTATAATTTTCCTTCAGCCACGGGATGATGACCGAGGTGTCCAGCCCGCCGGAGTAGGCCAGCACGATCTTTTTGATGCTCTGCTTGTTCATAAGAAATTCTCCTTTTTGGAAAAACATTTATCAGATGTGCATGATTATACACAATGAAACGCGGCTGCCAAGTCTTAAAAATCATTTTTATTTGTTTGAACAAGCGCAAAAGGATAAAATATTCCATATATGTGAAAAGTGCAGATAAAATATACAAATGCGCATCTGCAAAGAATGAAAAACATGCTGCGCGCAAAAAGAGGCGGCGTTCAGCTCATTCTGAACGCCGCCTCCGGCCGTTTCTTATTTTTCGCATGGCTCCGGCAGGGAGCACTTTCGGGGACCGTGCCGCAAAAGCGTCCGGCCGTCACAGCTCACGGATAAAGTCCAGCACGCAGTCGCGCAGGCGGAGCAGCTCCTCGGGCGTGTTTTTGCGCAGATGCATCCCCATGCCGAGCTCGCGCCCCGTCTGCGGGCTGACCGGCAGCGTCTTTACGCCGCGCGTCCGGCCGCGCATCATGATCTCCGTCATCATGGTAATGCCGAGTCCCTTGCTCACCATACGGATCACTGTTTCATCGTCCACATGGCAGGGGCGGATCTTCGGCTTGATCTTCTTGGGGCTCAGCGCAGCGTTTACGTCGATATCAAACCGCCCGTAAGGCATCAGGAAATCCTTTCCGTCAAACTCCTCGATCGGGAAGGTCTCTCTGCCGCCGGTGGGATAATCCTCCGGCAGGATGGCGTACATCGTGTCGTGGTACAGCGGCGTCCAGTCGCAGCTGATGCGGCTCTGCCGCGCGGCAAAGATGACGTCGGTCCGCCCGTCCTCCAGCAGCTCAAACGGCTCCAGCTCGTGGTCCACCATACGCAGGTCCACGTCGGTGTCCGGACACACGCGCCGGAAGCGGTACAGGATCTCCGGCATCCAGTGCATGGCAAGGCTTGCATAGGCGGCAATGCGGATCGTCTCGGGCTTTTTCTGCGTGATGGCGGCGATCTGGTTTTCCAGCTTCGCCGTGGCGCTGAGATATTCGCGGATCGCCGGCAGCAGGGCCTCGCCGTCTTCGGTCAGCGCGATGCCGCTGTGGTCGCGGCGAATGAGCGTCATGCCAATCTCCCGCTCCAGCCCGTTGATCAGGTGCGTCAGGCCCGACTGTGTGTAGCCCACCACCTCGGACGCCTTGGAAAGGCTGCCGAGATTGACCGCCGTCATCAGGATCTCAAATTTTTTACTGTCCATCGGGGATGTCCTTTCCACACGGTATTTCAATTTGTAATATAACTATTATAACCGGTCGTTTCTCTTTTGCAAGGCCCTGGTGTAAGATTTTCCGCATAAAGGAGTTGATTTCCATGACTACTACGAGATTGACGATCCGGCAGAAGCTCCTCGTCGCAGGTACGCTGTTCGGCATGTTTTTCGGCGCGGGCAACCTGATCTTCCCCGTGCACCTCGGCCAGATGGCCGGACGCAACGCGGTCGTTGCCATGATCGGCTTTATCATCACAGCCGTCGGCATCCCTATTTTCGGCGTCGCTGCCATCGGCATCACCCATTCTGACGGATTGCAGACGCTCGCGAGCAAGGTCAGCAAGGGCTATGGCATCTTTTTTACCTGTCTGCTCTACCTGACCATCGGGCCGCTGTTCGCTATCCCGCGCTGCGCCACTGTTTCCTTCACCACGGGCGTCGCCCCGCTGCTGGGCGCGGATTCGCCGGAGTGGCTGTACCTGCTCGTCTTTTCCGCGGCGTTTTTTGCCTTTGTGCTCTTTTTCTCGCTGCGTCCGGGTAAGATCACGCTCTGGATCGGCAAGATCATCAACCCGCTGTTTCTGCTCTTCTTCGCCGTGCTGGTCATTGCGGCGCTGCTGTCCCCCGGTGCGCCGATCGCTTCGGTCGAGCCGGTCGAGGCCTACCGGAGCGACGCCTTTTTCCCCTCGCTCATTGAGGGCTACGGCACGATGGATGCCATCGCGGGCCTGGCCTTCGGCATCGTGGTCATTGATGTGATCCGCCGCATGGGCGTTGATGATGACGACGCCATCGCGCAGGACGTGCTCTCTTCGGGCCTTCTCACAGGTGCGCTGATGGTGCTGATCTATGTGGTGTCTATTCTGGTCGGCGCGCAGTCGCGCGGCCTGTTCGAGCTGTCCGACAACGGCGGCATCGCCCTCACGCAGATCGCCGGCCACTATCTCGGCGGCGTCGGCCAGTTCATCCTGGCTTTTACGATCACCTTTGCCTGCCTCAAGACCTCCGTCGGTCTGGTCACCGCCTGCTCGGAGACCTTTGTCAAGATGACAAACGGCAGGATATCCTACCGCGCCTGGGCGATCCTCTTCACGCTCTTCTCCTTTGCCGTTTCCAACATCGGCCTGAGCGCCATCATCGATTACTCCATCCCGATGCTCATGCTTATCTATCCCCCCGCCATCGCGCTTATCCTGCTCGCCTTTATCGGCAAGCTTTTCGGGCACGACCGCACTGTGTATATCGCGGCGATGATCGGCACCTGGGCTGCCGCCATTTTCGACTGCATGAAGACGCTGCCTGCTTCGGTGCAGGCCGCGCTCCATCTGGACGGGCCCATCGCCCTTGCCGCGCGGTACCTGCCGCTGTTTGACAAAAATCTCGGCTGGGTGCTCCCTGCGCTGATCGGCTTTGCGATCGGTATGGCGATCCACCTCAGCCGCCGCAGAACGTAAGGCCCGGAGCCTCCTGCCGGCTATTTTTCTGAGATTTTACCGAAATCGGACTGCGGAGTTTACACTGTCCGCGCATAATGGCCTCTGCCTGCACGGAAAATGCGCGGCGGGAGACCCGGGGCAGGAAAGACACTTGCATCCGGCGCTCTTGCGCGCCGAAAGCGGTATAAGGATTTGGATTTCCCCTGTATTCTACCGTGGGGGGGATGTTGTGTCCGATGCGTCGGTGCTACACTTTCAGCATCCAAAAAACGGGAGGCTTATTCTATGGATCAGACGGCTATTGGCAGCTACATCGCGCAAAAGCGCAGAGCGCAGAATCTCACGCAGGAACAGCTGGCAGAAGCGCTCGGCGTGTCCAACAAGACTATTTCCAAATGGGAGAACGGCAAATGCATGCCGGATTACGGCGTTATCCAGAAGCTCTGCGATGCGCTCCATGTGACGCTTCCGGAGCTGATGGACGGCGAGGACGCGGCGGAGAACAGCATGCGCGTCTATGACAATGCGCAGATCCTCGATCTGCTTCACCGCACGCAGGAACTGGAGCGGCAAAAGGGCGTCCTCTGCGGCGTGGCCCTCATCGTCCTCGGCATTGCCTGCAGCGCCATGTCGAGAACGACCGGCGGGACCGACGTGCAGGATTTTGTCTCTGGTATTCTGATGGGGCTCTCTATTGTGGAGATCCTGGCGGGCATCTGGGTCATCGGCAGGCAGAAGCGGCACGAATGACCGCCCCCGCCTGTGGAACACGGAGCCCGTTTGTACGAGGTCCAAAGGTCCATATAAGGGGGGCATTGGCTATTGCAAAGCGCTCGCACATGTGCTACAGTAACATATGTAACACTTGCGCGGAGGAACGATACGTCATGCTCAGTCGGGAAAAGCAGAAAAAATTAGCCTATGTTGCCCGCCGGTACTATCTGGAGGACCAACGCCAGAGCGATATTGCGAAGGAACTGGGCGTTTCCCGCCCGCTGGTCAGCCGGATGCTTTCCGAGGCGCGCGAGCTTGGCGTGGTGGAGATCACGATCCATGAGCCGGGAGCGCGGACGGCGGATCTGACGAAGCGGCTGCAGCTGTTCAGCGCCATTCAAAACGGCGTTTTGGTGGAGGACGGGAAGGATGAGGACGAGACCAACCGCGCGCTTTCGCAGGGCGCGGTCGGGCTGCTCCGGCAGATCGGAGCCCGGCGTCTTGGCGTTGGCTGGGGATATCTCATCGGGCAGCTCGTGACATGGCTGGAGGCGAATCCGCAGCGGGACAGCTCCATCACAGATATCTGCCCCCTGGTGGGGAATGCCAGTATCCCAGCCCGCAATTACCAGTCCAATGAAAATGTCCGCCTGATGGCGCAGCAGTTCGGCGCGGTCCCGCACTTTCTCTATCTGCCCGCCCTGCCGGACAGTGTGGAGGAAAAGCGCGTCCTGTGCTCAACGGAGGTCTACCGCCGGATCGAACAGCAGTGGGATCAGATCGACACGGCGCTGGTCAACATCGGCAACTACCCTTCCAGCCCCGATTTTGCCTCGCTCGTCCGCTATGGCGACCTGCTGCAGAAGCAGCGTGCCTGCGGCAGGATGCTCGTTTACTATTTCAATGAGGACGGGACGGTCATCCAGTCAGATCAGGACTTTGCCATTCAGGTCCCGCTGGATACGCTCCGGCGCTGCCCCAATATCGTTGGCGTCTGTTCGGCGAATACCAGCGCGAAAGCGCTGCGCGGTGCGCTGCGCTCCGGACTTCTGACGCATATCGTGGCCCGCGCCAACCTTGCGCAGATGCTCCTTTCTTAATCATGACGAAAATACCCAAGGCTGCCGTTCCGCAGCCTTGGGTATTTTTTCGCAGAACGGCAGACGCCGGTCCAATCGGGAATGATGTGCATGGAACACGCCTTTCGGCAAGACGATTATTGACTTTTGTAACTTTTTGAGTTAACATATATTCACAAATGTAACAGCGCTATTTTGGATCATACGGAAAGGAGGGAACCATTTTATGACAAAGGCAGAATTTGCCCGGCGGCTGGAAAACGCCTGCGAAGCGGTTATCAGCGCGGAAGCGGAGCTGACGGAGATCGACTCCAGATTCGGCGACGCCGACCATGGCCTGACGATGACGAAGGTCGCCAGGGCGATCGCGCAGGCGGTCGAGGGCTCCGACGGAGGCATCCGGTCTATGCTGGATGACGCGGCGATGGCCGTGATGACGCTCAACGGCGGCAGCGCCGTTCCCCTGTGGAACACCTGGCTGGACGGTATGCAGGAGGAGGCGCCCGAGGGCGGCGAGATCGACGCTGTGGGGCTCAAAACGATCTTTGCCAAGGCGCTCGAAGAGCTGGACGACATGTCCGGCGCCAAGGTGGGCGACAAGACCATGATGGATGCCGTGATCCCCGCGAGCACCGCTATCGCCGCCTATGACGGCGATAGCGAGAGCGAGCTTTTCGCGCTGGCGGCGCAGGCCGCCGAAGCGGGCGCGGAGAGCACCAGGAACTTTGTTTCCAGGTTTGGACGCGCCAAGAGCTACGGCACGCAGACGATCGGCACGCCGGATGCCGGCGCGGTATCGATGGCGCGCTTTTTCCGCGGGCTGGCGCAGTCCTGAGCCCCCCCAAACACGACAAAACGAACAACTTTTGAATGTGGAGGATGACAGCATGAAGATGAAGAAATTTATGAACGCACCCGAGACCGTTACCGACGAGGAGCTGACCGGCCTCGGCCTGGCCTATCCCGACATTCTGGATGTGGACGGCCATCTGGTCATCAGCAAGAATCTGGCCGCGGCGGATCGCGTGACCATCGTGACCTACGGCGGCTCCGGCCACGAGCCCGCGCAGGCGGGCTTTGTCGGCAAGGGCATGCTCGATGTGCAGGCGGTGGGCGATATCTTCGCCGCGCCGAACGGACAGCTGGTGTTTGACGCGATGAAGCTGGCGGACAAGGGCCACGGCGTGCTGCTGCTGACGCTCAATTACGCGGGCGATCAGCTGGCGGGCAAGCAGGCGATGAAGCTGGCGAAGAAGGCCGGGCTCAATGTTCGCCAGGTCGTCACCGGCGAGGAGATCCAGTACGACCCCAACGGCGAGGACAACAAGCGCGGCCTTGCCGGCGCGGTGGCCCTGTACCACATTGCCGCCGCCGCGGCGCGGGAGGGCAAGACGCTCGACGAGGTGGCCGAGATCGCGCAGCGCTACGCGGACAGCATGGCATCCATTACCGTCAAGTCCACCGACGCGACGCACCCGCAGAACGGGATGTCCTTTGGCGATCTGGGCGAGACCGACCTCATGGAGATCGGCGCCGGTCAGCACGGTGAGGGCGGCGGCGTCCGCGTGCCCATGATGTCCGCGAAGGACACTGTGGCGACGGTCGCGGAGGCGCTGAGCAGGAGCCTCGGCCTCAAGGCGGGCGACAAGACGTTCGTGATGATCAACGGCTGCGGCGCGACCACAATGATGGAGATGCTGGTGCTGTTCAAGGATACGGTGGAGTTCCTGAAGGCCAGGGACGTGGAGGTCGTGGCCAGCATGGTCGGCGAGATCCTCACCGTGCAGGAGGCGGCAGGCTTCCAGATGAATATTGCCAAGTGGGATGAGGAGTTCCTCCGCCTGTGGAACACGCCCTGCCACACCCCCGCCTACAGCAAGGAGTGAGCCATGGCGGACAATATCGGAAATAAGGCCGCGCACGACTATCATCTGGACATTGCTCCCGCGCAGGAGGGCTTTTATGTCAAGGGTGCAGCCCACAGCGACTGGGGCATGCAGAACCGCCTTTCCCGCATCTTTGATCCGCGCTCCGGCAACACCGTGATGCTGGCCTTTGACCACGGCTACATCATGGGCCCCACGGCGGGGCTGGAACGCGTCGATCTGGTCATTCCTGCGCTCGCACCCTATGTGGATGTGCTGATGGGCACAAAGGGCGTCATCCGCTCGTGCATCCCGCCCACGGTCCCGGCGGCCAAATGCGTGCGCCTGACCTACGATTCCACGGTGCTTTACGATGATATGTCCAACGGCGGCGGCTTCGCCTGCGATATGGAGAACGCCATCCGCATGAATGCGGACTGCGTGGCCGTGCAGACCTTCATCGGCGCGCCGGGCGAATCCCGCTCGCTGGAGCTGCTGTGCCGCGCGGCGGATGCCGGTGCGCGCTATGGCATCCCGACGCTGGGTGTGGTAGCCGTCGGCAAGCAGATGGAGCGGACAGAACGCTTTTTCCTGCTGGCGACCCGCGTGCTGGCGGAGAACGGCGCGAACATCGTCAAGAGCTACTATTGCGACGGCTTTGAGCGCGTGGCGGCCGCCTGCCCCGTCCCCATCGTTATCGCGGGCGGCAAAAAGCTGCCGGAGCTCGACGCGCTGGAAATGGCTTACCGCGCTATCCGCGAGGGCGCGCACGGTGTGGACATGGGCCGCAATATCTTCCAGTCCGACTGCCCCGCCGGCATGGCGCAGGCCATCGGCAAGGTCGTTCATGAGGGTTATACCGCCGCGCAGGCCTACGAGGTCTATGAGGAAGTAAAAAACCGGAACTGAAACATGAGAAACAGGAGGAACGCTTTATGTCCGCTGAATACATGCACATCGGTATCCCCATCACCAACCGCAAGCCCAATATGACCTATAACGAGGGAGCAAAGTTCTGGGTCAGCAATGTGGATGACTACGATTACAAGATCGAGTACCTGAAGTTTGAGGAGGGCACGCCCTTTCCTGAGGAGATCCACCGCAGCCCGCACGTTGCGTACAAGGTGGACGATCTGGAAAAGTACATCGCCGACGCTGACAGTGTGATCTGCGGTCCGATGGCCGCCAACGACAAGGGCGACCGGCTGGCTTTCGTCTGGAAGGACGGCGCCATCCTGGAGCTCTATCAGGAGGCCTGAGAAAAAGCGGCCGCGGCCATTTGCCGGTCGTGACAGATGAGCAGAAAAGCGGGCAGTTCTTTTAAGAACTGCCCGCCTTTCCTTTTTTCGATATTCCCGGGTATTCCCTCCGCGGCCTTTTTGTGGTATCATGCAGATACGGCGGCAGGCTCCCGCTGCCGCAAAAGTATTCTGAAAGTGTGAGGTCTGCGCTATGGCCAGAATGTCCACTAAGGAGAATAAGAACATCTATCAGCTCACCCGCGAGGGGCTGAAGCTCACCCGTGAGGCCGCCGGCGAGCTGCTGGAGGTCATCCCGCCGGAGCGCATCGAGAAGATCGAGAACGAGCGTTCCCTCCCGCACCCCGACGAGGTGCTGACGATGGCGGAGAAATACAAGCGCCCTGACCTCTGCAACTACTACTGCGCCAACCAGTGCCCCATCGGGCAGGAGTATGTGCCGGAGATCAGGATCAAGGATCTGTCGCAGATCGTGCTGGAGATGCTGGCCTCGCTCAACGCAATGAACAAGCGGAAGGACAGGCTCATTGAGATCACAGCCGACGGAGCGATCACGCCCGACGAGCTGGAGGATTTCGTGTTCATTCAGGAGGAGCTGGAGCGCATCTCCATCACGGTGGAGACCCTGCAGCTTTGGGCGGAGCGGATGCTGGCGACAGGCGTGATCGACGAAGCGCGGTATGAGGCCTGCCGTACCCGGCACCGTTCCGGAAAAACGGAATAGTTTCTCTGAAAGTGAAAATAGACCGCCTTATTTTGCCGACATAGTGATTTATTCTCCTCCCTGCTTATCGTATACTATTCTCAAGCAGAAGATCAGAACACTGCATGCTGACGAAGGGAGGCGGTCCTTTTGGATACACAGGAGCGAATTTTGACGATCCGGCTGTTAAAAATGCTTGAAACAAATCCGGAATATGCAACAAAAATCGGATTGGAACCGTCTAGGAAGGAAAAGAGGAAAGACCCGATCGGGTCGGGAGGGATGAATTGATGAAACTTGCGGCAGATTTCAGGAAGGATGCCAGAGAGGCGCTGCGCGGGAAATGGCCCATTGCCATTCTGGTTGGCCTTGTCGCGGCGATCCTCGGCGGCGCGGGTGCGGGCGGGCCGGAGATCAAATTCAACTTTGATACCACCTCGGGCTTCGGCGCGACATTCGGCCTTGCGGGGCAGACGGTCTATTCCACGGGCGGCGGCTTCGACCCGCGCTGGCATGGAGTGCTGATCGGCGGCGCGGTTTATCTCACGCTCCTTGCGCTGGTGCTGGCGGCGGCGTATTATATCCTCGGCAGCTTTGTGAGCGTGGGCTATGCAAGCTACAACCTCGGGCTCGCCGACCGGACGGAGCCGGGCTTCGAGAGGCTGTTTGCCTATGTCTCAAACTGGAAAACGACGGCGCTCACGCGGCTTTTGAAGAGTGTGAACATCCTTCTATGGTCGCTGCTGCTGATCGTTCCGGGTATTATGAGAGCCTACAGCTATGCCATGACCGACTACATTCTGGCCGAGCAGCCGGAGCTGCCGGCGAGCGAGGTGCTCGCCCGTTCCAGGGCGATGATGGACGGCAGCCGCTGGCGCCTGTTCTGCCTGCAATTCAGCTTCATCGGCTGGAGCATCCTGTGCGCGCTGACGTTTGGTATCGGCGATCTGGCGCTGAGACCCTACCGGCAGGCTGCGGAGGCCGCTTTTTATCGGGAGCTTTCCGGCGGCGCCGTATCCGGACCGGAATTTGAAAGCGCCTCTTAACAAGTCATTTCTGAAAACAATATAAACAGAAAAGGAGAACTACATGGACATTTTGCTCAAAGCGCTCCCCGTTGCGATCCCCGTCATTCTCGTCATTCTCATTTTCCTCATGGGCTACGTCAAGGCACCGCCCGATGTGGCGTACATCATCTCCGGCCTTCGCAAGCACCCGAAGGTGCTGATCGGACGCGCGGGCGTGAAGATCCCGTTTCTGGAACGCGTGGATAAGCTGATCGTCCGCCAGATCTCCATCGACATCAAGTCCGAGGGCTATATTCCCACGCAGGACTTCATCGGCGTGGATGTGGACGCGGTGGCGAAGGTGCGCGTGATGACCGATCCTGAGGGCATCCAGCTTGCGATGAAGAACTTCCTCAACATGACCGAGGAGGATTTCAATCGCGCCATCGTGGATTCCCTGCAGGGCAACATGCGCGAGATCATCGGTACCATCACGCTCAAGGAGATCTGCAACGACCGCAAGAAGTTCGGCGACGAGGTGCAGTCCAAGGCGCAGACCGATATGAACGCGCTCGGTATCCAGATCATTTCCTGCAACATCCAGCGCGTGACGGATGAGAACAGCCTCATCAATTCCCTCGGTCAGGACAACATGTCCAAGATCCAGAAGGACGCTGCCATCGCCAAGGCTGAGGCCGAGCGCGATATCGCCATTGCGCAGGCACAAGCCGCCAAGGCATCGAACGATGCGCAGGTCGAAGCCGATATGCACATCGCGCAGAAGCAGAACGACCTCGCCATCAAGCAGTCCGAGCTGAAGGTGCAGGAGGACACGAAGAAAGCGGAAGCCGACGCGGCCTATACCATCCAGCAGCAGGAGCAGCAGCGCTCCATCGAGACGGCGACCGTGAACGCGCAGATCGCCAAGGCCGAGCGCGAGGCCGAGCTCAAGAGCCGCGAGGTCGAGGTCAAGAAGCAGTCGCTCGACGCTGAGGTCCGTGCCGCGGCGGACGCTGACCGCTATAAGAAGGAGCAGGAGGCGCAGGCTGCGCTCTATCAGCGCCAGAAGGAGGCCGAGGCTGTCCGTTACGAGCAGGAGCAGGCTGCCGAGGCGGCGAAGAAAGCCGCGGAGGCCGCACGCTTTGCCAGGGAACAGGAGGCTGCCGGTATCGCCGCCGTCGGTCAGGCGGAGGCGGAGGCTATCCGCGCCAAGGCGCTTGCCGAAGCCGAAGGTATCGACAAGAAGGCTGAGGCCATGAAGAAGTACGGTGAGGGTGCGATCATCGAGCTGGTGATGAACGCGCTGCCGGAGATCGCGAAGAACGTGGCGGAGCCTCTCAGCAAGGTCGATAAGATCACAATGTACGGCGAGGGCAACAGCGCGAAGCTCCTCGGCGACATCATCAACGGCACCACGCAGGTGACCGAGGGCATCACCGCCGGTATGGGCATCGATATCAGGAGCCTGATCGCCGGCGCGGTGGGCGGTAAGCTTGCCGCGGGAGAGCCCAGTCCGGTGCAGGTGACCGTCGCTCCGCAGGCATCCTCCTGTGATGCCGGAAAAAACGCGGCCGCCGCATCCGCACCGGTTCCGGAGCAGCCGGTGTAACCGACGGCTGAACAGGCATTAAAGACGAAAAGCGGCTGCGCCCTTCGGCGCGGCCGCTTATTTTTTCACTCTTCCCTTCGGCGCTTTTCCGCGGCAGAAGCCATGCCGCTTTACCGGTCCATGAAGCGCGTCAGCTCCTGCGCGAGCAGCCTCGGGTGGTTGATGATGTCGCCATGACCGAAGCCGGGGAAGCAGCGGACCGTCAGCATTGGATATGCCTTTTGCAGCTTTCGAAGGGCCTTTTTCATGTGTCCCTCCTTCTCCCCGTACCAGCAGGCGACTTTCGCATCGGGCTGGATTGCGAAGTCCGTGCGGTAGAGATACAGTCCCGCCTTCCATGTGGCCCGGACGGACTCCAGACTGATGTGATCCGGGATGCGGTGCAGCATGGTCTGCATCCCCTGCTCGGTCTGGCCCATGAAGCGCAGCGCCCAGGCGGGCATCGTCTTTTCACAGGCCGTCCGGTACTGCCTGGGCGGCATGACCCTGAGGATCAGACCGTTCAGCACGCCGAAATCGAGATATTCGGGGCCGCTGAGGATCATGTGTCCGATCCGGACCTTTGGAGAGGACTTCAGAAAAACCGCGGGTCCGTAGCCGAGCGACTCGGCGAAGAGCATATCCAGCTGCCCGCCGCATTCCGCGCGGATATAGTCTGCCAGCTTGTCGGCCTGCTCCTGCGCGGTCGTATAGGTCGTCGTGCCTGAGCCGTCGAAGCCGTCAAAGCTGACGGCATACACGCAGCCGTCCTTTTCCAGCAGCGGGATCACATCCTCAAACTGCCGCCAGCACATCAGATTCCCATGCAGCAGCATGATCGTCCTTCCCTGCGTATTCCCGAAACGTTTGATCTCCATTCAATATGCCTCCGCACTTTGATCCTTTATCTTCATGCAGAAATCGCAGCAGTCGTCGCCGCGGCCCAGGGTCTTGGTGCGATGCCAGACGAGTCTGGGATGCAGGTCGCCGTAATCTTATGTTTCATAGTGACCAAGGCGCGCAATACACCGCATATGTTTTTCGCCAACACTTACGAGAACTGAAGGTAAAACAGTCATTTTCAACACCGGGTAACCCTTACGACAACTCTGTATGTGAGTCATTTTTCCATACACTAAAGAAAGAAGCCCTCTACCATCATCTTTACGAAACGCCGCAAGAGTTGGAAGAGGTCTTAGAAGAGTATATCGAATTTTACAACGGTTACAGACCGCATAGAAAGTTGAACAGGTGCCGTCAAGAATTATGCGCAAATTTTTTTGCAGGCTCCAGCTGAATGAAGTCAGCCGGCAATAGAGGCATCG
>CAKTLD010000028.1 GCA_934572445.1 uncultured Oscillospiraceae bacterium
GGCATCATCGAGATGATCTACGCGCTCGACAAGATCGCGCCGGGCACCGCGAACGACGACACGCTGCTCTACGGCGTGGAGGTCAAGTTCTACAACATGGAAGTCGCGCTCGACGAGCACCTTGAAACGCCGTACAAGGGGCTCTATGTCATCGGCGACGGCAGCGGCATTACGCACTCGCTGTCGCACGCGTCGGCGAGCGGTGTGTACGTCGCCAGAGAGATCCTGAGAGCAATGTAAATTTTCGTATCGCATGCGGCGATACGGTTTCCTGCATGATGCAGGGATATGACAGATGATCCGGCAAGGGGGCTCCTCTTCGAAAGAGGAGCCCCCTTGTTCGCGTATCTGCGCCTTCCGCAGACTGCGGGAGACGCCGTTATAGCCAGGCTTCAAAATAGTACCATCTGTCCGTGATCTTCTTCGTCATGCCGCGGTTATCGCCTTCGGCGCGCCACGTCCAGCGGTCCTTGCCGTCCGGTACAAGCGTGACCTCCACGCTCTGAAAGCCGCGCGGCTCATCATCGGGCGAATAGTAGCATCCGTAGTACTGGCGGCCATGCAGAAGCGACGAGCCGAAACTGAATTCGCCGATAGGATGCTCACCGTACCGCCCCCAGCAGGTATACCTGACGTCCACACCTTGCGAATAGTCGCCGGACAAGTCTTCGCTGAGCGCTGCTTCCAAAGTTTCCGCATTTTTCGCCACAAACCGGTCTACCTGCTGCTCGGGCGCGGTCCACCAGAACAGTGTGAGAATCGCCGCGGCCCACACGATGACCGATACGGCGCGCTTTGTCTTTTTGACGTTTTTCATACCGCTTTCCTTTCTCAGTCAGCCTCATAGCCGAGATAGGTCTCGAATACGCAGTCCATCGTTTCAAGGTCGTAGTACGAGACGGTGTTCAGGTCAAGCCGCTCGACGAGCCCGCCGCGCAGGGTAACTTGCTGATACCATCTTTCGCCGCGCAGCGTCAGGTTCTCAATGGGCGTGCCGTCGTCGCGGTAGTAATAAACGGTCATGCCGTCCTCGCTGTAGTCCTGCGTGAAGAGCAGGCCCGGCGCATCACTGCCGAGCGCCTCGTCCACCATGCGGTACGCATCCGCAACAGCGTAGGCCGGCTCGACGTAGTCTTCGCTCGGCATGCCGTCCAGCGCATCGAATTCATCCCATGCCATCTCGCCGGTCTTCCCGGTGGAAAGATCATAATAGCGGATGTTCTGGTAGGTATCGTCGTTGACCCAGCCGATCGCAAGGCGGTCGCCGCTGCGGTGTCCGCTGGGATCACCGCCCCACATGAGGCTGGAGATCATATTCTCCACATCCTCGTCGGAAATCCCCATCCCCTGATAGGAACGCTTCTGCGTGACCTTGCCGAATGTGTCCGTCACGGTCAGCGCATCATCGCCGAAGAGCAGCAGACCGTGCCTGCTCGTGCTCAGCGCACGGTAGCTCTCCTCCATGACCCAACTGCCATCCGCCGCCGCGACGGTATAGCGCTCTTCAAAACCGTCGATCCTGTTCGACTCCTGACCCTGCACCAGCGCAAGCACTGGCAGCGGGTGCTGCTCATAGTTTTCGTAATAGCTCGGATAAAAGACATTCGAGTACACCGCGTCCGTCACAGCCACTCCGTCAAGGGTCATCAGGCCGTAGAGGCAACCCGTCGCGGCAGGCCAGTCGTCCATCAGCCGCCGCCCCGCATAGGGCACGAGCAGGCCGTAATCGTCCGCTGCCTTCAGCTCGCCCATATAGCCCTCGCTCAGACGCGAGCCGACCTGCGGCACGGTCTTCGGGAATGTTCCCACATCAAGGATGGAGACATAGCCCTCCTTGGCGATGAGCGTCTGCCCCTCCTCGCTCAAAAGCCAGTCAAAGAGCACTTTGTTCGGTGCGCTCTTGGGCTCGCCCGCCGGGATGACGACATATTTCGGGTTCACGAGCGGATAGGTCTCCGAACGGATGGTGTCGGGGTTCGGCTCCACGCCCTCAAGCTTCAAGAGCTTGAGCCCCTGCGCCATCTTCATTTCTTCGGCATAGTAGTAAACGCTGTAGCCGATGGCTCCGGGCGAGCCATCGAAACTCTTGACGGTCTCCATCAGCTGGCCCATCGTGGTCACGATGTACTCCGTCGGCGCGTCCATCATGGGCGTGCCCTGCATCACGAGCTTTTCCATCAGCGTCTGACTGCCCGCGCCCTCATTGCGCTGCAATGCGGTAATGGGCCGGTCCTCGCCGCCAAGCTCTTTCCAGTTCGTGATCTTGCCGGAGTAAATGTCCCGCGCCTGCTCGACGGTGATGGAATCGACGGGGTTATCTTCATTCACGACGAAGACGAAGGCATCGGTCGCAAAGGGCTGCTTTTCCCACTCAAAATTCAGCTCCTTCTTCCGCGTCATGACCTCGTCGTTGGCCTCGCCGACGATCAGCAGGTCGGCACTGCCCTCAAGAAGATTAAAATACGCCGTCGTGGTCTTGTTGAAGCGGACAAGGTCCTGCACGTCCTCGCGGCTCTCGCCCAGGAGCTCTGCACATACAGCGAGTGCCAGCGGCACGGTGGAGGTCGAACCGTCGAGCCGCGGCATATTTTCGCGTGTAAAGGTAAATCCATACGCCGGTTCACGCGTCTCCTCATTCTGCTTTCCGCAGGCGGCAAGCATTGAAAGCGCCAGCGCAAGACAAAGCAGCACGGCAAGGGGTCGTTTCATCAAAAGCACATCCTTTCCGGTTTTGTTTCTGCTTATTTAAGACGAAGAAAAGGCAGAAAAAGTTCCCGCTGTGCGGAATCTTTTCTGCACAGCGGGAACATCCTTTTACAAATCGCCCGAAAGGCGCACGCGCGAGCGCTGTGCGTCAAAGCCCTCGGGATAGCGGGCGGCCAATTTATCGAGATTTGCCTGCAAAATATCGTCCAAGTCCAGATCGAGCGCGGTCGCGGCCTCGGCCAGATACCACGCTATGTCGCCAAGCTCTTTGGCCAAGTGTGCCTTGTCAAGCTCGTGCCCCTGTGCGAGCCATTTTTTCACGATGTCGATAGTTTCGCCGCTTTCGCCGCAAAGCCCCATCACGCTGTTGATGAGCACGTCCTTTCGCGACAGCGCGGGGTTGAGCGTTGTCATCGCCTTCTTCTGGTATTCGTTGGCCGTCATCGAAATGAACTCCTTTCAGTCCTTTGCGCTCAGCGCGACCGCGTGGCGCACGAAACTCATCGGCGGCACAGGCCGCGGCAGCTTCATCCTGAAAACCATCTGCGGCGTGCGCGGCTCGTAGAGCTCGAAGCCCTCGAGATCGTGCATCACGGGCGCGGTCATCGTGAACGGGCGGCTGTCGGGACCGACGAGCTCGATCTCGTCGCCCGCGGCGAACTTGTTGCGAAGCGACAGCGTCGCGCTGCCGTCTGCATCGCAGTCCGTCACGACGGCGCAGACCTGCCAGTCGCGGATGTAGCGCGAGTTGTCGTAATACTGCCCCGGCTGGCCGTAGTAGAAGCCCGTCGAATAATGGCGGTGGCTCACATGCTCCACCTCATCGCGCCAGACGGGGGCGACTTTCCTGCCCGCGGCAACGTCGTCGAGCACATGGCGGTACGCACCCGTGACGATGGCGGCGTAGTAGGCCGACTTCGCGCGCCCCTCGATCTTGATGCAGTCAATGCCCGCGTCCATGATGTCGTCTAAATGATCGATCATGCACATGTCGCGCGAATTCATGATGTAAGTCCCCTTCTCATCCTCAAAGACGGGGAAATATTCGCCCGGACGCTTCTCCTCCATCAGCGCATACTGGTAGCGGCAGGGCTGGGCGCACTGGCCGCGATTCGAGTCGCGGCCGGTCATGTAGTTTGAGAGAAGGCAACGCCCCGAATAGCTCACGCACATCGCGCCGTGACAGAAGGTCTCGATCTCCAGCTCCTCGGGAATTTTCGCGCGCATTTCGCGGATTTCCTGTAAAGAGACTTCCCTTGCCAGCACCACACGCTTCGCGCCTAAATCGTACCACGCGCGGGCGCACTCGTAGTTGGCGATGGACTGCTGGGTCGAAATATGACGCTCACACTTCGGCGCATACTTCCCCGCGAGCGTAAACGCGCCGAGATCGGCCAAAATGAGCGCGTCGACGCCTGCGTCGTTCAGACGCTCCAAGTGCTCGGGCAGGCGCGCGACCTCATCGTTGCGCGGCATGGTATTTACCGTCACATGGACGCGCACATTATGCTCATGCGCAAAGCGCACAGCCTTTGGCAGCTCTTCGGGCGTGAAGTTGCCCGCAAACGAGCGCATACCGAAGCTGGTACCCGCGAGGTACACCGCGTCCGCGCCGTAGAGCACCGCCATCTGAAGCTTTTCCATGTCGCCTGCCGGGGCGAGGATCTCGGGTTTCTTTCTCATATATGCTTCCTCTTTCAAAGCGGCAGCATGGCATGAGCCATGCTGCCGCATCGTATTTATCCGCCGTACTGATCGGAGCTGACAAAGCTTGTATGCTCGGCATAGGTGCGGAAGAAGTGATGCACGCCATCCTTGCCGAGGGCGTAGAAGTAGTAGTTCGTCTCCGCCGGCTCAAGTGCCGCCCTGATCGAAGCAAGGCCGGGGTTCGTGATGGGCGTAGGCGGCAGACCCTCGTAAAGCGAGAGGTTATAGGGTGAGTTATACTCAAGGTCACTGCTCGTCAGCGTACCAGTAAACTTATCACCGAGGCCGTAGATCAGCGAAGCGTCGATCTGCAGCTTGTGGTATGTCTCGCCGACGTTGTTCAGGCGGTTATAGATGACGGAGGCGATCTTCTCGCGGTCAGTACCATCGGTCTCCTTTTCAATGAGCGAGGCGATGGTCAGGATCTCGCTGAGAGAATACTTCGACTCGTCGACCTTCTGCATCAGCTCATCATCCATCTTTGTATCAAAGTTGGCGATCAGACGGGCCAGCGCGTGCGCGGGGGCCTCGTCCACGAAAAACTCATAGGTGTCGGGGAACAGATAGCCCTCAAGGCGCGTGAGGTCGCCCTTCTTATTGTTGTCGATGAAAGCATAGTCAAAGTCGGCGTTCATCGCCGCGTCGGTCAGGCTTTCCTCGGTATTGACGCCGTATTTGGCCAGCAGCGCAATGACCTGACGGACATTGTAGCCTTCGGGGATAGAAACGGTGACGGTGTTGGCCGTGAGCGAGGCGTTCTTGTTGCTCATGCGGTTGATGAGCGCGTCATAGTCCATGTCGCTGTTGACTTCATAAGTGCCGACACCGATGCGGCTCTCGGCCTTGCGCACCTTGCCGAAGAGCTTAAAGAACCACTTATACTGAATCAGTCCCTCATCCTTGAGCTTGTCGGCGATGGTGTTGAGCGTATCGTCGCGCGTGATCTCAATGGTCGTCTCGACAGGGTCCTTGTTGAACGAGCACATATCGTTCGCCAGCAGCCAGCCCACAGCCGCAAGGATAGCCGAGACCACCAGCACAAAGATCAGCCAAAGCATAAAGCGGCGGCGCTGACCCTGACGTTTGCGCCGTTTCCGTTCGGCTGCACTGTGGCCGCTGCGGTGGGGCGGCTCCGCTTCGCGGACGCTCTCGGCGTCCCAGCGGGCGGTATCGTATTTTTCATCGTAACTCATGGATTATCTCCTTTACCGGCGGATCGCTTAAATCTTGCCCACTTTTTTCCTTGGTCAGGCTCCTATCAGCTCTTTCGCGCATAGGATAAGACAGAGCATGACAAGTGAGGTGAAACAAAGTATGTGCAACAACAATAACTGCTCCTGCGTGTGGCTGATCCTGATCATCATTCTGGTCCTGTTCGGCTGCGGCGGATGCGGCAATGGCTGCGGCTGCGGCTGCAACAACAGCTGCGGGTGCAATAACAGCAACGATTGCTGCTGCTAAAGCATGATCCTCCTGTGAAGATGGGGCGCGCAAGCGTCCCCTTTTCACAGCTTTAGACGCGGACAGGCTCAAAAAAGTTCCCGCACGCAGCAATAGATCTCTTCGTGGATATCCTCAATCGCGCGCATCTCGCCGCCGCTCGAGCAGTCGATGCGTCTCCAGCCGCACTCCTCAATGGTGCGCGCCGCCGCTTCACGGCAGCGGCGAAGGTAATCCTCATCCTGCTCGTGGATATCGGCAGTGGTGCTCGTCGCCTGCTCGCGTGCGCGCAGCATCCGTTCGCTGAGCTCCGTCGGTACGTCAAGGTAAAAGACGAGAGAAGGCTCAGGAAGTCCCAAAAGGCGGTACTCAAAGTCAAACAACCATCTGAGATAAGCCTGTCTCTCCCCTTCCGGCAGCTTGCTCGCCTGATGCACGGCGTTTGAGGTCGTGTAGCGGTCAGCGATGAGTAAGCCCCCCGCCTCGTAATACTTACCCCAGTCCTGCTTGTAGGACGCATAGCGATCCACGGAGTAAAATGTCGACGCCGCATAGGCGTTCACATCACTCGGATGCGTGCCGAACGCACCGCCGAGGTACAGCTCGACGAGCGCGGCGGATTTTTCCCCATAGCGCGGGAAGTTGAGCTTGCGGCAGTCCACACCCTCGCGCCGCAAGCGCTCGAACAGCAGCCTGCTCTGCGTCGCCTTGCCCGAACCGTCCGTCCCCTCAAATACGATCAGTTTTCCGCTCATCTGTTCTTCTCCCCCGAAACGTGGACAAGAAACAGCGGCAGCTTCATCATGCGGCCGATGCGGGACGGATTTTTGATCAGGCGGTAGAACCACTCCAGGTTGTGCTTGCAGTAGAATTCCGGCGCGCGCTGCGCGACGCCCGCGAAAATATCCATCGAGCCGCCGAGGCCCATTAAAAGGTGGCAGCCCGTTGCCTCACCGTACTTGGCCATGAAAAGCTCCTGCTTTGGCGCACCAAGGCAGACGAGCGCCATATCCGCGCCGCTCGCCTTGATCTCCGCAGCGATGGGAGCGTCCTCCTTAAAGTAACCGTCGTGCGTGCCGGCGATCACAAGGCCAGGAAAGCGGTTTTTGAGGTTTTCCGCCGCCTGCTCGGCGATGCCCGGCTTTGCACCCAGCAGGTATACGCTTTTGCCGAGCTTTGCGCAGCGCTCGATCATGCCTGTGCCGAACTCGATACCGGGCACGCGTCCCTTGAGCGGCGTGTGCAGAAGCTTTGCGCCATAGACCACGCCGATGCCGTCCGGCAGAACAAGATCCGCGCCGTTCACAGCGGCGTTCGCCGCGGCGTCCGCACGGCAGGTCTCCACGATCTCGGGATTGGGCGTGACGACATAGTGCGCGCCCTCGGAGCACAACAGCTCTTCCCCGCGCGCAAGCGCCTCGTCCATTGTGACATTGTCAAAGCCTACGCCTAAAATATTGACTCGCATGGCAGCTTTCATCCGTTTCTTTTGGTTTTTGATCAATCGGTTTATTATATCATGCTTTCTTTTCGCTTTCAACCGCTTTGCTCTTTTTCTCCGGCAGCTGCGAGAGGATCACCGCCGTAAGCATCAGCGCGCAGCCGAAATACTCGCGCAGACTCATGCGCTCGTTCAGGACGATCGCGCCGGAAACGACGGCAAAGAAAGATTCAAGGCTCAGCAGCAGCGACACGACCGTCGGGTCGCCATCCTTCTGTGCAAGGACCTGAAGCGTATAGCCCACGCCGCTCGACAGCACGCCGACATAGAGCAGATACGGGATACAGGTCTTTACGGACTCAAGCGTGGTGTGCTCGCCGAAAACAAGCGCGCCGATGGCCGAAAGCACGATGACCACTGTGAACTGCGCGCAGGATAGTGCGATGCCGTCCACCTGCTGCACAAAGTGGTCTACGGCGAGGATCTGCGCGGTGAAGGCAAAGGCGCAAAGAAAAACGTAAAAATCGCCGCTGTTGAAGGAAACGGCGCTGCTGCCGTCGAAGCAGAGGAAATAAAGCCCCGCGACAGCGATGGCAACGCAGAGCCAGATGGTCTTTTTCGCCTTTTTACCAAGCGCGATGCTGAACACCGGCACGAGCACGATATAAAGCGCCGTGATGAAGCCTGCCTTGCCCGCGGTCGTCGTTTCGATGCCGAACTGCTGGAGATTGGTCCCGAGTGTGAGGAACACGCCGCAGATCAGGCCGCCGCGCAGCAGCGCGCGCTTCTCCTCCGCGCTGTACTTTGCGCGCGGATGGATGCGCTGCATGATGGCCATCAGCAACAGCAGCATCAGCACCGCGGGAATGGCGCGCAGCGCGTTGAAGCTGAAGCAGCCAAGGTGCGCCGCGCTGAGACTCTGCGTGACGAACGAACTGCCCCAGATAAAGGCCGTGATCAGCGGCAGGACGATCTGCCGCACATTTCTCTTGTTCATGGTTGTCCGCCTCCAAAGGGTATGTTACAATAGACTTAAAGAATAGCAAAATGCGGGCCGTTTCGCAAGGGCCCGCCGGAAAAATTTTTCATTTTCAAGGGTAAAAGGAATGAAGATCGACGAGATCCGCGCCATACGCCTGACAAAACAATGGCTTTTTTCCCCTGCCGGATGCGAAGCGGAGGTGCTGCGCGCGCTCTGCGGGCTGCAAGCGCAGTTTTACGGCAACTGTCTGCACGCGCTGCGTCTGCGCTGCGGCCGCGTCCCTGATGAGGATGCACTGCGCGAGTGCGCTGTAAAGACCTGGACACTGCGCGGCACGCTGCATCTGATCGCGCAGGAGGATCTGCCGCTCTTTCTTCACGAGGGCTGCAGGCATCTTCTGCGCCCCTGCGACACGATGGCAGATGACGACTGTCTTTCCGCTGTGCGCAAGCGGGAGCTGTCTGCGATCATCCTGGATGCCGCCGCGCACGGCTGCGGCGGACGCGATGAGCTGCGCGAGCGCTGCCGCATGGCGGGCATGACCGCACGCGAGGAAAAAAGCGCGTTTGACTCCTGGGGCGGCCTGCTTCGCGCGCTGTGTGAGAGCGGCGAGCTTTGCCACACCGCACAGCAGAATAAAGCCTTTCACCCTTGCCCGCCGTTCACACCGATGTCTAAGGCAGACGCTCTGCGCGAGCTGCTGCGCCGGTACCTGACCGCCTACGGTCCCGCGACGGTACAGGATATGACCTACTTCTTTGCCCTGCCGCAGCGTGAGCTGCTGCCGGTGTTGAAATCGCTCGCCCCGCAGGAGTTCATTTGTGAAGGAAAAACCTTTTACAACCTCGGTGATACGGCTGTTGGCGGAGAGCTCTCCTGCTGCCGCTTTCTTGCGGGCTTCGATCCCCTGATGCTCGGTTACGAGAAAAGGACGAGCCTGTTCCTGCCGGAGTCGGCGCTGCGCGGCGTATTCACGCTCGCAGGCATCGTGCGCCCCACGATCCTGCTCGACGGGCAGGTTTCCGGCATCTGGAAACGCAGAGGGAAGACTGTCGAATTGACAGCTCTGGTTCCCTTACTGTCCGCACAGCGCGGAAAAATCGAAGAGGAAGCCCTTCGGATTTTTGGGGATACGGTCTCCAGACCGGTCTGGCGCGATTCAGCCGCACCCCGCAGGGCGTAAGGAACAAGCAGCGCCTGCAGCGCTGCACGAGTCAAGGGAGGCGTTCTCTTTCCAAAGGGAACGCCTCTTTTTCGCACAGGCGCGTCTCCTTTTATCCCCGCTCTTATGGAGACGTTAGATAAAGGGGGGCGTTCTCTTTCAAAAAAGAGAACGTCCCCTTTGACCGCCTCCCCACACGGTGTGGGGAACATCACAGCTTTGTAATATGAGCTCCCGCTGTTTTCAGCATCAGCTTTTTGGTGCCGACGGTATCGAACGCCACCTCGAGCAGTGCGTCACCGCCCATGGGCATAATGGAAAGCACCATGCCCCTGCCAAAGGTCTTGTGGCTGATCTGATCGCCTGCGGCGAGCTGCAAAAGCGGCGCGTTGGCCGCTGCGGGCCGCTGAGAAGCAAGCTTCGGCGTGCTCCTTGTGGGACGGCGCTGCATCACGCTGTCATACCGAGCGGCACCCTGTCCGCGGCCGCCCGTCGAATACGAACCGGCGGTGTCGAAGCCTGTGTCGGCAAAAGCAAAGGACGGCTGGCTCCGCGTCTGCTTGCCGATCCAGTCGGCATTGTCCGCAGGGACCTCTTCCAGAAAGCGCGATGGTTCACTGGCGCTCGTGCGGCCGAACAACATACGCTGGCGCGTGCAGGTCATCGTCAGGCGCTCTTTCGCGCGTGTCATGGCAACGTAGCATAGTCTGCGCTCCTCCTCGACCTCATCGTCATTGTAACGCACACGCTCGCCGGGAAAAATACCTTCCTCCATGCCGACGACGTACACACACGGAAATTCAAGGCCCTTGGCGCTGTGCATTGTCATCATCGTCACGCAATTGTCCGTTGTGGCACTGTCAAGATCGGTGTAGAGCGCGATCTCGTTCAGAAAGCCCGAAAGCGTCGCATCCTCCGGCTCGTTATCGAGAAAGGCGGCGATGTTGGACTTGAGTTCCTGCACATTCTCGAGCCGGCCACGGCTCTCGATATCGTTCTTCCCCTCCAGCGTGCGGACATAGGTCGTCTTCTCGCAGACGAGATCATAGAACTCACCGAGCTCCATCGTCTCCGCCGCTTCGCGCAGCGAATCGATGAGTTGTGCAAAGCGCGTGAGTTTTCCTGCCGCGCTGCTGAGGGCGGCGTACTCTCCCGCCGTGCGCAGAACGGCCATCATCGGCACGCCCTGCTCCGCTGCCAGATTCTGCACGCGCTCCACGCTCGTCATGCCGATGCCGCGCGGCGGATTATTGATGATGCGGCGCAGACGCAGGTCATCGCTGGGGTTATTGATCACGGCGAGATAGGCCAGCATATCCTTGACCTCGGCACGCTCGAAGAACTTCATGCCGCCGACGATCTGATACGGCACACCGTTGCGCTTGAAGGCATATTCGAGCGCGTTCGACTGCGCGTTCATGCGGTAAAGCACAGCGTTGTCCTTCCAGTTCCGGCCGCGGTTGTAGTCCATCATGATGCTGCTGACGACAAAATTTGCCTCGTCCTGCTCGTTGAAGACGGTCTTGATGAGCACCCGGTCGCCAGTACCCGCGTCGGTCCAGAGGGTCTTTCCCTTGCGGCCGGTGTTATTTTTGATGACGGCGTTCGCCGCGTCGAGGATGTTCTGCGTGGAGCGGTAGTTCTGCTCCAGGCGGATCGTGCGGCAGCCCTTGTACTCCTTTTCAAAATTCAGGATGTTTGTAATGTCCGCGCCGCGGAATTTGTAAATACTCTGGTCATCGTCGCCGACAACGCAGATGTTGCCGTGCGCGCCGACGAGCTGCTTCATCAACAGGTATTGCAGCCGGTTCGTATCCTGATACTCGTCGATGAGCACATAGCGGAACTTATTGCGGTAAAACTCGCGCACGTCATCCTCACTTTGCAGCAGCGTGACGGTATGGAGAATAATGTCGTCAAAGTCGAGGGCGTTGGCCTCGGCAAGCTTCTGCACATAGCGCGCATAGACCCTTGCGATGCGTTCCTTACGCCAGTCGCCGCTGCCGCTCCAGCGGCGCGCATAATCCTGCGCGGTCTCCATCGCATCCTTGGCGTTCGAGATCTCAGAGAGCATCTCACGCGGTGGGAACGCCTTCTCGTCCAGCTCCATCTCCTTGACGATATCCTTGAGCACGCGCTTGGAATCATCGGTGTCGTAGATGGTAAAATCGCGTGAAAAGCCGAGCCGGTCGATATCGCGGCGCAGGATGCGCACACAAGCGGAGTGGAACGTCATGGCCCACACGCTCTCCGCGCCCTGGATGCCGAAGGCGGACAGGCGCTCGCGCAGTTCGTTCGCCGCCTTGTTCGTAAACGTCACCGCCAGCACCGACCACGGCGCGGCAGGCTCAAGCGCACAGAGGTGCACCATGCGGCTGCGCTCGTCGGAGGCAGGATGCTCGGGGTAATGCTCCAGAAACGTGAGGTCGTCCTCCGTCGCCCAGGCGGGAACCTCCGCGCTGTCGCTCCCCCGCCCGTAGGTCAGAAGATTGGCCACCCTGTTGATCAGCACCGTTGTCTTGCCGCTGCCCGCGCCCGCAAGCAGCAACAGCGCGCCCTCCGTCGTCAGCACGCCGCGGCGCTGCTCCGGATTCAATCTTGCAAAATCCCGCGCAATGGCCGCCCTGCGTGCGGCGGCATAACGGGAGTCAAAATCACTCATACGCATTTCTCACCTTTTCCGTAATGTATCGACATCTTACCCTTTTTTCCCCCTGAGGTCAACCGCCTTTTGCAAAAATAGAATTTTTGTTCGATTTTCTATTGACAAGAACGTTCGTTCGATTTATAATGATACTCGAACAAAAGTTCTAACCGTCAGGAGGATGTTATGATGGCTGCTTCTACTTTGATCTTTGTGCTCATCGGTGTCGGGTTCGTTTCCGGCAATGTGATGAAAATGCTGATGTGGCTCGACGAGCCGCAATCCGGACGCCGCAAGGCAAGATACGCCCGCTGACGCATAATGGATCTGCTTGATAAGCTCACGATCCTGACCGACGCAGCCAAGTATGACGCCGCCTGTACCTCGAGCGGGGCACGGCGTGGCTATCAGGCGGGCAAGATCGGCTCAACATCGTCATCCGTCGCAGGCTGCTGCCACAGCTTTTCGGCAGATGGCCGCTGCGTGACGCTTCTCAAGGTGCTGCTCTCGAACGATTGCTGCTATAACTGCAAGTACTGCGTCAACCGCTGTACGAATGATACGCCGCGCGCATCCTTCACGCCCGAGGAACTGGCAGAGTTGACGATCGGCTTTTATCGGCGCAATTATATCGAGGGGCTGTTCCTCTCCTCCGGTGTGCTGCGCTCGCCGGACTACACGACGGAGCTGATGATCCGCGCGCTGTCGATCCTGCGCAATGAGTACCGCTTCAACGGCTATATCCACGCCAAGGCCATTCCCGGCACCTCGCCGGAGCTTGTTGAACAGCTCGGCTTTTTGGCCGACCGCCTGAGCGTGAACATCGAGCTGCCGAGCGAGGCGGGACTGAAGCTTCTTGCCCCCAACAAGACAAAGCAGGCCATCCTGCGTCCCATGACGCAGATCCGCGACCGAACGCAGCAAAGTCGGCAGGAACTGGTCAAATACCGGCATGCACCGCGCTTTGCTCCCGCGGGCCAAAGCACGCAGCTCATCGTCGGCGCGACAAAAGAAAGCGATCTGCACATTCTGAATCTGACGCAGGCGCTCTATGACTCCTATCGTCTCAAACGAGTGTTCTACTCCGCCTATGTGCCGGTGGTCGAGAACACGCTCCTGCCCGCACTTGACACCAAACCGCCTCTGCTGCGCGAGCATCGGCTCTATCAGGCCGACTGGCTGCTGCGGTTCTACGGTTTCCGCGCAAATGAGCTGCTTGACGACAGCGCTCCGGACTTCGATACTCAGTTCGACCCAAAGTGCTGTTGGGCATTGCGCCATCCCGAATTTTTTCCCGTCGAGGTGAACCGTGCGGACTACGAAGCACTGCTGCGTGTGCCTGGGATCGGCGTGGTAAGCGCAAAACGCATCCTGGTCGCACGGCGCACGGGGCCGCTCCATGCGGAGGACCTGCGCAGACTCGGGGTCGTGATGAAGCGGGCACAATACTTTCTGACTTGCAGCGGGCAATACGCCTCGCCATTCAGATTATCACAGGAGAGCATTTTGTCCAACCTGATTGCCGTAGAACGGCGCGCGCTGCCGCAGGCAGAGGCACAGCAGCTCTCCCTTTTTGATCAGGTCGGCTGAGATTCCGGAGGAATTCCATGGCATGGCGAGAGATCATCTACCAATATGACGGCAGCTTTGATGGACTTCTTTGCTGCGTATTTGAAAGCTACACGCAAAAAGAACGCCCCACCGCGATCCTGAGCGATGGGGACGATGAGCCTTCGCTGTTTGAGATCCGCACGGTCACGACCGAGCGTGCTCACGCGCAGCGTATCTACCGCAGTCTTTACCGACGCTCGCCGGAGGTCGGACCGTTTCTGCGCCGCGTGTTTCTCACTTGTATGGCAGACAAGGAAATGGCGATCTATCGCTTTATCGCGAAGTTTTACCGTGAGGGTGCGCCGCTGCTGACGCGCCTGAGCGACGAAACTTACCTTCCGCTGCTCAAAGCCGTGCGGCATCTCTCCGGTGAGGTGGAACTGCTGCGCGGCTTCGTGCGGTTCTCCGAGTTCGACGGTGTGCTCGGCGCGGAGATCGAGCCGAAAAACCGTGTACTGCCGCTGCTGCGACACCATTTTTGCGAACGCTACCACAATGAAGCTCTCTTCATCTACGACCGCACCCACCGCGAGGCGCTGCTCTACAGCGGCGGTGTCTCACGCATCGTGCCGCTCGAACACTTTGAGATGGCACAGCCGGATGAGCAGGAAGCAAGCTATCGCCGCCTTTGGCGGCGCTTTTACGACACAATCGCCATCGAGGAACGGAAAAACGAAAAGCTGCGCATGACGCACATGCCCAAGCGCTACTGGAGCACAATGACGGAGTTTCAGGAAGAGAGTTATTTTACGTCCTATCCACAAGACTCATGCGCAGACGCTCCAGTGCCCGCCGCTCCAGACGCGATACCTGCACCTGCGACACGCTCAGAATACGCGCCGTCTGCTCCTGCGTCAGACCTTTGAAAAAGCGCAGCAGGATCGTCAGCTTTTCGCGCTCGGGAAGATCGTCGATGGCCTCGCGCAGTGCGATGCGTTCCACCATGCCTTCTTCGGGCGACTCACTGCCGATTACGCTCTCGAGCGTCAAGCCATCGCCCGTTTCCCGCTGCAGACTCTCCGGCGCGGCCACGGCCAGCTCGCACTGGGCGATCTCTTCGACGCTGAGTCCGGTTTCCTCCGCAAGCTCGGAAAGCGTGGGTTCGCGCCCGAGTGCGAGACTGAGCCGTTCACGCGCGGCGAAGATCGCCGCCGCCTGCTCGCGCAGGCTCCGGCTCACCTTGACTGCGCCGTCATCACGCAGAAAACGTCGGATCTCGCCGGCGATCTTCGGCACGGCATAGGTTGAAAACTGCGTTCCGAACGTAAGGTCAAATCCCTTTACCGCTTTGATGAATCCAAGACATCCGAGTTGGTACAGATCATCCGGCTCCACGCCGCGGCCATAGTAACGGCGCACAATGCTCCAAATAAGGCCGCTGTTGTCGCGCAGCATCTGCTCACAGGCCCGCTCATCACCCTGCGCCGCGGCCTCCAGCAGTTCCGGCGCGGCGCTCATCGGCGTGCGGGGCGGAGCGCGATCCTGCGCTTCATCGTCACAACTGTTCCCTTTCCTGCGCGCGAGCGCACAGCGAGCGTATCCATAAAGCTTTCCATGATCGTGAAGCCCATGCCGCTGCGCTCCTCGCCGCCGGTCGTATAGAGCGGCTCTCGCGCTTTTTCGACGTCCGCGATGCCGCAGCCCCAATCACGCACCGTGATCTCGAGCATACTCCCGTCGTAGATGCAGGCGCGCAGGGAAATCTTTCCGATCTCCTGCGGATAGGCGTGGACGATGGCGTTTGTCACCGCCTCGCTGACGGCGGTCTTGATGTCCCCCAGCTCGTCGAGCGTGGGATCAAGCTGCGCGGCAAAAGCCGCAACCGCTGCGCGCGCCAGGCCCTCGTTGACGCTGCGGCTCGGAAATTCGATGGCTATGTAGTTATTCGGTTTGACTTTCATTGCTCTCCCCCTCTTCAAGCGGTATGATGCGGAAAATGCCTGCTGCGGCAAAGACCTTCTTTGCCTGCGGCGGCACGCGGCACAGCGCGGCACTGCCACCCAGGGCGCGCATCCGCTTCTGTGCGCGCATCACAACGGCGATACCAGACGAATCCATGAAGCTGACGCCGGAAAAGTCCAGTGTCAGTTTGGTCGGGAGCGCCGCGTCCAACGCGAGCTCCATTCGCTGCATTACGTCCCTTGCGCCGTGATGATCCAGTTCCCCACGGAGCGTAAGCGTCAGTTCACGGCCGCTGCTGTTCGGATTGATCTCCAATGCTTTTTCCTCCCCCTCTTATCAGATGTGCCGGATTTCGGCGTCATCTTGAGTATAGCCTGTCCATGCGCGGCATTTTGTCGAAATCCGGCAAATGGTGAATTTTTCCTTTCCTCGATCTGTGTCCTTGCTTTTTGCGTGCTCTTTGCTTATAATGGAAAAAAACAAGGAGGTATTCCCCATGCGCAGAGCTGACCGCGAGATCACCGATTTGAGCGACATCCTCTCTATAATCAACGACTGTAAAGTGATCCATCTTGCCATGATGGACGATGACGAGCCATATCTTCTGCCGCTGAATTTCGGATATGCCTGTGAAAACGGCACATTCTCGTTTTTCTGCCACAGCGCACGCGAGGGCCGCAAGCTCGACATTCTGCGCAAAAATCCGACGGTCGCCTTCGAAATGGACTGCCGCGGCGTGCTCGACGAGCACGACATCGCCTGTCAGTGCGGCTACTACTTTGCCTCCGTTACCGGCGTCGGGCATGTGGCATTTTTAGAGGGTGAAGAAAAGCTTGCCGCAATGACCGCGCTGATGCGCCACATGGCAGGCCGTGAAGATAAATTCACAGAGCAGCAGGCCCGCGCGGTCGAGGTTTTCGCCATCCGTGCAGACAAGCTCAGCGCGAAGGCGAAAGTACCGCACTGAACCCATCTGCAAGGTCAATTATAAAAGGATCACTTCCATGGAACGAATCGAAGCCGTTACGCTGACGAATATGTGCATGATCCGCTGCGGCAGCAAGGTCTTGGTGCAGAAGCGCAAAAGTACAGAGTGGCCGGGGGTCGCATTTCCTGGCGGCCATGTTGAAAATGGAGAATCATTTACCGATTCTGTTATCCGTGAGGTTCAGGAGGAGACCGGTCTGACGATCTCCTCTCCGCGCCTGTGCGGCATCAAGGACTGGTGCGAAAACGGCGCGCGCTATGTCGTTCTGCTCTATCGCGCAGACCAGTTCACCGGAACGCTGCACTCTTCCGACGAGGGTGAGGTCTGGTGGGCGGAGCTTGCCGATCTCCCCTCGCTCAACCTTGCATCTTCCGACATGCTCGACCTTCTCCGCGTGTTTGAAGAAGATGATCTCAGCGAATTCTTCTATCGCCAAAACGGCAAGGAATGGACTTATGAAGTGAAATAGCTGCGGCCACTCTTTCCAGATGAAAAACCACCGCTGTGCAGATATTCTCTGCACAGCGGTGGTTTCTTTTTTCAATTTTACAGTGCGCGTTCCATCGGCAGATACGCTGAATCGTCATGCGGGAATTCTTCGCCTGTCAGCGCAAAGCCGTTCTTTTCCCAAAACGCCTTGCTCTGCGGATTGCCCTTGTCGACCGCAAGGCGCACCTTGCAAAATCTCTCCCGCCGCAGCTCGTCCATCAGCTCGCCGACCAATGTCGAACCGAGGCCGTACCCCTGCCGCTCCTTTTTCGTCATAAAGAAGCCGATGTAGGCGGTGTCATCTTGCGGGTAGCGCTCGATCAGGTCCAGCACGGCGACGAGCGTTTCTCTGTCGAAAAAGCCGAGATAATGCTTGTCCTCCTCGCATTTTCCCGGCGGCAGCGCCGTCATGTCCTCTAAAATACTTTCCCGTGTCGCTATCGGCGGATGATAGCGGTAGAACTGTTTGTTCCCCGCGCAGAGCGCCAAAATCTCATCCACATCTGCCGCCGTCAGCGGCCGGACAGCGTGATTTTTTGAAAAATCCAGCCTCATTTCTCCGCCTTACTGGCCGCGAGCACCTCCCAGTAGTCCTTGTAGTTCGCCTGCAAAAGCTCGGGCGTGTTCAGGCCGTAGGGGCACTTCGACATGCAGTGGCCGCAGTGGCGGCAGTTTTCGATCTGGTGCATTTTCTGCTGCCACTCCTCGGTGAGCCACGCTGCCGCGGGCGCGCGGCGCAGCATGAGCGACATACGCGCGCACTGGTTGATCTCGATGCCCGCGGGGCACGGCATGCAGTAGCCGCAGCCGCGGCAGAATTCGCCGCAGAGCTCCCTGCGGTCGCGCTCGATGGTCGC
>CAKTLD010000029.1 GCA_934572445.1 uncultured Oscillospiraceae bacterium
CAAGATAAAAGCTCCTTTTCTGTCGTCTGTCTGAATCGTCAAAGCGCTCAAATAAGCGCAAAAAAGCACGTCCGCCCTGCTCTTAGCAGCGCAGATATGCTTTTACAAACAAATGACAGATCAGGTGGCTACTGTGATAGTCACTGCCGTCGGTATCCATATGGGCTCACGTCCTCCTTCACCTGAAATTGAGGGTATTGTACCAGACACATCCGGCACCGTCAAGCTAAGAACACGTTAAGAGGTGCCGCAGCGTTTGCCGGGAGCGGAGAAGCGCTTGATGAGCGCCCACATGGTATTCACCAGCAGCCAGCCGAGGCCGGTGGCCAGCGCCACGGCGGGCAGCCCCATTCTTTCCACCAGCAGCCACGAGAGCACGACGCGCAGGGCAATATGGCTCGTTGCGCCGAGAAAAGGAATAGAAACGCGGCCGATGCCGTTAAAATAGCCTGCAAAGGTGTTGCCGGTGAAGCAGAGCGTGTAGAACGGCGCGACGAGCTTCATGTAATCCCGCGCGTTTTCAAACGCCGCGCCGCTGTACTCGCCCAGCATGAAGCCGACGGACGCACCCGCGCTGACGTACATGAGGAAAGACATCGCAAGCCCCATTGCGAGCATCAGCAGCAGACTGCTGCGGAAGGACGCGCGCACGCGCTCTTCCTTCCCCGCGCCGCGGTTCTGCGCCACGAGCACGGATGTCGCGGCGCTGCCGCTGTCGCCGAACGAATTGGCAAAGCCCTCGATGCGCGTCGTTGCCGTGTAGGCGGAGATCATGTCCGTGCCGCCGGTGTTGACCGCGCCCTGCACGAGCAGCTTTCCGATATACAGGCTCGACTGATGCAAGCCGGTGACGAAGCTGAAGTGCGCCGTTCTCCGCAGCAATGCGCGGTCCATTCGGCAGTCCGCGCGGCGGAAGATCAGCTCCGGCGCGCTGCGCTGCAGATACAGGATGCACACCGCCGCCGAGGTCGCCTGCGATGCGGCGGTCGCCCACGCCGCACCCGCGATGCCCCACCGAAAACGCGCGACAAAGCAGTAGTCGAGCGCGACGTTGACTGTCACCGCCGCGGCCAGCGCCATCAGCGCCGCGTTTGCCCGACCAATGGCGCGCAGCAGCGCGCCATAGAGATTATAGAGAAACGCCGTGGGCAGGCTGACGAGAATGATTGTGAGATAAGCCGTCACAAAGCCGGCCAGCTCCTCCGGCGTCCGGATAAGCCGCAGCAGCGGCGGCAGGAGAAAAAAGCCCAAGCCGCTGCAAATAACCGTCACCAGCGCGCCGAAGGAAAGCGACAGCCAGTGCTCACGGCGGAAAGCCGTCCGGTCGCCCGCGCCGTAGAGCTGGGCAAAGATGACGGAGATGCCTGTGCATGCACCCGTGATCATAAAGAGGAAAAGGTTCATCACCGAGCCCGCGACGCCGACGGCGGCAAACTCCAGCTCTCCCGCGAAGCGGCCGAGAATGAACGCGTCCACCGTATTGTAGAGCTGCTGCAAAATATTTCCCATGATGAGCGGCGCGGCCAGGCGCAGCAAATGCTGCGGGATGCTGCCGCTCGCAAGGTCGTAGGAGCGTGCCATCAGATCACCCGTTTCAGAGAATTTGACAACAGTATATCACCGCGCTATACTTTGCGTAAACCGATAAAATATCAAGGCATCTTTGACGATTTTGCAAAGGAGGACTCCATGGAGCTTGACCGCTACCGCGCGCTTGTCTGCGCCATTGAAGCCGGCAGCCTGTCCGCTGCGGCAGAAAGACTGCAATACACTCCCTCCGGCGTGAGCCGCATGATCGCGGCGCTGGAGGAGGAACACGGGTTTCCGCTGCTTTTGCGGGATCGCAGCGGCGTGCGTCCGACCGATGCGTGTAAGGCGCTGCTGCCCTCCATCCGCGATCTGCTGCACGCGGGAGAAAGCTGCGCGCAGCTCTCCGCGCAGCTGCGCGGGCTGGATGTCGGCGCCGTCACGGTGGGCACGGCGTACAGCGCGTTCTATTCTCCGCTCGCACACATCCTATCGGACTTTCATGTACAGTACCCCGGTATTCAGGTGCAGCTCCGCAGCGGGTACAGCACGGAGCTGCTCGGGCAGCTGAACGAACATCAGCTTGACCTCTGCATCATCAGCGAGCGTGAGGGCGCGCATAACTGGCTGCCCATTCTGCAAGACGAGATGACCGCATGGCTGCCCGCCGGTCATCCGCTCTCCACGCTCTCCGCTCTGCCGGTCACGGCGTTCGCCGAAGAGCCATATATCGAGACCTACCCAGACAAGGACATCGACAACGCGCGTGTTTTCGCGCGCTGCGGCGTAACGCCGAACCTCAAATTCTCCACGATGGATTCCCTTGCGACCTACTCGATGATCGAGGCCGGACTGGGGCTGAGCATGAACAATGCCATCAACGGGCGTGCGTGGTCGGGCAGTGTCCGCATCCTGCCGCTCGCCCCGCCGCAGACCGTGGAGATCGGCATTGCATCGCTGCCTGACCTTTCCCCTGCCACGCGGGCGCTTTTCGGCTTTCTCAGGCTCCGCCTCCCTGTCCCGCTTGGGGAGTAAGCGGCAAAAAGGATCTCCCTCTTGACAGCGCCGGCTCCCGCGGCTATAATAGTCCCAAATCAGACCATTTGGTGAGGGAGATACACGATGCAGTCAGAGATCAGCGAGCAGATCCGTGAATACTGTTCCTGCCTTCAGGAATGGAACGCCTCTTATGAGGAATACGCAAAATCGGTGGGGCTGTCCTTCACCAGTCTCTCTCTTCTCAGCGCCATTTACCGGACGGAGAAATGCACCCAGAAGCTGCTCTCGGAGCGCTGCTTCCTGCCCAAGCAGACCGTGAACGCAGTGATCACCTCCTTTTATAAGCGGGGCTGGGTGCGGCTCGAGGAGCTGCCCGAGGATCGGCGGAACAAGACCGTGCACCTGACCGGGACGGGTGCCGCCGAGGCCGAACACATCCTGCAAAGGGTGCGTCAAAGCGAGCAGCTGGCCATGGAGCGGCTGACTGAGCAAGAGCGGGCCGTGCTGCTCTCCGCCACAAGGCGATACGTCACCGGCTGCAAGGAGGCCATGAAGGGGCTTTAGGCCCCTTCCCTTTTTGCGCATTTCGTCCCAAAACATGACAATATCGCATTTTTACCAAATCGCAGAATAAAGGAGCTCCCATGGAAGCAGAAATGAAACTCGAGCACGACGTCAGCGTCCGCTGGCTGCTGCTCTTTGCCCTGCCGACGATCTTCTCGAGTATTTTTTCCAATCTCTACACCACGGTCGACGGTGTCTTCGTCGCCCGGTGGGTCGATACCAACGCGCTCTCCGCCATCAACATCACACTGCCCATGACCTATCTTGCCTCGGCACTGGGCATCATGTTCGGCACCGGCGGCAACGCGCTCGTTGCCAAAAAGCTCGGTGAAGGCAAGGGGCAGGAGGCACGGGAGGACTTTCCCTCCTGATGGCCGTCGCGTTCGTCTTCAGCATCGTACTGTCGATCCTGTGTCTCCTCTTTTTGGACCCGTTGTGCCGCTTCCTCGGCTCGGATGACGCACTGCTGCCCTATTGCCGGGAATACATGATACCGGTGCTGCTGTCCGTTCCCTTCGCCGTGTTCGGCATGGTGTTCCAGCTCAGCTTCATCACCGTGGGACGGGCGGGGCTGGGCGCGCTGCTGTCTGTCATCGGCGGCGTACTGAACATCGTGCTCGACTGGCTCTTTATGGGCGTGTTTCGTTGGGGACTCACCGGCGCAGCCATCGCCACAAGCATCGGCTATGCCTTTCCCTCCCTTGTCGGCACGGTCTGGTTCTGCGTCAACCGAAGGCAGGCTCTTTACGTCGTGCGCCCGAAGTGGCGCGGCGTGACGATCGTGCAGAGCTGTGTCAACGGCTCATCCGAGATGGTCAGCGTACTGGCCTTCTCCGTCGTCACCATTCTCTTCAACCGTATCCTCATGGATCTCGGCGGAGCGGATGGCGTGGCGTCACTCACGATCATCTGGTATGCACAGGGGCTGTTCGGCGGGCTCTTCCGCGGCTATATCAACGGAATTTCCTCCGTTGTCAGCTACAACCTGGGGCGCGGGGACACAGATCGGCTCAATAAGCTCTTCCGCATCAGCGTTCGGGTGCTGGGCGTCACAGCGGCGGCCGTCACCGCCGCAAGCTATCTCTTCGGCGGCGCGGTAGTCGGCGTTTTCGCCAAGGGCAACACCCATGTGGCGTCCATCGCACTGCGCGGCTTTCATATCGCCGCCGCCAGCTTCCCCGTGCTGGCCTACAACATCTTCGCCTCCGGCTGGTTCACCGCGCTCAATGACGGCAGGACCTCCGCCATTCTCTCGTTCTGCCGCACCATCGTCTTCATGGTCGTACCCGTGCTGGTGCTGCCGCAGCTTTTGGGACTGGACGGCGTCTGGCTGTCCCTCTCCGCAGGCGAGGTGCTGAGCGTCGCCATGAGCATATACTATTTTATAAAATACCGCTCCGTATGGCAGCGGTCGATATCCTCCGTCAACCGACAGAAAGGAACGAACCCATGAAAAAAGTAGTTATCTTCGGTGCCGCCGGTCACACCGGCAAATATCTCACGCGCAAGATGCGGAGCATCAGCGATATCGAGCTCACCGTCTTCGTGCGTAATCCGCAGAAGCTTGAGGGCATGGACCTGTGTGGCGTCAACATCATCCAGGGCGATGCGCTCAAACCGGGCGACGTCAAGCGCGCGATGGATGGGCAGGACGTGCTGCTCTGCTCACTCGACGGCAACGTGCTGCCGATGGCAAAGAATATCGTCGCCGCGCTCGCTGAAACAAGCGTCAAGCGCATCATCTGGATCACCGGCATGGGCATCCACCGCGAGATCAAGGGGAGCCATGGCATCATGCTCAACCAGCTCGCCAAAAAGATGCCTGAGTATATCACGGCAGCGGACACCATCGCCGCAAGCTCCGCCGTGACGACGCTTTTGCGCTGCCCCGGCATCCGCGACGGCAGCGGAGAGACCTACCGGCTGACGAGGGAGGGCGAAAAGCCCGCCTGCTGGACCGTAGACCGCGCGGCCATTGCCCAGTGTATGGCCGACATGATCGCCGATGCGCGCTTGGGCGCGAACGAAAGCCTCGGCATTACGAATTGACCGCACTACAACGATAAAGCCGCGGACTGCTATGCAGCCCGCGGCTTTATCGTTGCAGCTTCTATTCGCGCGATCACGCCGGACTCACAGCTTCCAGCCGGCGGTCTCCTTTTTTCCGCCGACGAAGTCGGCGTAGATGCCGTCCTCCCGGATGAGCTCGTCGTGCGTGCCGCGCTGGACGATCTTTCCGCCGTCCAACACTAAAATCTGATCCGCGCCGCGCACGGTCTTCAAGCGGTGGGCGATCATCAGGATAGTCTTGTCGCGCGTCAGCGCCTCGATGGCCTTTTGCAGGCGGTTCTCATTCTCGGGGTCGACGTTTGCGGTCGCCTCGTCGAGGATGATGATGGGCGCGTCCTTGAGCATCGCGCGGGCGATAGAGATGCGCTGTTTCTCGCCGCCGGAAAGGGACGCGCCGCCCTCGCCGATGACGGTGTTATAGCCGCTGGGAAGCGCTTCGATGAAGTCGTCGCAGCAGGCCTTCTTCGCCGCCTCGACCACCTGCTCGTGCGTCGCGTTCGGGCAGCCGAACTTGATGTTGTTCTCGATCGTGTCGGCAAAGAGGTAGACGTTCTGGAACACCATGCTGATCTGATCCATCAGCGATTCGAGCGTGTAGTCGCGCACGTCCGTCCCGCCGATGCTCACACTGCCGCGGTCCACATCCCAGAAGCGGGCGACAAGGCTGCAGAACGTCGTCTTGCCCGAGCCCGATGGGCCGATGATGGCGGTCGTCGTCTTGTCCGGCAGCGTGACGGAGATGTCGTGCAGGATCTGCTTTTTCTCGTAGGAGAAGTCCACATGGTCGAAGACGATGTCGTGCTTTGCGGGCGTGAAGGTTCTTCCCTTCTCGTCCATCTGCGGCATTTTCTGCGTCTCCTCGGTGCGGTCGATGGCCGCGCCCGCGAGGCGCAGCATCGAAACGCCCATACCGAAGAGCTTGACCTGACTGAACACGAGGAACGACACGATCAAAGTCATCAGCGCGTCGGGCAGCGTCATGCTGCCGCCGATACAGAAGCGGATGGCTGCGAGCATCATGCCCACGCTCGCGATCTGGAGCACGGCCTCCTGCGCGGCAGTGTAGGGCGTCATCACATGCTCAACATTCAAATTGCTCGCGCGGTTGTATTCAAGCGCGTCCTGCAATTTCTTGTCGCCCTTGCCCGTTAAGTTGAAGGACTTGACAACGCTCATGCCCTGTACGTTTTCGAGCACTGCCTCAATGAGGTCGGTCTGCGATTTCTGCGTGTCGCTTGCAATGGCGGCAGACTTCTTCTCCATCGCGGACACGATGAGAAGATACGCCGCGATGCCCGCAAGGGCGATGAGGCCGATACGCCAGTCAAACACCAAGATCAGCACCGTGAACACGAGCGTTGTGATAAGGCCGCTCAGAATGTTCACCAGCACCATCGGCACCATGCTCTCGATCGTGCTGACGACCGTGGTGCAGACACCGGAGAGCTGACCCAGGCTGTTGTCGTTGAAAAAGCCCATCGGCACGCTCTTCATGCGGTCCGCGATGGCAATGCGGCGGTCCGCCGCCATGAAGTAGCCCGCGTGCGTCTGGTACATCTTGGAATAGCTGGACATGACCGCCTCGCCAAAAATGCTGATGAGCTCAAAAATGAGCGCCAGCCACGCCGTTTTTCCGCCCTGCGCGCCGAGCGTCAGCGCCCGCACAACAAGGTAGATCGCGCCGACCTGGAACATCTGCAAAATGGCGCTCACTAAGCTGACCCAGACCGACTTGTTGATATTCTTTCTCTCTTCTCCGGCAAACTGCCAGATTTTTTTGAACGTTTCGATCATGCCGCGTCACCATCCTTTGCGCCGATATGCGCCTGCCACATTTCCCTGTAGAGCGGGCAGGAGGCAAGAAGCTCCTCGTGTCTGCCCTGCGCCTCGATCCTGCCGTCCTTCACCACGGCAATGTTGTCCGCGCCCGTGATGGTGGACAGGCGGTGCGCGATGACGATGACCGTCTTGTTTTCGACGAGCTTCGCCACGGCGCGCTGGATGACCGCCTCGTTCTCGGGGTCGATGTAGGCCGTGGCCTCATCGAGCACGATGACGGGCGCGTCTTTGAGCATCGCACGGGCGATGGCAATGCGCTGGCGCTCGCCGCCGGAGAGGTGCGCGCCGCCTCCGCCGACCATCGTGTCATAGCCCTTTTCAAGCGTGGAAACAAAGCTGTCGCAGCCCGCGGCGTGCGCCGCGGCCTCGACTTCGGCGTCGCTCGCGTCACGGCGGCCCATGCGGATATTCTCGCGCACCGTGTCATCGAAGAGGTAGTTGTCCTGCGACACGAACGCGACCTGATCGTAGAGCTGCGTGAGCGGGATAGACTTCAAATCGTGTCCGCCCATCGTGATCGTGCCGTTTTTCACATCCCAGAAGCCCGCGATCAGCTTGGCGAGCGTCGATTTGCCGCTGCCCGACGGGCCGACCAGCGCGGTCATGCCGCTTTGCGGGATCGAAAGGCTCACGCCGTGCAGGATCTCCTTGTCGTCGTGATAGCCAAAGGAGACATCCTTGACCTCGATGTTATGATCTTCAAAGGAAACGTTGGTGTTTGCGTGCTCCTGCTCCTCACCTTTTAATATCTCATCCACCTGAGCGACGGTCGTGCCGACCTGCGCGAGCGTATCGACAAAGTTGAACGCCGCCACGATCGGCGCGGACATACCGAGCGACAGGATGATGACCGTCAGGAATGTTTCGACCGTCAGCGTGCCGTGCAGGTAGAAGACCCAGCCGAGCGGCAGGACGGTCAGCATCTGCGCGGGGAAAAAGGCGTAGGCCATCGACATGCCGAGCTGGCTGCGGCGCATCCAGTCATAGTAGTACTGCGCGTTGGCCTTCACCTTGTCGGTCAGGCGCGCGTAGGACTTTTTGCCCTGATTGAACGCCTTGATGACCTCGATGCCGTTGATGTACTCGATCATCGCACTGCTCATCTCGTTCGTCGCCTGCACCGCGCCCTCAAAGTCCTTGGCGTAGCCGCCCATGACCATCATCATAAAGGCGAACGCGATGGGAAACACCACGAGCGATAAAAGCGCCAGACGCCAGTCAAGGATAAAGAGGTAAATGAGCGTCAGCACCGGAGCGGTGATGTTCGCCGTCATCTCGGGGAAAAGATGGGCGAGCGTCGCCTCCATGCCGTCCACCTGATCGACGATGATCTGCTTTAATTTGCCGCTGGAGGTGTCCATCACCGTGCCGAGCGGCAGGCGCGGCAGCTTTTGCAGCAGCAGCTCGCGGATGGTCTTCAGAATACTGAACGTCGCCCTGTGCGAGATCGACAGTGCGCCGTTATAGAGCACCGTGCGCGCAAGATAGCCCGCAAGCGCCGCGAGCAGCCACGGCGTGTAGGCGGCGGCTGCCGTCTCACCCGCGAGCAGCAGCGCGATGATCTTCGCCGCGGCGAAGTACGGCACCATGCCGCACACCACGCCGATGACCGCCAGGATCACCGCCGTGATGAGCTTGCCGTGTTCGTCCTTGCCCAGTTCCCAGATGCGCTGGACGGGGCTTTGTTTTTCTATGTTGGTTTCCTCCTTCTCTTAGTTAGATGTAGCTAACTGATGACTTTATGGAAAGCCGCCGTCTCCGGCAGCTTGTCCTGCGCTATTGCTCTTTGCCGAACACGGCAAAAAAGCCCGTGCGGTGGTAGCGGCTCAGGAGATGAATGTACTCCCGCGCCTCGTCCCGGCTCATGCCGTGGCGGATGACCTCGAAAATGCTCTCAAAGCGCGAGGTCGTGACGATGTGCAGCAGCTTTTCCGTCAGCGCATCGCCCATGCGCTCGGGATAACCGGCAGTCGCCATATATCTGTAGGTGTACTCGACCTCGATACGCACGAGCTCGTCGACGAAATTGTGAAAGCGCGTGCCGTAGGACGCGTCGAGCAGCAGACGGAATTCGTCCAGATGGTCGTACATGTAATCGACGAGCTCCATCGTGCCGCCGTCCTCATACTCGGCCATGTGCGCGCTCTGCGCCGCGCCGTCCATGTGCGTGAACGCCTCCTGAATTTTGAGGAAGCGCTCGATCATCTCGCTGAGCGCGGGCTCGACGATGGCGGAAAACAGACCCTCCTTGTCCTGGAAACGAACATAGATGGAGTTCGTGCTCGTCTCCGCCGCGGCGGCAATAGCGCGCAGCGACGCGTCCGTGTAGCCCTTATCCAGAAATTCCGCCTTTGCACACGCCAAAATGCGCTCCGACACGCCCTCGATCTGCCTTGCCATCCGTTTCATCTCCTCCGCAATTCATAACACCGTTTCATAACGACGTTATGAATTATAGTTAGAGAGCTTTAATTTGTCAAGTCCCTTCTGTGCACAGTCCGGCAAAAAATGCGCGGCAGGGAGTCCCCGCCGCGCTCGCTCACGATGTGCATTGAGCGTTCCTCGCAAAGGGCGCCTCCTGCCGAAAACGCCCTCCGCATCCTACGCTCCATTTTTCTTCAGTCCCATGCCGACGCACAGCAGGCGCATCGCACGCGCGGTGCTCTCCCGGATCGACGCAGGTGCATTTTTCATCGCATCCTCCAGCGTCGTAACGGCGCTGACCGCGCTGACCAGCGCGTCCACGCCGCAGTCATAAAGCGCACCCGCGCCCTCGCCAATCGCACCGCCGATGGCGATAACGGGTACATTTCCCGCCGCCTTGACGCGGCGGGCCACGCCCGCGGGAACCTTTCCACCCGCCGACTGCGCATCGAGCCGCCCCTCGCCGGTCAGCACAAGATCCGCGCCGGTCAGTGCCGCGTTAAAACCCACGGCATCCAGCACCAGATCGATGCCCGGGCAGAGCACCGCATCGAAAAATGCGAGCATTGCGCAGGCAAGGCCTCCCGCCGCACCGGAGCCCTCCCTCTGTGCCGCATCACAGCCGAGTTGGCGGCGGAGCACCTCCGCGTAATGCGCAAGCGCAGCGTCCAGCAGACGCACCTGTTCGGCATCCGCACCCTTCTGCGGACCGAAAACTGCCGCCGCACCGTTTGTCCCGCAGAGCTGATTGCGCACATCGCACGCCAGCAGAAAGCGGCAGTGCTTCGCCTGCGGCATAACTCCCGTATGGTCGATGCGCGCGAGCGCTTGCAGCGCCGCACCGCCCGGGGGCAGCTCCCGCCCCGCCGCATCCAGCAGCGAGACGCCGAGCGCCTGCGCCAGTCCCGCGCCGCCGTCCGTCGTCGCCGAGCCGCCGAGGCCGAGGATCACCCGCTCCGCGCCATGCTCCAGCGCGTGGCGGATCAGTTCGCCCGTGCCATAGGTCGAGGCACGCAGCGCGTCGCGCTCCCCCGGCCGCAGCAGCGTAAGGCCAGAGGCAGCCGCCGTTTCGATGACGGCCGTACCGTCCGGCAGGATGCCGTATTCCGCGCGGATGGCGCGCCCAAGCGGGTCGTGCGCTGGTGCGCGGACAATCCTGCCGCCTGTGGCCGCAGCCAATGCGCACACGGTGCCCTCGCCGCCGTCGGCGACGGGCAGCTCCACCGTTTCCGCATTGGGAAATACCGCGCGCACCCCCTGCGCCATTGCAGATACCGCTTCTTCTGCCGTACAGCTCCCTTTGAAGGAGTCGGCAGCGATCAATACCTTCATGCACTTTTCCTTCCTTTCCTCCAGCCGGTGCTGCCGCAGCGCAGCCATCTTCCCCGGATGACCACCTGCCGAAAAGAGACCGCCATACCGACGTGGTCTGATTCGCATCCCGCAGCGCTTCCATCTGTGGGATCATCTCTCCGCAAAACGGTTTTTCATTCCATCGCGCCGGTCCCCCGTGTCATTTTTTCAGTATAGCAGGTATCTTCCTGTTCGTCGAGAGCAGAATCCTTCCGCAATTGAGATCCTATTGATTTCGGCGGCCTTGCTCTTCCCTCCCGAAGCGCTGCACGGCCCGGATATACCACTCTCATTCCTTGTCGCTGCCGCCACCCTCTGAAATCGCCACATTCTGCGTCCGGCAGGGGTTCATTACCGGCTGTATGATCTCAAAGGCTCTCTTGCAGGCCGCACAATGCGCCTCACCTGGGCGTCCGCCCCCCGCTCGTCCCCCTGTCCGAAACTCCCATTGCAAAAAGAACACCACCCTTCCGGGTGGTGTTCTTTTTGTCAGGCGGCTTCAATTCGGATATTTTTCTAAATCAATCTTTGATGATCGTATCAGTCATCTAACTCCGTTTCGTGCTTGAGAATGGTGCCGGAGACCGCGTCGATCTCGTAGTCGTATTCCATATTGCCGGACTTGAACTCGACCTCGTAGACGAGCGTTCCGTCCTCGTCGTCCAGCTCGATGTCCATGTCATACGCCTTGCTTTCGCTCACGCCCGCATGGTCCAGAGCGATGGACTTCGCCTTAGCATAGCCGATGCCCTGCACCGCTCCGGACGGCGCGGGCTTCTGACCGGAGGGCTTCGCCGTCTCATTCCATGTGGAAGCAGCGGTCAACAAGTCCTTCTGTCCGCTGAGTACCTTGCCGGTATAGGCATCCACCAGATACTCGAACTCGCCCCATGCCGTGTGCAGCTCCACCTCATAGTGCGCGGGGAACTCGTCAAGCTCGGGATCGACCTCCGCCGTAACGGAATCCATCACCGTTGTTCCGGCGTACTGCTCCGCGGCGTAGGCTGCCGCATCCCTGCCGATGGGCATGGCGGGTGCGCCCGCTTCGGCGAGGTCCTTGAGTTCCTCGACCGAGAGCTTCGCCAGCGCGTCAAACTTCAGGGCGGAGTTGAGCGCCAGCACACGGTTCACCAGCGCCGCCTTTCCGGTGGAGATGCTGTTTTCCCGCGCCTGCTGTTCCAGTCCCGCGTCCTGCGTAAGCGTCTGCGTCAGGACCGACGCGCGCGATTCGCTCGTCTGCAAAACACCGTCCACGGTGTTCGTCAGCTCGCGCTGGAGCTTTTCTGCACGGGTGGTATCCTTGTCCTCTACCGAGATCATGATGGCGGAGGAAATGCTGCTGAGGTATCCGTTTCGCACAAGACTGCCCACGATGGCGTTCACCGCCACGTCCAGCTTCGCGCCCTTGAGGTCCGCGCCATTGCCCATATCCGCAAGAATAGCTTTTGCATCCTCGTTGAGCGGTGTGCAGGCAAGCACTTTCTCGCTCTGGTTCACTTTCAGTTCAATGCTCGGGTTCACGTCCAGTGACACCACGGAGACGACCGCGTTCGCCCGCTGGTAGAACAGCCCGCCGCCAAGCAGCATCACCGCAAGGCAGGCGGCAATGAGCGATGTCCATTTTCTCTTCGTCGTTTTCTTTGTCGTCATGGGAATTACCGTTCCTTTCCGCTCTTCACAGCGGGAGAGAACGCCGTTCACATCATCCGGCGCGGTCTTTTTGACCGCCGTGGCCAGACGCTGCTCCATTTTTTCGTTGGTCATCGGGCGTCATCTCCTTCCAGATAAGCTCGCATCTTTTTCAATGCTCTGTGATATTTCGACAGGACGGTAGGAAGCGGCAGCTCCAGCAGCGCCGCGATCTCCCGGTGCTTCAAGCCCGTAACAGCGTGGAGCAGCACGATACGCCGCTCCTCGTCGCTGAGACGTGCCAGCGCGTGCTGCAAAAGGGCGCGCGCATCGGCGTCCAGTCCGCTCTCCCGCGCGGGAATAGCGTCCCATTCCTCCTCGCTGAGCGCGGCATGACGTTCCTCGCGCCGCAGGCGCATCAGGCAGAGATTGCGGCATACGGTCAGCAGCCAGCCCATCGCCGAACCGGTTGGACGATACTGCTCCGCACAGTCCCACACCTGCACATAGACATCCTGTGTGAGATCCTGCGCATCATGCGCATTTTTGAGGTAGGAAAGCGCAAGACCGTACACCGCCGTCCGTGTGCGCTGATATAGCTCTGCCAAAGCGTCACGGTCACCACCGGCAACGCGGAGGAGCAGTCGCTGCAGCTCATGCCGCTCCTCTGCCGGCGCATATTCGGTTGTCATCAGCAAGCTGAGCATAGGCTTCCGTCTCCTGTCATCCGTGTAATGCACGGAAAGGACGATTTATTGCACGGGATTTTTTATTTTTATGATTCTGCTTCTTTCGCCTCATCAAGCTGCAGCATTCTGTGATCCTCCGTCAGCACCTTCATCTGGCTGATGGCAATGGCATTGAGTTTCGCCAAACGCTCCGCCTGTGGGATTCCCTCGTTGATGAATACTGCATTCAGATTTTCCAGATTGGACAGGCACACGAGCTGCGATACATTCGCGTAGTCCCGAATGTTACCCTTGAGATCCGGATGGGCATCACGCCACTCCTTAGCAGTCATGCCGAACAGCGCCATATTCAGAACATCGGCTTCGTTGGCATAGACCAGCGAAATTTGCCGTGCCGACAGCTCCGGCGGAATCAGATTTTCCTTGATGGCATTGGTATGAATCCGATAATTGATCTTGGCAAGGTTGCGCTTGATGTCCCAACCGAGCTGCTTCATCTCCTCGGTCTTGAGGCGCTCAAACTCCTTGACTAAGTAGAGCTTAAACTCCACGGAGATCCATGAGGCAAACTCAAACGCGATCTCCTTATGTGCGTAGGTCCCGCCATAGCGGCCAGCCTTGGAAACAATGCCGATGGCACCAGTCGCATCTACCCATTTCTGTGGCGTCATCACAAAGCTGTTCAGCCCTGCCTGACTTCTAAACGCATCGAATTCGACACGGTTAAAATTGGGGTTGTAGAGCGTTTCCCACACGCCGAGGAACTCGATGGTGTTTCTGTTACGAAGCCAGTTTTGGATGATGTACCGTGGATTATCACTATCCTTGATTTTTGCAATGTCTGTCAAGCTGAGGAAATCATCCCGCTTGAGATCCCACTGCACATTGATTTCTGTTCCACGAACGACCAACTTATCCATTTTCGTCGGACCTCCTCGTGGTTAATTCTTTCAGCAGCCCTTGGCATCCCGACAGCACATCCTGCCAAGTTGCCTCGAAATCGCCTGTGTACCACGGGTCGGCAACATCGCCGGGGCGGTCGGTGTAGTCCATCAGGAGGTGCAGCTTGCCGGCGAAGTCGCCGCCGCAGATGCGGTACATATCCCGAAGGTTGGCTCTGTCCATTCCTATCAGCAGATCGTACTTCTCGTAATCGGCATTGGTGAGCTGCCGCGCCGCGTGACCATTGCAGGAAATTCCATGTTCCGCCAATTTGCGTCGTGCCGGAGGATAGAGCGGATTGCCGATCTCCTCTCGACTGGTTGCTGCCGACTCGATATGGAATTGTGACGCCAGCCCAGCCTTCTTGACCAAGTCCTTCATCACGAACTCCGCCATCGGACTGCGGCAGATATTGCCATGACACACAAAGAGTATCTTCTTCATCGCGCTTGTTCTCCTGAGACAATTCTTTTTTCTCAGTATAGCAGGAAACTGTCTGCTCGTCGAGAGAAGAATGCAGCCATGCCTGAGATTCTATGGCATCCAGCAATCTCGCTTTCTTCCAGCCAAAGTGCAGCACAGCTCGAATGTACCACGCGCGCTCCTCTTTATTGTCGCACCACTCTAAAATCGCCACATTCTGCGTCCAGCCGAGTTCCATCGCCTGCTGCATGATTTCAGGGGATTCCTTGTAGGCTGCGTAAAACGCGCGCATCCGGCGCAGATTGCGGGGAGAAAAGCCCTCGGTTGCGGGATAGGCCGCTTGCAGATATTCCGACGCCGCGACAGCCGCACCTTTCTCCGCTCTGCCGCTGACCACTCGGCCAATCTCACAGTACAATTCCATCTGCGGGAGCTGTGCCGTCATAATCTTGTCCAGTTTGGAAAACAGGGTGCTGTAATCTGCGGGTTTACGGATGTTCATAGGCTTTCTCCTTTCTGGCGTTGTGTACCTGTTCTGTAAAGTAGAAGCAGCGGAATGGCAATGCCATCCCGCTGCTGTTTCAATTTTAAGAATTTGCTTCTTCCAGAGGATTCGGTCGGTATCCGTCCATCAGAGTATCGTTCTCCATGATGAAGGGGCGCGTTGTATCCTGCCCCCAGGAAGTATCGTATTTTTCCATCAGATAGTCGCTCAGCTCTGTGCGGTTTTGGAGTTTCACTAAACGATACGGCTCCTGAAACGCCACCTTTTCGATAAAGTACAGCGTACCATCCTCCGCGCTCAGCAGCACGCCGACATGACCAATGAACAACGTGTTGTCCTCATCCGAGAATTTATCGTGGAAGACAACAGAGATCATGCTTGCTTTGCTGTCTGCAAACACGATGCCGCGGGCTGCCCAGCCCTCCTGAAGCGCTTTGACCTGCGCTTCGACCTCAGTGCTGTCCGCGGCGTTCACCGGTGCGAACAGCGCACAGAATTTAGCGGTGCTGTCACCGCAGAGCACGTCAGGATCGGCGGAAATGGTTTCCAGATCCGTAAAGAGGGAATCCTCACCCTGCACCTCCGGTTGGTCGGCTCCTGCTGTGATAAATTTGCTGAACAGGCCAAATGCTGTGATACGGCAGTTATAACCGGGAAAGCTGCCGTTTGCCGCCGTCCATTCATCCTGCATGTCGTAGGGATCATACTTGGTGTCGGTCGGTGCGGCGCTCTCGAAACCATCGGTCAGCCACTCGCTCTTGACACTGGCGTTGAACTGTTCCACCCGATCCATCAGAGTGGTGATGCGGGCTTCTTCGATTCCAGCATCCGAGAGAAGCTCGGAAAGCTGTTTGCGGGAATCGTCATCGGTCAGGTTGGAGTATTCCACCGTCTCCAGCGCTGGTTGATCTGTAGTCGGTTTTTCCTGCTTGCCGCAGCCGGTAGCCGTGGCAAAGAGCATAAGGGTGCATAGCGCAAGCGCCGCGGCTCGAATTTGTTTTTTCATAGAGTCACCTTTCTGCAAATCTTGTAGATATTCGTCTTACTGCCTAAACCAAGCATTTAGTATGATAACACGTCGGCAGAGAAAGTCCACAGGAATTTGAAGGAAGGCTGTTTCGCGCTCACACCGCAATGACGCTCGTTACCGGCAACCTCTTCAACCGAATGCCATGATCACGCTCGAGTTCTTCTAAAAACTCATCGATTTTAGGATCGCCTAAGGGCAAATGACACTCTGATATTCGCCACGACGCATTTTGGCGTACTTGGCACTCTTGGTTTTCATAGACATATCCCGGCTGTAACACTCGCTAATCAGGTACTTGAAAGCAACATCAATTCCGCCCGTATCACCTTTGAAATTGGCAGTATCAAAATCATCGCTGACAGAAATGAAACGGGTATGATACAGAGGAAATACCCGCTCAATAAAGTAGCCGGTTTCAATGCTGTTGCGGCCAAATCTGGAAAGATCCTTTACGATGATACAGTCGATCTGACCAGCCTGTACCATCGTCAGCAGTTCCTGCACAGCAGGCCGCTCAAAGTTTGTGCCGCTGTGACCGTTGTCTACAAATTCCAGAATCTCGCAGTCCTCATACCAAAAAAGAAAGGAAGGAACACCAAATGGCTGTAAACGCAAGAACAGAGGAATTCCAGCACATTGAAGTATTTGATAAGCCCGCGCTGTTCACCAACGGG
>CAKTLD010000030.1 GCA_934572445.1 uncultured Oscillospiraceae bacterium
ACGACCGGCGGGCTCGAGACCGTCGGCATGAGATGTCCCGACCACGCGGTCACGCGCGCCATCATTGAAGCATCCGGCGTGCCGGTCGCCGCGCCGAGCGCGAACACCTCCGGCCGTCCGAGCTGCACGACGGCAGAGCATGTGCGCGAGGACATGTGGGGCAAGATCGACGGTATCGTCGACGGCGGCCCCTGTCAGGTGGGCGTGGAGTCGACGATCATCGACCTGACGGTCACGCCGCCGCAGCTGCTGCGTCCGGGCGGACTGCCGCTCGAGATCCTGCGCGACGCGCTGGGCGAGGTGACGGTCGACAAGGCCGTGACGCAGAAGATGAATGACGGCGAAAAGCCGCGCGCCCCGGGCATGAAGTACCGCCACTACGCGCCCAAGGCCCCCGTCACGGTCGTGACCGGTGGGGCGAAGGCGAGCGCGCGCTATCTTCTGACCCACGCATCGGAGGACGCGGGCGTGATCTGCTTTGATGAGTTCGTGCCGCTCTTTGCAGGACACATCGTTCACCCCCTCGGCGCGAGCGGCGACAAGCGCGCGCAGGCGCAGCATGTCTTCGACGCGCTGCGGACGTTTGACGAGACGAATGTCGGCGAAATATGGGCGCAGTGCCCAGACAGTAAAGGCCTTGGCCTTGCCATCGGCAACCGCCTCAAAAAGGCCGCGGGCTTCCATGTGGAGGACGCGGACGACGGCAAGATCGTCATCGGCATCACCGGCGGCACGGGCGCGGGGAAGACGAGCCTTCTGCGCGCGCTTGAAAGAAAGGGCGCATGCGTGCTTGACTGCGACGCGGTCTATCACGAGATGTTAAAAGATGACGAGCCGCTGCTGCGCGCGCTGAGCGAGGCGTTCGGCGATGTCATTTTTCGGCAGGACGGCAGCGTGGACGTCCACGCTATCGGCCTGATTGTCTTCAAGGACAAAGAAAAGCTCGCAGGGCTCGACGCCATCGTGCACGAGCACGTCCCGCGCACGCTGGCGCAGAAAATGGCGGCGACCGACGCGAAGATCATCGGCCTCGATGCTATCAAGCTCATCGAGAGCGGCCTTGGCGCGATCTGCGACGCGACCGTCGCCGTAACGGCGCCTGAAGAGGTGCGGGTCAAGCGCATCATGGCGCGTGACGGCATCACCGAGGAGTATGCAAGGTCGCGCATTGCCGCGCAGAGGGACGCGGACTATTTCCGTGCGCAGTGCGGCTATGAATTTGTGAACGATCTGCCGACGGCAGAAGAAGCGGCCGCCGCGGCAGAGGACTTTATCAACACCATCATCAACAATTTGAAGGAGGACAATGAGACATGAGTGAGAAAAACAAGCTGGCAGAAAAGCTTCTTTACGCGCCCAAGAATGGCTATGACCGCCTGAGCGCAGAGGATGAAAAGGCGATGGAGGCCTATTGTGAGGACTACAAAAAGTTCCTCAACAACGGCAAGACCGAGCGCCTTTGCGTGGAGTACTGCATCGAGCTGGCGGAGAAGAAGGGCTTCAAGGCCTACGAGGGCGGCATGGCCCTCAAGGCCGGCGACAAGGTCTACTTCAACAACCGCGGCAAGGGCATCATGCTCGCCGTCATCGGCAGCGAGGACCTGAGCCACGGCGCGAACATCGGCGCGGCGCATACCGACTCCCCGCGTCTGGACCTCAAGCCCCGTCCGCTCTACGAGGAGGCCGAGATGGCCTATTTCAAGACCCACCACTACGGCGGTATCCGCAAGTACCAGTGGGTGACGATCCCCCTCGAGCTGCACGGCGTGGTCGTGCTGCGCGATGGCTCGAAGGTCGACGTCCACATCGGCGGCAAGGAGGAAGACCCGCAGTTTATCATCAACGACCTTTTGCCGCACCTTGGACGCGAGCAGGGCAAAAAGCCGCTCAACGAGGCCATCCCGAGCGAGAGCCTGAACGTGCTGCTCGGCGGAAAGCCCTTTGCCGACAAGGACTGCTCCGACCGCTTCAAGCTCGGCGTTCTCCAGTATCTGAACGCGCAGTACGGCATCACGGAGGAGGACTTCATCTCTGCTGAGCTCGAAGTCGTGCCCGCCGGCAAGGCGCGCGACATCGGCTTTGACCGCAGCTTTATCGCGTCCTACGGCCACGACGACCGCGTCTGCGCGTATGCGGAGCTCGCGGGCATTTTCGACGCCGTTTCCCCGAAGAAGACCGCGGTCTGCATCTTCGCGGATAAGGAGGAGATCGGCTCCGAGGGCGTGTCCGGTATGCTGTCTCAGGCGTTTGAGTGGTTCATGGGCGACATGTGCCGCACGCAGGGCGTCGCGCTTTCCAACTGCTTTGCCAACTCCTTCTGCCTGAGCGCGGACGTGACAGCGGCGTACGACCCGAACTTCGCCGACGTCTACGACAAGCGCAACTCTGCCTTCGTCAACTACGGCGTGGCGCTGTGCAAGTACACCGGCTCCGGCGGCAAGGGCGGCGCGTCCGACGCGAGCGCCGAGGTCGTCGGCAAGGTGAGAAAGCTGATGAACGACAACGATGTGTTCTGGCAGATGGCCGAGATGGGCAAGACCGACGCCGGCGGCGGCGGTACGGTCGCCAAGTTCATGGCCCAGCGCAATATCGACACGCTCGACGCGGGCGTGCCCGTGCTCTCGATGCACGCGCCGTATGAGACGGTCGCCAAGCTCGACTGCTACATGACCTACAAGTGCATGAAGGCCATCTTCGAGCAGGCATAAGGAAGCTCGGGGGAAATGAAAGGGCGCTCTCCCGCAGGAGGGCGCCCTTTCTGATATAATGTTCAAATAAAGTAAACAAAGGTGAACAAACTGTTAAGAATCCGAAACGAGCTTGCATCTGCCGGTAGAGCATGATAAGCTGTGCTGAGTACTATTTGGGAGGGAGAAAACCCCATGCTCAGACTTTTTACCGATACCTCGGCCAACCTGCCCGCAGCGCTGCTCAAGCGCCATCAGATCACCGTCATCCCCTTTTCCTACACCGTTAACGGCAAGGAAATGGTCTACCCGGCGGATACGGATTTTGACGGTGTGGAGTTCTACAACGCCATGCGCGACGGCGCGCTGGTCAAGACCTCGATGATCAATCCTGCCACGGCGGCGGAATACTTTGAAAAGGCGCTCGCGCAGGGCAACGATGTGCTTTATGTCGGCATGTCCGGCGGTATCAGCGGCACGGCGCAGGCCGCGGCCATGGCGGCGGTGGATCTGATGGATCGCTATCCCGGACGCGCGATCATGACGATCGACACCTACGCCGCCTCGCTCGGCGAGGGGCTGATGGTGCTCGAGGCTGCCGCGCGCGCGGAGCAGGGCCAGTCCTGCCGCGAGATCGGCAGTTATCTGCTTGAGCGCCGCGCGCACATGTGCCAGTTTTTCACGGTGGATGATCTTGCGTACTTAAAGCGCGGCGGCCGCATCTCCGGCGCTGCGGCGCTTGTGGGCACGGTGTTGGGCGTCAAGCCCATTCTGCGCGGCGATGAGCTGGGCCGGATCGTGGCCTGCGGCAAGGTGCGCGGCAATAAGCGCGCTTATCAGGAGCTTGCGAACTATTACGATACCCGTGCGCTCGACAGGAGCGAGATGATCGGCATTGCGCACGCGGACAACCCCGCGGGCGCGGAGCAGGTGCTTGCACTGCTGCGCGAGAAGGGCTTCACCGGCGAATGTCTGACAGTCTGCTACGAGCCGGTCACCGGCGCGCATGTCGGTCCGGGAACTGTCGCGCTGTTTTTCTACGGGAAAGAAAAGTGAACACGACGGAGCGCCCGAAGGGAAAACGCCCTCGGGCGCTTTCTGCACTGGCGCAGATCGGTATTTTCTGATAGAATAAAAAAGATGCAGCGATAGCGGAATGAAATCATACTAAGAGGAGAATGTTGCAATTTATGGATAAGATCTTTGTCGAAACGCCCCAATGCATCATCCGTTTTTTGGAGGAAGCGGACTATGAACGATTTGTCACAGGCTACCAACAGTGTTTCCCGTCTTTGAACCGCTTTGATGAAGGTCAGATTGATACCTCGTTTATGACGCACAAATGGTACTCGGATTTGTTGCTCAGAAGAAAGACAGAATCTGAAAACGATTATTCTTATATGTTCAATGTTTTTGCTAAGGATAATAGCAGTTCCATCGGCTATTGCGATATTACAACGCTTTTTCGCGAAGATTTGCAGCTTGCCAAAATCGGATATACAGTTTTCAATAACTATTGGCACCGCGGAATTGGTACAGAGATCGTTAGCGCGATTTGTAACATAGGCTTTCAAGTGTTGAATTTTCACAGATTGGAGGCGCATATTAATCTGGATAACCCTGCTTCAAAAGCGGTTGTGAAGAAGAATACATTTCAATTTGAAGGGATCCGCAAACAATTTATACTCGAAAATGGAATCTGGACAGATAACGAGATCTATTACAAACTGGCAGATGCATAGAACTTTCGGGTTTCCACGCGCCTATTTTCTGCCTGCGCGGAGGGTATGCTTTTTGTGCTTTCTGCAAATCCTACCGGAAATGATTTTCGGGAGGACTTGCCATGAGAAGCGAAACAAAACCCTCGCAGGACGAAGAGAAGAACGGGCAGGAGCCGCTGCTGCCGCCCCTTCAGCCGGTCATCGACTTTGGTTCGGTCGTCATTAAGAATAGCCGCGCCGCCATCCACTGCCTGACGATCGCCGGTCAGATCGAGGGGCACATGGTGCTGCCAAGCACCCAGAAAACAACGAAATACGAGCATGTGATGCCGCTGCTGGCGTATCTGGAAGAGAGCGAGGAGATCGACGGCGTTTTATTCCTGCTCAACACCGTCGGCGGTGACGTAGAGGCGGGGCTCGCTATTGCAGAGCTGATATCGGGGATGAAAAAGCCGACGGTCTCGCTCGTGCTCGGCGGGGGACACTCCATCGGTGTGCCGCTGGCCGTTGCGCCGATGGTGACGATGATCGCGCCGTCGGCGTCGATGACGATCCACCCCGTGCGCACGAGCGGCACGATCATTGCCGCTCCCCAGACATACCAGTATTTCGAGCGGTTGCAGGAGCGCATCGTGCGCTTTGTGACGAAAAATTCGCGCATCGGGCGCGACGAGTTTCTGCGCTTGATGATGGACACGCAGGACCTGGCCTCCGACGTCGGCAGCGTGCTCTACGGAGAAGAAGCGGTCGAGAGCGGCCTCATCCAGCGCCTTGGCAGCCTCTCCGACGCGCTGGATGCGCTGTATGCGCTGATCGACGAAAAGAAAAAGTAAAAAGCCTTGCAGAGCTTCGTGCCGTGCACGGTACGAAATCAATTCAAATCCATTTTCGAGGAAGCGGCACGATTGGCGCGCCTGAAAGGACGCGGGAATCGTAATGCCGCGACGGTGCAATGTCGCGGACGCCCTTTGGCGGCAAGGCACGAAGCACAGCGAAGCTTTCGCAAGAAAGCGGCCTTGGCCGCTTTCTTGCGGATAAGAAAAAGACGCCTTCGGGCGTCTTTTTACGCTTTATTCATCAATTCCCCTTGAAAAGAGAGCGGAAAAATGATATATAGTATAAGTTAAAATATGACCACTGTACCCCTTTTTCAAGGAGGAAGCTGTTTTGTACTTAAAGGCATTGGAGATCCAGGGCTTCAAGAGCTTTCCGGAGAAAACGGTGCTCAACTTCGGCGAGGATATCACCGCCATCGTCGGGCCCAACGGAAGCGGCAAATCGAATATTGCCGACGCCATCCGCTGGGTCATGGGCGAGCAGTCGAGCAAGTCGCTGCGCGGCGCGAAGATGGAGGATGTCATCTTCGGCGGCACGGAGAAGCGCAATCAGATGGGCTTTGCGCAGGTAACGCTCGTGCTCGACAACACCGAGCATATTTTCCCCAGCATGGAGGAAGCCGAGGTCGCCGTCACGCGCCGCTACTACCGCAGCGGCGAATCGGAATATTATATCAACAAGCAATCTGTGCGCCTGCGCGATGTGAACGAGCTGTTCATGGATACCGGCATGGGCCGCGAGGGGTATTCCATCATCGGCCAGGGCCGCATCGACGAGATCCTTTCGCAAAAGAGCGGCGACCGCCGCGAGATCTTTGAAGAGGCGGCGGGCATTTCGCGCTTCCGCTACCGCAAGGAGGAGACCGAGCGCAAGCTGGACCGCACGGAAGAAAATCTGGTGCGTATCAACGACAAGATCGCGGAGCTTGAATTGCAGGTCGAGCCCCTGCGTGTGCAGGCGGAGACGGCGAAGCAATACCTCATTTACCGTGACGAGCTGCGCCTTCTCGAAATTTCCGTGTGGCTCGAAAATCTGGAGACGCTCAAGACGAACGCCATCAAGCTGGATACCGACCTGTCGCTGGCGCAGGAAGAACTGAAAAGGGCGAACGCCGATTTGGAAGCGCTGTACGCCGCGTCCGAACGGTTTTCCGCGCGTATCCATGAAAACGACATCGCGCAGGAGGAAAAGCGCACGGAGCTCTCCGCGCTCGATTCCCAGGTCAAGGAACAGGTATCCGCCGTTGCGGTGCTGCAAACCGGCATCGCGCACAACGAGGAGAATATCGCGCGCGTGGAGGATGAACTGAGAAGCCAGTCCGACCGCGTGGGCTCGATGGAGAGCCAGATCGCGCAGCAGCGCGCGCGCATCGAAGAGCTGGAACAGAGCAAGAACGAAGTTGAAACAGCACTCGCCGAGCTTTTAAAGCAGGCGGAGGAGTTGTCGAAAAACGCGGGCGAGGCCGCGAGCGAGGCCGAGGCCCTGCGCGGGCGGGAAGCGCTCTCCCGTGCTGCGGCGGCGGACAGCCGCGCGGACGCAGCGGCTGCACACGCCGCGCTTGCGGAAATGGACGAGCGCGAAAGCGCCATCACCGCCGAGCAGGAGAGCGGGGAAGCTCAGCTTGCCGACATGCGAAAGAGCGCTGCGGAGAACCGCAGGGCGCTCGAGACCGCGCAGGAGGAAGCCGACACCATCCGCAACATTATCGCGGGTCACACAATGAAGATGCAGGGGCGCGTTGAGCGTGAGAAGGAGACGGGCGAAAAGCACGTTTCCCTCACGATGGAGATGAACAACTTAGACTCCCGCATCCGCTTGCTCAGCGAGATGGAAAAAGAGTACGAGGGCTTCAACAAGGCGGTGCGTCTGATCATGCAGGCGGCGGAGAAGAAGCAGCTGCGCGGCGTACGCGGGCCGGTCGCAAACCTCATGAAGGTTGACAAGAAGTACGCCGTCGCCGTCGAGATCGCGCTCGGCGCGGGCTTGCAGAATATCGTCGTCGAGCGCGAGGAGGATGCCAAGAGCGCCATCGGCTTTTTGAAGCAGCGCGACGGCGGGCGCGCGACGTTCCTGCCGCTCTCGTCGATCCGCGGCGAGGCGCTGCGCGACGCGCGCGTGCAGAATGAGTACGGCTACGTCGGCCTTGCGAGCGAGCTGGTGGAATATGACCGCGAATACGACGGCATTTTCAAGAATCTGCTCGGACGCACGGTCGTGGTCGAGGATCTTGACTGCGGTATTGCCATTTCCAGAAAATTTTCCAACGCCTTCCGCATTGTGACGCTCGACGGTCAGGTCCTGAACCGCGGCGGCTCAATGACGGGCGGCTCGATCTCCCGCAGCGCGGGTATCCTGAGCCGCGCCGGCGAGCTGCGCGAGCTGACGGCGCGGCGCGGCAGCCTTGCCGAAAAGCTCGACCTCGCTGCCAAGGCCGCCGAGGACGCCAAGCGCGAGCTTGCCAAGGCAAGATATGAGCTGGAGGTCGCACAGGGCCAGCAGCGCGCGGCGGAGGACGCCGTGCTCAAATTGCAGGGCGATAAAAATCATTATGACTTACTGCTCTCGTCGCTGCGCGAGCGGCTCGAGAGTTTGGATACCGAGCGCGAGACCATCGCGCGCCGCCGCGGCGAAGTGAAGCGCACGGCGGAGGAAAAGGAAGCGCTCGCGCTTTCGCAGGAGAAGGAGGCGGGCGAGCTGCGCGCACAGGCGGAGGAGAGTCTCTCCGGGCAGACGGAGCTGCTGCGCTCCACCTCGCGCCTCGGCGACGAGATCGCCGAGAAGAAGAGCGCGCTCGCGGGCTTTGCCGCCGAACACGAGACAACGGAAAAGTCGCTCGCGAGCCTGGAGGGCCTGCGCGCCCAGATGCAGGGCGACGAGCAGAGCAGAAAGGCGCTCATCGAGCAGTACAAAACGGCAAGCGAGCAGGCGCGGCGCGAGATCGGCACGCATGAAGCCGAGATCGCCGCGCTGAACGATAAAATGGCACAGAAGCGCACGGAGCTTGAAGCGCTCTCGAAAGCGAAGCTTGCGCTCGAAGCCGAGCGTAGTCAGAGCGACCGCCGCGGCCGTGAGCTGAACGAAAATGTGCTCAATGTGGAGCGCAGCGTCAGCAGGCTCGAGCAGAAGCGCGCGACCAGCGCGATGGAAGAGCAGCAGATCCTTGACAAGCTGTGGGAGAACTATGAGCTCTCGCACTCCGCCGCGCAGGCGCAGCGCATTGAGCTCGAGAGTATTCCCAAGGCCAGCCGCCGCATCGGCGAGCTCAAGCGTGCCATTGGCGGCTTAGGCAATGTCAATGTTGGCGCGATCGACGAATTTGAGCGCGTGAACACGCGCTACACCTACCTGACCACCCAGCGCGACGATGTGGAAAAGGCCAAGGAGGAACTGCTGGGCGTGATCGAGAATATCACGAGCGAGATGACGGCTATTTTCAAAGAGCAGTTCGCCCTGATCCGCGAGAGCTTTCAGGAGACGTTTCTGGAGCTCTTTGGCGGCGGCAAAGCCACGCTCGAGCTTGAGGACGAGAACGATGTGCTGGGCTGCGGCATTGAGATCAAGGTCCAGCCGCCGGGCAAGGCGCTCAAGACCATCACGCTGCTCTCCGGCGGCGAGAAGGCGTTCGTCGCCATCGCGCTGTACTTCGCCATCCTGAAGGTCCATCCGACGCCGTTTTGTGTGATGGATGAGATCGAGGCGGCGCTCGATGAGCCGAACGTGGTGCGCGTGGCAAACTACATGCGCCGCATCACGCAGAAGACGCAGTTCATCGTCATTACGCACCGCCGCGGCACGATGGAGGCAGCGGATGTCCTGTACGGCGTCACGATGCAGGAGCGCGGCGTGAGCCGTGTGCTGACGATCAACATGAACGACATGGCCAGGGAGCTTGGCATCAAGGAATAAATCGCAAGGAGAGAGTATGGGAATTTTTGCAAGGATCAAAAAGGCGTGGTATGACACCATCGTGTGGGAGACCATCGACGAGGAATTTTATGACGAGCTGGAGGAGAGCCTGATCCTGGCCGACCTCGGCGCGGCGGTCGCGCATGACGCAGTGAAGAAGCTGCGCGACGTGGTGTATCAGAAGAGCATCCAGAGCGGCGAGGGCGTGAAGCAGGCCCTGCGCGACATTCTTGTCGAAAAGCTGAATGTCGGCGATACGGCGCTCGACCTTTCGACGCGGCCCTCCGTCGTGCTGGTGATCGGCGTGAACGGCGTGGGCAAGACCACGTCCATCGGAAAGATGGCCCATCGCATGAAGAGCGAGGGCAGGCGCGTGCTGCTGTGCGCGGCGGATACATTCCGCGCGGCGGCGGCAGATCAGCTCGAGATCTGGGCGAACCGCGCAGAGTGCGAGATCGTCCGCTCGGTCGAGGGGGCGGACCCCGGCGCGGTGCTGTTCGATTCGCTCGCGGCGGCAAAGGCGAGAAATGTCGACGTCGTCCTCTGCGACACGGCGGGCCGTCTGCACAACAAGGTGAATTTGATGAACGAGCTCGGCAAGCTTCGCAAGATCATCGACCGCGAAACGCCTGACGCCGCGAAGGAAACGCTTTTAGTGCTCGACGCGACAACGGGGCAGAACGGATTGCAGCAGGCGAAGGTCTTCCGCGAGACGGCGGGCCTGACAGGCATCATCTTAACGAAGCTTGACGGCACGGCCAAGGGCGGCATCTGCGTTGCCATCGCGCAGGAGCTGGGCGTACCCGTGAAGTTCGTCGGCCTCGGCGAGGGCATCGACGATCTCCAGCCCTTCGACGCGGAGGAATACGTCAAGGCGCTCATCTGAGGAAAGAAACGACCTGCGAGACAAAAAGGAGACGAATATGGAAATCACTTCTGTTTGCCCCTATTGCGGAAAGGAAATGCGAGATGGAGCCATCCCTGTCTTGCGTGATATTTACTGGTGTCCAAGAGGTGAGGACGGCATGCTCAAAGACGGATTTGGCGACGAGAAGGAACAGGTCTGGCTTGGCAGAGCGGGGCTGTTAGGAGATTATTACACGCCCGCCCGTTACTGTGAGAGCTGCAAGGTGGTCATCGTGCCCGTGCCGGAGATCGAGTGGCCGCTCGATAAGCTCGACAAAAAGTTCACGGCCTGGCAGGAAAAAATGAGCGCGCAGCGCGAAGAGCGCAAGGCGCAGCGCGAAGAAGAGAAACGAGAAGAACGAAGCAGGAAACGGCGGGAGAAGGACCCGTGGGAGGTTTGACGATGAAATTTGTTCTGGCAACGCAGAACCCCAAAAAACTGACGGAAATGAGCGCCATTCTGAGCGACCTCGGCGTGGAGGTCGTGTCTGAGGCCGACCTCGGCGTGAAGATCGAGGTGGAGGAAACGGGCGAGACCTTTGCCGAGAATTCTCTTTTAAAGGCGAAGGCGGTGATGGAGGCGACGAAGCTGCCCGCCATCGCGGACGATTCCGGCCTGTGTGTCGATGCGCTGAACGGCGGCCCGGGCGTTTACAGCGCGCGCTTTGGCGGCGAGGGGCTGGACGACGCGGGGCGCTATCGGCTGCTGCTGGAGATGCTGCGCGGGCAAAGCGACCGCCGCGCGCACTTCCACACGACCATCACCTGCGCGTTTCCGAACGGGGACGTGCTGCGCGCGGACGGCGAGGTGCAGGGCACCATTGCCTTTGCCCCGATGGGCGAGGGCGGCTTCGGTTATGATCCGGTGTTTTTCGTGCCGGACAAGCGCAGGACCTTTGCCCAGCTGACGGCGGAGGAGAAGGCGGAGATCTCGCACCGCGGCAACGCGCTGCGGGCGTTCAAAAAGACGCTCGGGGAGTATCTTGCGGGCGCAAAACAGGAAGAAAAGTAAAAGGAAAAGAGAGAATATGGAACTCAACAGCAAGCAGCGCGCATATCTGCGCGGCCTTTCCAATGACCTCGATGTGATCGTTCATATCGGCAAGGACGGCATCGGCGAAAACCTCGTCAAGCAGGCGAACGACGCTTTGGAAGCACGCGAGCTCATCAAGTGCCGCGTGCTCGAAAACAGCATGCTCACCGCGCGTGAAGCCTGCGACGAACTGAGCGCGCTGACGCGCAGCGAGCAGGTGCAGGTCATCGGCACAAAGTTCGTGCTCTATCGTCCCTCGCACAAAAAGGATAAGAAAGACAAGATCGCGCTGCCCAAGGCGGCAAAGAAGACCGTGTAAAAGAGAAAAAGAGGTCGAATAAACTTGAAGATCGGAATTTACGGCGGCAGCTTCAACCCGCCGCATCTGGGCCATGCCGCCGCGGCCAAAGACGCGGCGCGGGCACTGGGACTTGACAAGCTGCTGCTGATCCCTGCGGGCATCCCGCCGCACAAGCAGCTTTCCGGCGACGCGCCCTCGGGCGCGCAGCGCCTCGCGATGACGCGCCTGATGGGCGAACAGCTTGCGCTGGAGCTCGGCATTGCGGTCGAGGTGTCGGACATCGAGCTCATGCGCGAGGGAAAGAGCTACACGGTCGACACCCTGCGCCTTCTGCACGGGCAGTATCCGGACGATGCGCTGTGGCTGATGATGGGAACGGATATGTTCCTCTCATTCCAGAACTGGTACAGGCCCGAGGAGATCGTGCGCTATGCCTCGCTCTGTGCCTTCGGCCGCGCGGAAACGGACGGTGAAGCGCTGTTTGCGCCGCAGCGGGCGCTGCTGTGCGAGCGTTTCCCCGGCTGTCGGATCGAGACGATGACGCTGCCGGATCTGGTGGAGGTTTCATCTACCGAGCTGCGCGCGCGCATCCCGTGCCTTGCGACCGAGGGCCTTCTTGCCCCCGCGGTGCTGGGCTATATCCTGCGTGAACATTTATATGGAACAAATCTCGATTTGAAGCGTCTAAAGGTAGAGGAACTGAGACCCATCGCGCTTTCCTATCTCAAGGCCAAGCGTATTCCCCACGTCCTCGGAACGGAGATGACGGCCGCGGCGCTGGCGGAAAAGTACGGCGCGGATATCCGGAAGGCGCGCGTGGCTGCGCTGCTGCACGATTCGACCAAGCGCCTTTCGATGGAAGAGCAGCTCGCGATGTGCGGGCATTACCACATCGCGCTCGACGAGCTGGAGCGGAAGGCGCTCAAGCTGCTGCACGCCAAGACCGGCGCGGCGCTCGCGCGCGACGTGTACGGCGTGGATGATGAGATCTACAGCGCGATCCTGTGGCACACGACCGGAAAGCCCGATATGACGCTTTTGGAGAAGGTCATCTACCTTGCCGACTACATCGAGCCGAGCCGCGACTTTGACGGCGTGGACGATCTCCGTAAGGTCGTGTGGGAGGATCTGGACAAAGGGCTTGAGATGGGCCTTGCCATGACGGTGGAGGAGATGACGGAGATGGGCAATCCCGTTCACCGCAATACGCTGGAAGCACTGGACTATCTGAGAGGACATACCCATGAGTGATTATAAAAATCCCTGCGAGAGAGACAGGGGGGATAACGGCCGCAGCGGCGAGGGCTTTTTTGCGCGCAACTGTGACGAGGCCTGGGCACAGATCTGTGAGACCTTTTCCCATCCGGGCAGGCTGATCGGGCGCGTGCTGCTGGTGCTGCTGCTCGTCGGCCTCGTCGCGGGTGGGAGCTACCTTCTGAAGATCCGCGCGCCGGAGCTGCCGAACAAGGGAAACGATACGCAGAATGATCCCAATCAGCCGCAGGTCGACGAGATCGACTACGGCGACGGCGTGCGCCCGCGCGTGGACGGCGAGCGCAAGAGCAAGGATTTCTATACCGTGCTCGTCCTTGGCCGCGACACGGGCGGCGGCGGCAACACCGACACGATGCTGCTGGCGAGCTATGACGTGACCAACCAGAAGGCAACGGTCATGTCTATCCCGCGCGACACGATGGTCAACGTATCGTGGGATGTGAAAAAGATCAATTCGGTCTACAATTTCAACGGCGGAGGCAGCAAGGGGATCCAGGCGCTGTATAAGGAGATCTCCCAGCTCATCGGCTTTGAGCCGGATTATCAGGTGGTCGTGGAATGGGAGGCCGTCGGAAAGATCGTGGAAGCGATCGGCGGCGTGTATTTCGATGTACCTTATACCATGGACTACCATGACCCGTATCAGGATCTTGTGATCGAGCAGGAAAAGGGCTACCGCCTGCTCGACGGAGATGATGCCATGCAGGTTATCCGCTGGCGCAAAAACGACAGAAACAGTCCTTACGGCAATCCGGAAATCGGCGACAGCGGGCGGATGCAGATCCAGCAGGACTTTCTCAAGGCGGTCCTCAAGCAGCTGCTGCAGCTGAAGAACGTGACAAATATCGGCAAGATCGCCAAGGTGTTCCAGGAGAATGTGGAAACTGACCTTTCGTTTGAAAACATCCTCTGGTTCGGCAAGCAGGCAGTTTTCGGCGGCCTTTCGGTGGATAATGTAACCTTTACCACCATGCCCTGGTACGGCGTGTATGTTTACAGCCGCTCGATCAGCGCAGAGTATGGCAGGCCCATGAAGCTTGACTATGTGGTACCGAACGCGACGAAGCTGCTCAATCTGGTGAACGATGGGCTGAGCCCATTTGTCGAAAGGTTCTCGATGAGCGATCTGGACATCATGTCCGTTAACGAAGATGGCTCGCTCTCGTCCTCAACTGGCCATGTAGAGGACAGCAGAGCCGCGGCGCGCCCGCCGGTCCATGTGGACCGCTACAGCGGAGCGATCACAGCGTGGCCGGGCAGCGAGACAGATACCGACGCAGGGACCGGTGACGGTGCGGAGACAACCGATCCCGACGGGAGCGCCGGCGACACCGGCACAACGACGCCAGACGGTCCTGACACGCCGGCCACAGTGCCGGACGGCACCGGCGATGCCGACACAACGATGCCGGACGGTCCTGACGCGCCGGTCACGCCGCCGGAAGCCTCCGGCGACGCGGACAGCAGCGGTACCGGCGATGCCGGTACGGAGAACAGCGTCGTGGATGAAATGCCGGAATGGCTGCGCCCATAATGTAAAAGAATAAGAATAATCAAAAACTCAAAATAAGAAAAGGAGACCCCTATGTTACCTTCCAGAGAATTGGCCGAGATCGCCGTCAAGGCGCTCGACAGCAAAAAGGGCAAGGAGATCAGACTCATCCGCATCGACAAGATCACGACGCTGGCGGAGTATTTTGTCATCTGCACCGGTACATCCAACACGCAGATCAATGCGCTGTGCGACGAGGTGGAGAAGGAACTGACCGAAAAGGGCGAGGAGCCGCTGCACCGCGAGGGCTATCGCGGCGGTACCTGGGTGCTGCTGGACTACGGCTGCGTCGTTGTCCATGTCTTCAACGACGAGGCGCGCAAGTTCTATTCCCTCGAGCACCTGTGGGCCGACGGCGAGGAAGTGGACCTCAGCGGCGTGCTCGTGCGCGAGTGAGCAAAATTAACGCTTGACAAGGCGGGAAAGACCGCCTAAAATAGAAATGCTGTGAATATGGCATAAACGCGAAGATGGAGCATAAAGACGTATGATTTCCGCCCCAAGAGAGTCGGCGGTCGGTGCGAGCCGGCGGGGAAGCGTGCGTGTATGACTCACTCCGGAGCAGTCCGCCTGAAAGGGCGGAACGGCTGCCCCCGTTACGGGCAAGGCTATGAAGCTGCTGAGGGCACGCGGGTGACCGTGCGCCGAATCAGGGTGGTATCGCGTAAGTTTTTGCGCCCCTGACCGTTAGAAAACGGTCAGGGGCTTTTTCAGCGTCAGAACAATTTTTTCACATAAAGGAGAAAATCCATGAAGTACGATTTCGCAGCCATTGAGAAGAAATGGCAGGACAAGTGGGAGCAGGAAAAGCCCTACGCCGCCGTAACGGGGGACAAGCGTCCCAAGTTCTACGGCCTGATCGAGTTCCCGTACCCCTCCGCCGCGGGCCTGCACGTCGGCCACCCGCGCCCGTTCACGGCGATGGATATCATCTGCCGCAAAAAGCGCATGCAGGGCTATAACGTCCTGAACCCCATCGGCTTTGACGCCTTTGGCCTGCCGACGGAGAACTTTGCCATCAAGAACCACATCCATCCCGCCATCGTCACCCAGCAGAACATCAAGAACTTTACCCGCCAGCTCAAGATGCTCGGCTACGGTTTCGACTGGGATCGCGTGATCGACACGACCGACCCGCAGTACTATAAGTGGACGCAGTGGATCTTCCTCCAGCTCTTCAAGCACGACCTTGCCTATAAGACCACGATGCCTGTCAACTGGTGCACGAGCTGTAAGTGCGTGCTGGCCAACGAAGAAGTCGTCGAGGGCGTGTGCGAGCGCTGCGGCGCGCCCGTGATCCGCAAGGAAAAGTCCCAGTGGATGCTGCGCATCACGAAGTATGCCGACCGCCTGATCGACGATCTCGACGACGTCGACTACATTGAGCGCGTGAAGACGCAGCAGCGCAACTGGATCGGCCGCTCCACCGGTACCGAGGTCACGTTCAAGACCAACACCGAGGACGATATTACCGTTTATACCACCCGCGTCGATACGCTCTTTGGCGTGACGTACACGGTCATCTCTCCCGAGCATCCGCTGCTCAAGAAGTGGAAGAGCATCATCAGGAACTGGGACGAGGTCGAGGCCTATCAGGCTGCCGCGGCGCGCAAGAGCGATTTTGAGCGCGGCGAGCTCAACAAGGACAAGACCGGCGTGCGCCTCGACGGCATCGAGGTCATCAACCCCGCGACCGGAAAGGTCGTGCCGATGTTCGTTTCGGATTACGTTTTAATGGGCTACGGCACCGGCATCGTCATGGGTGTTCCGGGTCACGACCAGCGCGACTGGGACTTCGCCACAGCCTTCGGCCTGCCCATCGTGGAGGTCGTCGAGGGCGGCGACATCACGAAGGAAGCCTTCACGCTCAAGGATGACACCGGCATCATGGTCAACTCCGGCTTCTTAAACGGCATGACCGTCAAGGAAGCCATCCCCGCGATGAAGCAGTACGCCATTGAGCAGGGCTGGGGCCATGAAAAGGTCAACTACAAGCTGCGCGACTGGGTCTTCTCCCGCCAGCGCTACTGGGGCGAGCCCATCCCCCTTGTCAACTGCCCAAAGTGCGGCTGGGTGCCCGTGCCCGAAGAGGAGCTGCCGCTCGTCCTGCCGCAGGTGGACAGCTACGAGCTGACCGACGACGGCGAGAGCCCGCTCTCCAAGATGACCGACTGGGTCAACACCAAGTGCCCCAAGTGCGGCGGCGACGCCAAGCGCGAGACCGACACCATGCCCCAGTGGGCCGGCTCTTCTTGGTACTTCCTGCGCTATATGGACCCGCACAACGATCAGGTGCCCGTCTCTCACGAGGCGGAAAACTACTGGGGTCCCGTGGACTGGTACAACGGCGGCATGGAGCACACCACGCTGCACCTGCTCTACTCCCGCTTCTGGCATAAGTTCCT
>CAKTLD010000031.1 GCA_934572445.1 uncultured Oscillospiraceae bacterium
AGCGGGATTGTGTAATGGTAGCACAGCGGACTCTGACTCCGTATGTGAGGGTTCGAATCCTTCTCCCGCTGCCAAAGGAAGACACGAGCGATCGTGTCTTCCTTTTTTGTACAGCGAAAACCGCCCGCGGCTCTCGGCCGCGGGCGGTTTGTTTTTTCTTACATCCAGATGGCAAACAGGCGCAGAATGGGTTCGAATACGCGGCGCAGCCAGCTGCGATGCCTCCACTCGTCCAGCGTGACAAGATGGCTCGCATCTACGATGCTGTCCATATCTTCCAGCAGCGTTTCAATCATCGGCGCGCCGTAGAGCATCACACCGCACTCATAGTGCAGCTCAAAGCTGCGATAGTCCATGTTGACTGAACCGACGAAGGCAGCTTCCCTGTCGACCATAACGCTCTTGCCGTGCAGAAAGCCCGGCGTATAGCGGTAGATCCTGACATTGTGCTCCAGAAGCTCGCCAAAGTAGGACTCCGCCACGCAGTCGGCGTACCAGTGGTCTGGCTTGCCGGGCAGCATCAGCCGAACGTCCACGCCTCCGTCGCCGGCGATACACAGCGCGCGCATGACGCTGCTGTCAGGGATGAAATATGGCGTTGTAAGATAGAGAAAGCGCCGCGCGCCGGAGATCAGCTGGAGAAATACATCCTCCGCCGGATTGTCGGGATTGTTCTGCGGACCATCGGCAAAGGGCTGGCAGAAGCCGTCGCTCCTGACCGGCGTATGCGGACGGTAATAATCGTGTTCGTTGTGCATCACACCGCCGAGGTCAACGCACATCTGGATAAACTGCACCGTCAGGCCCCAGGCGCCCTCCCCTTCGAGCCGGACACCGCTGTCCTTCCAGTAGCCGAATCGCTCGATAAGGTTGGCGTACTCGTCAGCGATGTTCACGCCGCCGGTGTAGGCGATGTCGCCGTCGATGCAGGCGATCTTGCGGTGGTCGCGGTAGTTGAAGTAGAGACGGTTGACATACTCATGCACGGGGTTGAAGATGAACACCTCGACGCCCGCACCGCGCAGGCGGTCGATCGTCTCGCCGCTGAAGCGCTTGATGTTGCCGAAATCGTCAAAGATGATCTTGACCTCGACGCCCGCGCGCGCCTTTTCACACAGGAGCTGCTCCAGCTCATCCCAAAGCCTGCCCTCGGCCAGAATGAAATATTCCAGAAAAATGAAGCGCTCAGCCTGACGCACGCAGTCGATCAACTCGCGCAGCACTATCGCCCCCTCGGGCAGATAGGTCACGCGCGTATTCTGGTAAAGGCAGAAATCACGGCGCAGCAGATAGTTCGCCGTACGCGACCAAAACGGCAGCTGACGCGCCAGCTTGTCGGCGCTGAGTTCGCTGCGCATCCGCACGCTCTCCGGCTCGTCCGGCAGGCGCGCAGCCTGCTGCGGCAGGCGGCGTTTCTGTGCCGCTCCGCCCCAGAGGAACCACAGGATCAGTCCCACGACCGGAACAGTCAGGATCAGGATGAACCAGCTCAGCTTATAGGAAAGGTCTCCCGGAGAATTGTATATATGGATAGCCAGAATGAACGCCGCGATCTGTAGCGCGCCGTAGGCCAGCGCCACATAGTCCTCCAGGAAGCGCGAGAGCAGCACGACCAGCGCCACCTGCGCCAGCACAAGCACCACGACCAGCATGATGCGCAGCGCCGCGGAAATGCGCCGCTCTCCCTTCTGCTGAATACGGAACTTCCCGCTCATCGCTTCCCTCCCCGATCTGTTCGTTCACTCAGTTGTTCTTCTCGTTCAGAAGACGCGTCTTGATGTCATAGAGCTTCTGTGAGAGGTCCACATAGTAGTTGTGCGGATTGTCAAAGCGCTTGACCTCATCCCAGAGCGTATCGACCTGCTGGGCGCAGTAGGCCTTGATCTCTTCGATATTCGGACGCCGGTAGACGAGCTTTCCGCCGAGATAGATCGGCTCGAGCAGATCCCGCGCTTCAAAATTGTAGACCTCCTTGCGCTTCCAGGTCGCGTCAGGATCGAATATCTCCAAATTCTGGCCGTCATCCACCGTCTCGTCATACACGCAGAGATAGTCAGCGATGGCCTTGCCGGTATCGCGGCCGTAGAAACGGTAGAGCTTCTTGAAATGCGGCGTGGTGATCTTGCCGACATTCTCGCTGATCTTGATCTTGGGGATGACGTTCCCCTGCGCATCCTCCACCGCGACGAGCTTGTAGACGCAGCCGAAGACCGGTTCGCTCTTGGCAGTGATCAGGCGCTCGCCGACGCCGAAAGCGTCGATCTTCGCATCCTGCATCCAGAGATCCTGAATGAGGTACTCGTCGAGCGAGTTCGAAACGGTGATAGTGCACTCCGTCCAGCCCGCATCGTCGAGCATCTTGCGCGCCTTGCGGGAGAGATACGCAATATCCCCGCTGTCAAGGCGGATGCCGCACTTTTTGATGCCCATGGGCTTCAAAATATCGTTGAAGGCACGAATCGCGTTGGGGATGCCGGACTTGAGCGTATTGTAGGTATCCACCAGCAGCACGGCATTATGGGGATAGTATTTGCAGTAGGCCGCAAAAGCATCATATTCATTATCAAACATCTGCACCCAGGCGTGGGCCATCGTGCCGAGTGCGGGCGTACCGTAGAGTTGGTCGGAAATGGTGCAGGCGGTGCCGCAGCAGCCGGCGATGTAGGCGGCGCGCGCGCCGTCGATGGCGGCGGCAGAGCCCTGCGCGCGGCGGGAGCCGAACTCCATCACCGCGCGGCCTCTGGCGGCGCGGACGATGCGGTTGGCCTTGGTGGCGATCAGGCTCTGATGGTTGATGGTCAGCAAAGCAAAGGTCTCAAGCAGCTGCGCCTCGATCGCGGGCGCGCGCACAACGACCATCGGTTCTTTTGGGAAGACCGGCGTGCCCTCGGGCACGGCGTAAATGTCGCCGCTGAAGCGGAAGTTTTTCAGATAGTCAAGGAACTCCTCGCAGAAGATCCCTCTGCCGCGCAGGTATGCGATGTCCTGCTCGTCAAAGTGCAGATCCTCGATGTAATCGATCAGCTGATCGAGGCCCGCCGCGATGGCGTAGCCGCCGCCGTCGGGCACAGAGCGGAAGTAAACGTCGAAATAAGTGATGCGATCCTGAAATCCGGCTTTCAAGTAACCATTGCCCATGGTCAGCTCGTAAAAGTCGCAGAGCATGGTCATATTCAGCTTCTGATCGGTCTTCATATTCACCTCATAGTGTCGCGGCGCGGGCAATGCCGCGCCTTGTAATATCTGCATTATAGCCCGAATATCCAGATAAAGCAAGGCTTTTGCGGCATTTCCTGTTTTTCGGCTTGACTTCGCCGCTTTTCTACCCTATGATAAAGGGACTTCACAGAAACGGAGCAGTTTACCATGGGCGTTATCTTAGGCATCGACATCGGCGGATCGAGCACAAAGATCGTCGGCCTCTCTCCCGACCTTTCGGTCATTGATATGCTGCGCGTCAAGGCCGAGGACCCGCTGACCTCGCTCTACGGCGCGATGGGCAACTTTCTCGCCACGCATCAGCTTCAGCTCTCCGACATCCGCCACATCGCCCTCACGGGCGTTGGCGCATCGTATGTGGACGGCGACATTTACGGCGTGCGGACCATCAAGGTCGCGGAGTTTCCCTCCGTCGGAACGGGCGGTCTGGCCCTTTCGGGCAAGGAACACGCGGTCGTCGTCAGCATGGGCACGGGCACGTCGTTCCTCTGGGCCAACAAGGGCGAGGAAGTACGCCACCTCATCGGCAGCGGCGTCGGCGGCGGCACGCTCGCGGGTCTCAGTTCGCTGACGACAGGCGTACATCAGTACGCGCTGATCCGCAAGCTCTGCCAGGACGGTGACCTTGATCACATTGACCTGACGGTCGGCGACCTTTCGCGCGAACAGGTTGGCGATCTGCCGCCCGAGGCGACGGCGGCAAACTTTGCCAAGCTTGCCGACGACGCGACGCCGTCGGACAAAATGCTCGGTATCGTCAATCTGGTTCTGCAGTCCATCGGCACGATGTCGGTGCTGGCATGCAAGTGCTGCGGAACCAACACCGTCGTGCTCACGGGCGCGCTGACGATGCTGCCCCCCGCACGCAGGACCTTTGATCTTTTTGAAAAGCTCTACGGCGTGGAGTTCATCATCCCCGAAAACGCCACCTTTGCCACCGCCATCGGCGCCGCGCTCTACAGTGTGAAAATCAGCGGGTAAAAAGCCAAGGCATACGCCAGCGACCGCCGCGGCGGTTTTTGTATTCTTTCCCTTTGTGCGGCAGCGCGGGCGCGCACAGATATGCGAAACGGGGATGGGAGGAGGCAGTTGAAATGAAAGACGGAAAACGTCCGGATCCGAACGTGATCCATCCGATCGCAGGATATGACAAAGAGATCTATGTGAAGCCAACGCTTACCAATCCAAATATTATCGTCGGGGACTTCACCTACATCGCCGATTCGGATTTTGAAAGCCATGTTTCACATCTGTATGAGTGGAACGGCGACAGACTCGTGATCGGAAAGTTCTGTCAAATCGCCGCCGGAGTCGAGTTTGTGATGAGCGGCGCAAATCATCAGATGAACGCTGTTTCCACATTTCCGTTTTACACTCTGGAGGGTTGGGAAATGCCGCCGCCCGCAAGGTCCGACCTGCCGCTGAAGGGCGATACCGTCATTGGAAATGATGTATGGATCGGGCAGAATGTGGTGATCCTCCCCGGCGTTCACATCGGAGACGGCGCTATCATCGGCGCAAACAGTGTTGTCGGCAGCGACGTTGCGCCGTATGCAAAGGTCGTTGGAAATCCTGCAAGAATGATCCAAAAGCGGTTTGACGATGAAATGATCGAACTGCTGCTCAGGTTCAAGTGGTGGGACAGAAGCATCGACGAGATCGACCGTCTGATCCCGATACTTACCTGCAGTGATCTGAGCAAGGTCAAAACCGAACTCATAAAGCAATTGGGCTGACGTCCTCCGGCTCACCGGAAGGATCTTTGCAAAAACCGGCTGCATGAAGCAGCCGGTTTTTCTATAAAACGCTTGTTCCATTTTTCGTTTTGTGCTATACTGGACGGGAAACGAGGTGAACGCAATGGACCGCATCATCCTGCACTGCGACTGCAACTGCTTTTACGCCTCCTGCGAGCTGCTGAGCCACCCGGAGCTGCGCGGTGTGCCCGTCGCGGTGTGCGGCGACCCGACGGAACGCCACGGCATCATCCTTGCCAAAAATGAACCGGCGAAGCGCTGCGGCGTGAAAACGGCGGAGACGATCTGGAAGGCAAAGAAGAAATGCCCTGATCTTGTGCTGCTGCCGCCGCACCACGAGCTTTACGCCGCATATTCCAAAAAAGTAAACGCGATCTACGGCGAATACACCGACCTCGTCGAGCCGTTCGGCATCGACGAAAGCTGGTTGGACGTGACAGGCTCGCTGCATCTTTTCGGCGGCAACGCACGGGCACTGGCCGACCTGCTGCGCGAGCGCGTCCGGCGCGAGTTGGGATTGACGATCTCGGTCGGCGTATCGTTCAACAAGGTCTTTGCCAAGCTCGGCAGCGATTATAAAAAGCCCGACGCCACGACTGTCATCGCGCGCGAAAACTGGCGGGAGATCGTCTCTCCCCTGCCGGTGGGCGACCTGCTGTACGTCGGGCGCAGCGCGCAGGATATCCTGGGCCGCTACGGTGTGCGCACGATTGGCGAGCTTTCAAAATGCAGCGAGGAAATGCTCGAAACCCTGATGGGCAAAATGGGCTCGCAGCTCTACCGCTACGCCAACGGCCTCGACGATTCCCCCGTCCGCGGAGCGGCGGACCGCGAGCCGATCAAATCCGTTGGCAATTCGACGACGTTTCGCCGCGACCTGACGCGCTGGGACGAGGTACAGAGCGGCATCTCGCTGCTGTCCGACAGCGTGGCGATGCGGCTGCGGCGGCACGGGCTTTACTGCGGCGGCGTGCAGGTCGGCATTAAGAACAGCCGCTTTCAGACCTTCTCGCGCCAGACGATGCTGCCCCACAGCACGCATCTGATGCGCGAGATCAACGACACAGCGCTCCGCCTTGCGGGCGAGCTCTGGAAGGCGCCCGACCCCATCCGGCTGCTGTCCGTTACGGCGCTGCACCTCAGCGACGAGGCGCAGTCCTTCCGCCAGCTGGATCTGCTGGGCACGGATGAGGAAAAGCAGGAAAAGCAGGAGGCGGTAGAGTCCGCAATGGACACGCTGCGCAAAAGATTCGGCCGCAGCGTCATTTCCTACGGCGTGAGCGAGGATTCGATCAGCGGCGAAAAAATCGAACGCGAGTAACCCCATTTTGCGCCGCGCACGGCGCAAATCAATTTGAATCGTTTTTTCAACGACAAAAGGTGAATTGCCGCAAAGCGGCAAGAGAAGTCCCCCTGGGGGGTGTTCGTCGGAATTTACACTTCTCACTCCGCGCGTGTCGCAGCCGCCCTGCGGGCGGCAAGGCGCGAAGCGGAGTGCGCTCCCTAACTCAAAGCGGGGGATTCTCTTTGGGAGAATCCCCCGCTTTTGAAACGTCAGTTTATGAGCCATTCCGGCCGCGATCGCTTCTTGATGCCCGACACCACGCCCATCGCCGCGAAGAGCGTAACGATGGACGAACCGCCATAGCTGAAAAACGGCAGGGTCAGGCCGATAACAGGCAGCAGGAACAGGCACATGCCGATGTTGGCGATGGTCTGGAAAATGAGCATCCCCGCCATGCCGACACACACCAGGCTCTCCATGCGCGAGGGCGCCTCATGCGCCACGATCAGGCAGCGGACGATGATGGCCAGCAGCAGCAGGATGACGAGTATGCAGCCAATAAAGCCCAGCTCCTCGCCGCAGACGCAGAAAATGAAATCCGTCTGCCGCTCCGGCAGGCTCCACTTAGAGGGCGACTGCGTCTGCGTGCCGTTGAAGAGTCCTTCCCCCGTAAGCCTCCCCGAGCCGAGGGCCAGCATGCCGCGCGTCTGCTGAAAGCCCTTCTTGTCCGGCTGATAGCTGTGGTCAAGAATGACCTTGATGCGGTCGTACCAGTCGCCGCGCAAAAGGCCAAACTGCCACGCGGCCAGAAAGCCGCCCACCGCGCCGCCCAGGCCGAGGAACATCCACCGCAGGGCAAAGCCCGCGGTAAACGCCATGCACACAAAGACGAACAGGTAGACAAGGCCGCTGCCCGCGTCCTTCGAGATCACATAGTAAAAAGCAAACATGAACGCCGCGTGCGCCGTGGGCTGGATAACGTTCGAAAAGCGCGTGAGATCGCGCTTTTCCGCAAGCAGCGAAAGCTGGCGCGCCAGCAGGATGATGAAGGTGATCTTCACGATCTCGGCAGGCTGAACAGTGATAGGAAAGTTCTTCAAAAAAGCGATACCAAGCTTCGCGCCGATGTCGTTCACGCCGAGCCACGCGCGATTGCCGCCGCGGTCAAGCCCAAACGGCGTGCGCAGCAGCAGGATGAAGCCAAAGTTGAAGGCCAGCAGCCATTTCCACTTCTTGCTCAGCTCCCCCACATCGACCGCCGAGAGGAAAAAGTACAGCAGTATCCCGAGGAACAGGCCAAAGCCCTGCACCGCAACATAGCGCAGCGTATTGCGAAAATACGTTGCGCTGGCGATAAGCACCATGCCGTAAAGCGTGGAGACCACGCACAGTGCCAGCAGCACCAGATCTGACTGGCGTACTACGTCGCTCAAAAACGCTTTGACCTTTCCCATGGCCTCACGCTCCTTTCGCACAAAATCTCCGAAAGATTATAGCACATTTTCGTACGGCTGTAAACGCACTTTTTCCCGCCTATTCCGAGAAAAGGAATTGTAAAGCGGCCCGCACTGTGCTATACTGTTTATTAATATGGGATAAAATGGGGTCAGGAGGCGAAGGGATGCAGTTTTTGTCGCACAGCGCGGAGGAGACCGAACGCTTCGGCGAAATGCTCGCGCATGAACTGCGCGGCGGCGATGTGCTGGCCTTCACTGGCACGCTCGGCATGGGCAAGACCGCCTTCACGCGCGGGCTTGCGCGCGGCCTCGGCTGCCGCGGGCGCGTTACGAGCCCGACGTTCACCATCGTCAACGAGTATGGTGGAAAAACGCCCCTCTTCCATTTTGATATGTACCGTCTCGGCTCGTCGGAGGAGCTGTTCGACATCGGCTGGGACGATTATCTTGCCCGCGGCGGCGTGTGTGCCGTGGAATGGAGCGAGCGCGTTTCCGACGCGCTGCCGGAGGACACGATCTTCGTCGATATCGCGCGCGGCGAAGAAGGCGAGAATTCGCGCGTCATCACGGTCACAGGAGGAAGATTTGCATGAAGATCCTTGCTCTGGAGACCTCGGCCAAAAGCGTCTCCTGCGCCGTCGTGGAAGACGGCGCGCCGCTCGCCTCCGCCTATCAGTGCACGGGGCTGACACACAGCAGGACGCTGCTGCCGATGGTGGACGCGATGCTGAAAAACGCCGAGCTGACGCTTGAAGAGATCGATGCCATTGCCATTGCGGCGGGCCCCGGCTCTTTTACGGGCCTGCGCATCGGCATTGCATCGGTCAAGGGTCTTGCCTGGGCAGCGGACAAGCCGTGCCTCGGCGTTTCGACGCTGGAGGCAATGGCGGAAAATATTGCGCATTTAGACGGATTGATCGTCGGCGCGATGGACGCACGGAGGAGTCAGGTCTACAACGCCGTCTTTGAAGCGAAGGACGGCGCGCTGACACGCCTTTGCCCTGACCGTGCGATCTCGCTCGAGGACCTCACGCGGGAGCTTTCGGATGAAACGCGGCACATCACCGTCCTCGGCGACGGCGGCGCCCTGTGCTGGCACTATTTGACGGAACACGGCGTCGGGTGCTCGCTCGCGCCCGCGGCGCTGCTCTATCAGAACGCCGTCGGCGTCGGCCTTGCGGCCGGACGGGCCTATGAGCGCGGCGAGGCGGTCAGCGCGCAGGGGCTGCTGCCCGTCTACCTCCGCCCCGCACAGGCCGAGCGTCTGAGAAGCGAAAAGGCTGATCTGTGAGCAAACAACATTCACATACATCATTTTATTTTAATGGAGGTCAAAGCAATGGAAGCCAAATTCAACGAGAAAGTACACATCATGAACCACCCCCTCGTCGCCCACAAGCTGACCATCATGCGCGATGAAAACACCAGCGTCAAGGATTTCCGCGAGCTCGTGTCCGAGATCGGCATGCTCATCACCTACGAGGCCACGCGCGACCTCCCGCTGACCACCAAGCACATCAAGACCCCCATCTGCGAGATGGACGCCCCCACGCTCGCGGGCAAGAAGTTCGTCGTCGTCCCCATCCTGCGCGCAGGTCTCGGTCTTGTTGACGGCGTGCTGCGCATGGTTCCCTCCGCTCGCGTGGGCCACATCGGCATGTACCGCGATGAAGAGACGCTCGAGCCTCACCCCTATTTCTGCAAGATGCCCAAGGACGTGGCCGAGCGCGACGTACTGATCGTTGACCCGATGCTCGCCACCGGCGGCTCCGCATGCGAGGCGATCGGCGAAATGGTCAAGCGCGGCTGCAAGCACATCACGCTCATGGTCCTTGTCGCCGCCCCCGAGGGCATCAAGGCCGTGCAGGAAAAGTTCCCCGATGTGAACATCTACGCCGGCGCGCTCGACGATCACCTCAACGAGCACGGCTATATCGTCCCCGGCCTCGGTGACGCCGGCGACCGTATCTTCGGCACGAAATAACTTCAATGAAACCGGCTTGCGCCGCTTTCATTGAGAAAGATTCGCGCCGCTCTGTGCCTCGTTGTCTGCACAAGCAGACAATTCGACACTCGCTTTGCGCAAAGAGTAATTCCTGACGCACACACCCCAGGGTGGCTTCTCTTGCCGCTGCGCGGCAATTCACCTTCTGTCGTCAGGAATTACGATTTTAATTGTTTTCCGCCTGCGGGCGGAAAACAGTACGAAGAATCTTCACAATTTTGTCATTGCATTTCTGTGAGCTTTTCGTTATAATAATCGGGATTTCCCGCGCAATACCCCATTAATTGAGAGGACTGAACAAACAAATGAGTGCATCCAGAGAAAAGAAGACCCGTCAGGAGCAGCTTGCCAGCGGCTATGTTGACCCCAAGGCCAAGCGCGAGCAGGAGGAAAAGGCCAAGGCCCGCCGCAGCAGCATCCTTTACATCGCCGTTGCCGTCACCTTTGTTGTGGTCGCCGCCGTTGTCATCGTCGCCAACTCCAAGGTGATCGAGCGCAATGCTGACGCGGTCACCATCGGCAGCGAGACCTATACCGCCGCTGACGTGGATTACTACTACTACACGAACTACAGCAGCTTTGTCCGCAAGAACGCCAACTACCTGAGCATCTTCGGTCTGGACACCAGCAAGTCGCTCAAGGAGCAGGACTGCGTCGTCACGGACGGCGGTACCTGGTACGACTATTTCCGCGATCAGGCGCTCAGCAGCCTGAAATCCTATGCGCTGCTGGCGCAGAAGGCGGAGGCTGAGGGCTTTGACGGCAGCGAGTATGTTGCGCAGTCTGTGGAGCAGACCTACGCCGATCTCGACACCTATGCCGCTGCGAACAACTACTCCCGCTCCCAGTACATCACGGCCGTCTGCGGCCCGCTGGTAAATGAGAAGGTCTTCGACCGCAACATCCGCATGATCGCGCTGGCCGAGGCGTACTCCAACAGCTACTCCGACTCTCTCTCCTACACCGATGCCGAGGTGCAGGCCGCCTACGATGCCGACCCCAAGAGCTATCAGAGCGCCGACATCGAGTACATTCTCTTTACCTCCAGCGCCGCCGATGACGCAACCGATGAGGAGAAGGCCGCCGCCGTGGAAGAGGCCAAGCAGCAGGCTGAAACCGCGCTGGAGCGCTTTGCACAGGGCGAGAGCTTCGACGCCATTGGCGAAGACATGGGCGGTACCTATAACCATGTCGCCAACGCCGGCAACGGCACCTCCGAAATGATGACCTGGGCGTTTGACGACGCGCGTCAGGAGGGTGACACCACCGTGGTCGCCTACAGCGAGACCGGCTATTACGCCGTGCTCTTCCACTCCCGCAGCCGCAACGACTATCATCCCGTTACTGTCCGCCACATTCTTGTCTCCGATGAGGATACGGCCAAGGATATCCTCCAGCAGTACAATGACGGTGAGAAGACCGAGGAGGCCTTTGCCGTTCTCGCCGCCGCCAACTCCACCGATTCCAACACGGCCAGTTCCGGCGGTCTGCTCTCCAATGTCTACAAGGGCCAGACGGTCGCCTCCTTCGAAAACTGGTGCTTCGATTCCGCGCGCCAGCCGGGCGATGTGGAGATCGTTGAGTCGAGCTACGGCTTCCATGTCATGTACTTCGTCGAGACCAATCCTCAGCCCTACTGGTACTACAAGGCTGATCTTGATCTCAAGAACGACGCTTACAACGAGTGGTACACCGGTATCACCGACGGCGTTGAAGCCGAGCAGCTCAGCGGCATGAAGTACGTCGGCTGATCTTTCCCCGTTTGACCACGAAAAGCTGCCGGTCGATGACCGGCAGCTTTTACCTTTTGGATCTGATCTTTGAGGACAACGCTATGGACAATCAATTCTTACGCACGCAAATGCTGCTCGGCGGCGACGCGATGGCGCGTCTCGGGCGCAGCCATGTGGCTGTGTTCGGTCTCGGCGGCGTCGGCAGCTACGCCGTCGAGGCGCTGGTGCGCTCGGGTATCGGCGAGCTGACGCTCATCGACGACGATACGGTGAGCCCCACGAACCTGAACCGCCAGCTCGAAGCGCTGCACTCCACCGTCGGCCAGCCGAAGACCGACGCTGTCGCCGCGCGCTGCCGCGACATCAATCCCGACGTACACCTCCACCCCATCTGTGCACGCTACGATGCGGCGCACCGCGAGGATTTTTTTACCGCGCGCTATGACTACATCATCGACGCGATCGACACGGTGTCGAGCAAGCTCGACCTCATCGAGACCGCGCTCGCGCGCGGCATCCCCATCCTTTCCGCGCTGGGCACCGGCAACAAGACCGACCCGACGCTGCTGCGCATCGACGACATCTCCAAGACCTACAACTGCTCGCTCGCGCGCGTAATGCGCAAAGAGCTGCGCGCACGCGGCGTGAAACATCTGCGCGTGCTCTTCTCCCCCGAGCTGCCCGCCGCGCCCGAAGCACTGGAGACTCCCCCGCCGGGCCGCCGCAGCGTTCCGGCAAGCCTTACCTGGGTGCCGGGCTGCGCGGGGCTGATGATGGCGGGCGACGTGATCCTCACGCTCGCCGGATATGAGAAAGAAGGCGGCAGCGCATGATCCTGACCGGTACACTTGTCAATTCCGCCGCCATCATCGCCGGCAGCGTCGTGGGCGTGCTGTTGGGGCGCTTCATTCCCCGGCGCCTCAGCTCCGCCGTAGAAAAGGGCGTGGCGCTGTGCGTGCTCTATATCGGCGTGGACGGGATGCTCGCTGGTGAAAACACACTTGTCGCCATCCTTTCCATCGTGCTCGGCGCACTGATTGGCGAGGGCCTGCGCCTCGACGACCGCGTGCACCAGCTGGGCGAGTGGGTGGAGCGCAAATTCGGCGGCAGGCAGTCGAAGACCTCTCTTTCCGAGGGCTTTGTCTCCGCATCGCTCCTCTTCTGCGTGGGCGCGATGGCCATTATGGGCGCGCTGGACTCCGGCCTGACGCTCGATCATTCCACGCTATACGCCAAATCCACGCTCGACGGCATCACCTCCATCGTCTACTCCTCCACTATGGGCATCGGCGTGGCGCTTTCGGCGCTGCCGGTACTGTTGTATCAGGGGCTGATCGCACTTGGCGCGTCGGTCATTCAGCCGTATCTGACCGCTGACGTCATTCTGGAGATGAAGTGCGTCGGCTCGATCCTGATCCTCGGCCTGTCGCTCAATATGCTGGGGCTGACGAAGCTGAAGGTGATGAATTATGTCCCCGCCGTATTCCTGCCGATCCTGCTGTGCAGATTTCTGTGATCAAAAGCGCTCCGCCGGAGCGGAGCGCTTTTTTCGCGCAAGTGTTAAAAAATTGTGACGAATTTATGAACATTTGATTGACTTTATTTGTGCAGACTGGTAGAATTGTCATAATAGGGTGAATTGTGGGGAAACTGCGCCTTCGGCGCGGCTGGCTTTGCGAGACGCCGCGGACCCCTTTGCGAAATAACACACTGGGAGGACTTCCTGATGCGAGATCTCAAGCACCTGATCTACTTTGAAAATCTCCTGCAAGAGGCAAACAACGACCTGGTCAAGCAGGCCAAGGACGAGGGCAGGCTGGCGCTGGGCTACACCTGCTACTTCATGCCCGAGGTCCTGCTGGACCTGCCCGGCTGCTTCTCCTCGCGCCTGCGCGCGCCGCGCTGTTCCTCGCCGGACATGGCGACCTATTACATGTCCGCGCGCACCTGCCACTATGGGCGTTGCCTCTTCGAGCGCGCGCTCGAGGGCGGCTTCAATTACCTTGACGCGCAGCTTGCCACCGAGACGTGCACTGTTACCTGCCGTTTTCAGGAGCATCTGCAGCGTATGCCCGGTGTCATCAACAACCCGCGCTTCAAGTGCGAGTTTACGGATGTTCCTTTCAAGAAGACTGAGAACAGCATTGACCATTACGAGGCCCAGCTGCAGGCCCATGTGCTCGATTTCCTGCGCGACAGCTACGGTGTGGACACTTCGGATGAGGCCATTCTCAAGGCGCTGGACGAGCATAACGAGGTCTGCCGTCTCGTGCGTGCTATCGGCGACTTCCGCAAGCTCGAGCAGCCCACCATCACGGGCTATGAGTTCCATGTCATCACGCTGGTGACGATGGTCTGCCCAAAATATCTCATCATTGACAAGCTGCGCGAAACGCTCGAAGAGCTCAAGACCCGCGAGCCCGACGCCAAGCCTGCCTACCGCTGCAAGGTCGTGCTCGCCGGCAGCGAGAACGACGATCCCGGCTTTATCCAGCTCATTGAGAGCTGCGGCGCGCTCGTGGTGGCCGACCGCTTCTGCTATGGTGCAGTCGAGGCCCGCGAGCCTATCGAGATCCGCGAGGGAGAAACGCCGCTGCGCGCCATTGCCCGCCACTACCTGCTCAACAGCAACTGCACACGCTTTATGGAGCAGTCGGAGATGCGCCGCCGCAAGCAGTTCATCGCCGACCTTGCCAAGGAATATCATGCCGACGGCGTGATCGTGGCCTCCAACAAGTTCTGCGAATACTGGAGCTACGAGCGCGTGATCGACACGGTCGTGCTCCAGCGCGACTTTGGACTGCCCGTGTGCTCGATCGAAAAGGAATACATCAACTCCGCATCCGGACAGCTCCGCACCCGCTTCCAGGCGTTTGTCGAGAGCGTAGAGATCAAGAAGCTGCAGGAGGGTAAGAAAAATGGCTAAGTTCAACTTCAAGTTGCCCGAGTTCAAAAAGCCGGAAGCCAAGAAGCCCGGGAAGAAATCCTCCGTCACGGTGGACTACAAGAAGCTTGCCCGCGATTTCTGGTACGGCAAGCCTGCCGGCGAGCGCCGCCTCGGTGACCTCTATATCCCCAAGACCGGCCTTTACAAGCACCGCGAATGGCGCGGCGTAAAGGACACATTCTATTACTTCCACATGGTGTGGCTGTATAACTACGCTCATATGGTCATGGACATCAACAAGTACGGCGGCCTGCCGACGTTCCTCAAGGGCATCTGGCGCTACCGCTGGGCCGGCCAGACCTATCTCACGGTCATGCACTGGTATGACCGCGGCTTTGAGGGACTGCGCGGCGAGGCGCTGCGCGCCTGCCCGTGGCACTACCGCGGCATGACGAACGCGACTATCGTGCAGTTCATGCAGATGTTCCGCAATGACCTGAACATCAACGGCGAAAAGGCCCGCGCGCGCCACGATAAGACGATGGCGCACGACGAGACCGTATGGGGCGGTATTTTCTATCCGTTCAGCAAGGAAGTGGAAAACGTTCCGCTGCAGATGGTGCCCTATTTCGTCTCCGTGCACGTCAACAACCACACCGTGCTCAACTATATCGATGCCATCCAGTCCATCGGTCTTCCCGGCGACCCCTGCCCGATGTGTCAGGCCGAGGCCGGTATCTTCGTGCTCGACGATGTGCCCGACTATTACAAAGCCGTCATCACCTCGAACGAGGCGTGCGATGGCAGCGTTGCCACGTCCATCATTCAGGACTGGCTCATCAATAAGCCGCTGTTCGCCATGCCGCAGCCGATGCAGTTCGACGATCCGCTGGTACAGAAGCACTGCCAGAAGGAGATCGAGGAGGCGTGGAAGTTCATCGAAGAGCAGACCGGCGTGCCGTTCGATTATGAGCAGCTGTGCAAAAAGCTCGAGCGCCAGAATGAGCTGCAGCGCTTCGAGTGGGAAAAGTGGGATGTGGCCGCCAAGACGAACTCCTACCCCATCAACGGCGTTTCGCAGGCGCTCTACCGCATCTATCAGTCCCAGTACGGCGATCTGCCCATCTGGCACGAGGTGGACAAGCACGTCAGCAAAATCCTCTACAAATGCGTGGAAAAGAAGATCGACACCTTCCCGCTGACGCGCCACCGCGTGATCGCGTGGTCCTGCGCGCCGCTCTACTACTCCAACTGGTGCACCTGGGCCTATAACTGCTGGGGCCTGAACGTCATTATCAACATGGACTCCCTGATGTTCGACATGACCATCCGCACTGACGGCTACGAGCACACGCTCGAGGACATGGCCCGCTATCACGAGTGGGCGCCCATGCGCCGCATGGCCGTCGGCGGCATGCATCACATCTTCGAGCTATGGGAAAATATGGAGCGTTTTAACTGCGACATGGTCATGATGTATGACCAGCTGCAGTGCAAGGGCATGCAGGGCGTGCACGGCCTCTTTGAGGACGAGTTCCGCAAGCGCAACATCCACGCTATCTGGATGCCGCATGCGCTGCCTGACAAGCGCACCGTTTCCCGCGCGGAGATCCGCCGCATCATCAATGATTACATGACCACCGTCATGCAGGAAGAGCCCATCGATCCCTCCCTGCTTGACTTTGACGACAGCGACAGCTGGTAAAGGATAAAGGAGGAACGCCACTATGAAACGAATCCGCAAAGAGCGCAAGGGCTGCTGCGTCTGCCGCTTCCTCGGCAAGGCGCTGAGCCTTCTGTGGAAGATCTTCAAGGTCCTCGCCAAGGTGCTCGGCAAGCTGGCCGCCATCCTCGCGCCGGTGTACGCTATTCTGTTCGCGGTCTTCTACTTCGACCTGGACGGCAAGCTGCTCTACTATGTGGTCGAGCCTTTCCTGTGCAGGCACTACGACAAAATGGAGCGCAAGAATCCGCTCGAGCAGCCCTACGACATGGTGTGAGCGCTGCGCACAATGCAAAAAAGGCCCGTGGGTGATCCCACGGGCCTTTCCCTATTCTTTTTTATCGGAGCAGCAGCATCCACGAGAGCCACACCGCGCCCACCGGCGATAAGGTACAATAAGTTGCGCAAATTGAAAACCGCATAAAAGAAGACATAGTTTGCAGGCTCTGGTAGAATGAAGT
>CAKTLD010000032.1 GCA_934572445.1 uncultured Oscillospiraceae bacterium
AATCTTTATCGAGCTATTTGTCATAGCTTAAAACTTTTTATCCTTACGATTCAGACGTAATTGACTTAACCGTCTTCCTCGCAAGCTCTGTGCATTTCGCACAGTTTTTCATCTGGTGCTTGTCAAAGTTTCGTTGTTTAATTTACAAGGTGCACGCTCCATTCGCGGAACAGGTGTTATCTTAGCACCTACCGCCCCTTTTGTCAACACCTTTTTTCAAAATTTTTCTTTTTTCTTCTCAAAGTTTTTTAGCGCGCAAAAAATGTTGCATTTTTGTTCGAAAGCGGGGTGGAATCTGCACTTCCACCCCGCTTTCATTTTTACTCTCAGCCGTTGCAAACGCCGAAGAGCTGGCACAGCATAGCGATCAGGCTGCTGCAATCAAAGCTGCCGCAGTTAAAAAACATGGCGTCAAACCTCCTCGTATGTAGGATCCGTCTTGCAAGAACGGAACCTATCTTACCCTCTTTTGCCGCGGATTGCAAATGCAATGATTGCCAGCATCCCCTCAGTCCGCGCTGAGTTTGGCGTCAAAGCCGCCCGGAAACATATCGGCGTGCAACGGATCGTCCCACACCTCGCGCAGGCTCTTCTCCAATTCCGCCGCCTGTTCGGACGGGAGACCGGCAAGCACTTCGCGCAGCTCGGCGCTCGGACGGTCATAGATCATATCAGGGAGCCGCCACTCGCGGGGCTCCCCCTCTGCGAGAAACCAGCACTCCACGAGCTGTGATACCGTCGCGGTCTGCTGCTCAGAATCCCAGTCGCGCCCGATGTACGGCAGGCGAACGCCTCCGCCGCCTGTCCAGGTCCCTTCAATGTACCAGTTTCCTTTTTCATCTTTGCAGGCGTCCGCACCCACGCCCCAACTGTAATAATCGCCATATGTCCAGCGCGTCCGTCACGCGGATGTGATATGTCTCCGCAATCCCCGCATCCGCCTCACTGCCGAAGATGTCATCGCAGAATCGCAGGACGGTTTCCTTTGCCTGTGTGTCGTTTTGTGCAGTGTTCTCCCGCTCCTGCGCGCAGCCGCTGAGCACGAACAGCAGTGCCAGCGCAGTCACAGCCAGAAGCAAAACGCGGCTGTAAGTCTTTTTCCGCTCGATCATCTTTATCCTCCTCTCCGTCAACCGTTCAACCGGAACGCGTCCAGCTCCCGCGCCGCCCATTCGCGCAGCCAGTCGTCATTGGCGACGATCCCGTCACCCAGCGTTTCCACATCGTACCATTTCATGGCTTTGAGCTCGCCATTCCGATAGAACATGCCCAGATGCCCCGCCCAATGGTAGCCGTCCTGCACGCGCAGCGCGCTGTCCAAATACCTGCCGCCCGCCCAGCCGTCGCGCTCGGGATGGGCGACGGCAATGGCATAACGGCATTGATACAGCTCCAGCGATTCCGCACCGTCCTCGGAATAATCCAGCACGTTTTCAAACCGTGTCAGCTCACAGTCCGTACCCTCCATCGGATTTTCCCGCATTTCTTCAAGCGCCCGCTCCATCCGCGCGTCGATGAGCGTCTTTGCCTGCGCATACGCCGCTGCGTCCACATTTTCCGGATAGTCATTGCTGTGGCGCACGAGCGTATAGAGCGTTTCATCCCGCACCAGCACACTGCCGCCGCTCTCGTACGGAAGCAGTTCAACGCAGACGATATCCTCCGCCAGCCCGCAGGAAAGATCAAAGCACGGGTCCTTCGGCCGGAACACCCCGTCCTCGTGCCGCTCAAGGTACGCGTTCACACACCAAAATTGCATCGTAAAGTCATACTTCCCTGTGTAGCCGAGCGCCGCCGCATCCTCTGCGCTGATGGTCTTGTCCGCCGCGCCGTTGAGCGCCGCGGCCAGCGCATCCGCCGTCACATTTTCCGCATGGCCGTAGTTGATCTCCGGCAGGTCCTCCGCAGTCACACCGCACATCTTTTGGAGCACCTGCCGTTCTTCCCCCTGCTGCGCGTCCGCTTCTCCGATCTCCGCCGTTGTATCTGCCTCCGTCCGCTGCGCGCTCTGCGCATCGGCTGTCGCCTGCTGCTTGCCGCCCTCGCCTGCCAGCATGAGTGCCAGAAGTGCTGCCGCGATCAGCATGATCCTGCCCGTCGTCTTTTTCATTGCTCTTTCCTCCATGATTAAATTGATTCAAGGGGGATGCTTTACTTTTTAAGACGCAATGCACAGCGGTTTTGTTCCGCGTTTTTCTCCTTTTTTATCTTTTATTGTAGATAGTGAAAAAGAGGGCGGCCTCATCTGCCGTCCTCTTCTCCCGATTTTCACTTGTCAGCACTTTTTCGCGGTGCTATACTATATTGTTGTACCGCTCAGAATTCGTAGAGCATGGAACGGTCGATATCCGCAAGAGTGTGCGCGCCGCACATGCGCATCGTGTCAGCCAGCTCAGCTTTGAGCTTCTGAACGTAGAGCTTCACGCCCTCTTCCCCGCCGCCGTACACAGCGGTAACGAAGGGACGCCCGATCAACACCGCGTCCGCGCCGAGCGCGAGTGCCTTGAAAATATCCATCCCGCTGCGGATCGCGCCGTCGACGAACACGGTCATCTTTCCGCCTACTGCCTCTACGATCTCCGGCAGCACCTCCGCTGTCGCGGGGCAGTGGTCGAGCACGCGGCCGCCGTGGTTCGAGACGACGATGCCGCTCGCGCCCGCCTCCAGCGCCTTTTCCGCACCACGCGCGGTCATAATGCCCTTTAAGATAAAGGGGCGCTCCGTCCAGGAGACGATTCTCTTCAATTCCTCCACGCTCTTGCTGCCGGCCGGCGGCGTAAGGCCCTGCAAAAACGGCAGCCCCGCCGCGTCGATGTCCATGGCGATGGCGAAGGGCTCAGACGCCTGCACGAGCGCAAACTTCTCGCGGATCGTGTCCATATCCCAGGGCTTGATGGTCGGCACGCCGCAGCCTCCGTTCGCCTTCAGCGCCTTGGCCGCGCCCTCGACGACCGCCGGGTCGGTGCCGTCGCCGGTAAAGGCAAGGATACCCGCGTTTGCGCAGGAGTGAATAAGGATATCATTGTATGCAAGGTCGTCGTACTTGTCGCCGTAGTGCAGGCGCATCGCGCCGATGGGCGCGGCAAACACCGGCAGTTCGAATGTCCGGCCAAAGAGCGTGCAGGACGTATCCACCGGCGCGTTGCCGCAGATGGTGTCCATATTGACGCACAGCGCGCGCCACTTTTCCGCGTTGCGGATAAAGCCCGTGCCCTCGCCCTTGGCGCCGGGGCCCGGCATCGTGTTGCGGCAGACCTTGCCGTTGCAGTCATTGCACGCCTTGCAGTAAGGGCCGATGCAGGTCCTTGCGTTTTCCAGCACTTCCTGATAAGTCATGATCGAAATTCCCCTTTCGGAAACAGATTGCTTTCTATATTTTAGCGTGTCCTGCCGAAAAAGCAAGACCTAAAGGAGCCGCCTATGAAAACCATCCACACTCTCAAGGAATACATCGACGCGCTGCGCGACGCAGGCATTTTGGTCGAAAGCACCGTGAGCGATGAGCTCGCCGCGCGCGAGATCCACTGCCTGACCTACGATACGCGCACGCTGAGCGAAAACGCGCTTTTCATCTGCAAGGGCGCGCACTTCAAAGAAGAATACCTGCGCGATGCGCTCTCCCGCGGCGCCTTTGCCTATGTGGCTGAACAGCGGCACGACGCGGACGCGCCCTGTATTCTCGTCAGTGATATCCGCTACTCTCTCGTTGTGCTCGGCCAGCTCTTCTATGACGGCGTAACAGAAAAGCTCACCACCGTCGGCATCACCGGCACGAAAGGCAAGAGCACCACCGCCTACTATGTGCGCTATATCCTCAACGACTGGCTGCACGCGCAGGGAAAGCCCGAGTGCGCCATTCTTTCCTCCATCGATAATTACGACGGCAAGAGCACCGAAGAGTCCCACATCACCACGCCAGAGGTGCTCGAGCTTTACCAGCACTTTGAAAACGCTTATGAGAGCGGCATTTCACACCTTGTGATGGAAGCTTCGTCTCAGGCGCTCAAATACGGCCGCGTGCGCGGCATCACGTTCAACGTGGGCGCGTTTCTGAACATCGGCAGCGATCACATCAGCCCCATCGAGCATCCGGATTTCGAGGATTACTTCACCTCCAAGCTGAAGATCTTCGACTCCTGCCGCTTCGGCTGCGTCAATACCGACGCCAAGTACGCTGAGCGCGTGGTGGAATACGCCAAGGGACGCTGCGGGCTTATCACCTTCGGCTCGCATGAGACGGACACCGTCTATTGCAGGCACACGGAAAAGCGCGCGGATGGGTTGTACTTCACCGTACAGTCGCCGAAATACAACGGCGAATTTTCCATCACCATGCCCGGACTCTTCAACGTTTCCAACGCGCTTGCCGCTATGGCCATCTGTCTGGCTCTGGACGTGCCGGAGGAATATGTGCGCTCGGGCCTGCGCAAGGCTCGCGCCGCGGGCCGCATGCAGATCTACGAGAGCCGCGACCGGAAGGTCACCGTCATCGTCGACTACGCGCACAACCGCATGAGCTTCGACGCGCTCTACCGCTCGACGCGCATCGAATATCCCGAGCGCAGGATGATTTCCATTTTCGGCTGCCCCGGCTCCCATGCGCTCCAGCGCCGGAAGGATCTGGGCGAGCTGAGCGGTCAAAACTGCGACTTTGTCTACATCACCGAGGAGGATTCCGGCGAAGAGCCGTTCATGCAGATCGCCGCAAGCGTCGCCCGCCACGTCGCCTGCCCGCACCTCATTCTTGAGGACCGCGCCGAGTGCATCCGCCGCGCGATCTTAGACGGCGAAGGCCCGCGCGTTATCCTGCTGACCGGCAAGGGCGAGGAGACCACGATGAAACGCGGCAGCGTCTTCGTCCCCTACCCCAGTGATGTGGAGCTCACGCTCAAATACCTTGCCGAGTACGACGCGCGCCGCCCCGTCTCCGCCACACTCCTGCGCGAGCAGAAAAAAAAGGATTTTCTGCCCATCATCCTCGGCAGCGATGAAAATGCCTACGGCACGGCACGTCTCTTTCAGGAGGCATATCACATCGCGCCGCTGCTGCTGTGCACACAGCAGCTTGTCCCCACGCGTCATTCACACCTTTTCGCCTGCCGCATCATCCCGGATTTTGAACGCGAGGAGATCTTCCCTGACGCACTGCTCAGCGTACTGCGGGAATGTGCGCGCGAGTATGAAAAGCTGCTCGTCATCCCCTGCTCGGATTATTATACAGGCCTGCTCTGCCGCCACTACGGCCACTTCGAAGGCCTGATCGCCAACCGCTTTATCTCCGAGGACCTGCTTGAGACCTTTGATACGAAGGACAAGTTCTACGCCCTATGCGAGCAGTACGGCATGGACTATCCCAAGACCGCCGTGGCCTCGCCAGAGAAGCGCGAGAGCATCGTCGAGCATCTGCCGTTCGACTTTCCCATCGTCGTCAAGCCCGAGAACTCCAACGCGCTCGACTATCTGCGCTGTCACTTCGAGGGGCAAAAGAAGGTATTCTTCTTTGACACAAAGGAACAGTACCTCAAGATGGTACACAGCATGAACCGGTCGGACTACCGCGGCAAGCTCATTTTGCAGGAGTTCATCCCCGGCGGCGACGACGCGATGCGCGTGCTCAACAGCTATTCCGACCTTGACGGCCATGTGCGCGCGATGTGCCTCGGCCAGCCGGTGCTGGAATACTACGACCCAAAATCCGTCGGCAACTACGCCGCCATCCTCTCGCGCGGCGATCAGGCGCTGTACGACCGGATGCAGGAATTTCTTGAAAAGCTCGGCTACGTCGGCTTTTCGAACATCGACATGAAGTACGACTGCCGCACGGGCCGCTATGTTCTCTTCGAGATCAACCCGCGCCTTGGCCGCAGCAGCTACTTCTGCCGCGCCGCGGGGCTCAACATGATGAAGCTCCTGACCGACGACATCGTGTACGGCCGGCGAGACGAGTGCGTTTACAACCACACCGTCGCGCTCTGGCAGAACGTGCCGACCGGTATCCTGCACCGCTACGTCAGGGACCCCGAGCTTGCCGAAGAGCTCAAGGCATTCAAGGGCTCGCATGTGCTCTTCTGCAAGGGCGATCTGCCGCTGCCGCGCCTTTACCGTCTGCTGCGCTACTATGCCGCGCAGTACCACAACTTCCGCGACTACTACTTCGAGAAAAAATAGCAGCATAAAAGGAACGGCAGCCGCCGTTCCTTTTTGCTTACCAGAATTTTTTTCTTTTGCAGATCCACAGGCATAGCGCCACGATGGCGGCGCTCGCCGCGATGACGGTGAGATAGCCGTATTTCCAGCGCAGCTCCGGCATGGCGGCAAAGTTCATCCCGTACCAGCCGGTCAGCAGCGTCAGCGGCAGAAAGATCGTCGCCACGATCGTCAGGATGCGCATGATGCGGTTCTGCTGCGTGTCGAGCTCCGACTGGTAGAGCGTCTGTATCTGCGCGCAGTATTCCCGCAGCAGCTCCGATTCCTCCCGCAGACGGATCACCCGTTCGCCGAACAGGCGGAATAAGCCGCACTCCTCAGCATTGAAAAAGCCGTTTTCATTCTCGCGCAGCTCGCTCGCCACATCGTCCAGCTGGGAATAATAGCGAAACCACGTCATCGTCTCCTTGCGCAGCTCGCTCATTGGCGCGCTGAAATCGTCCAGCTCGCCTGCAAGCACCCGGTCCTCCAGCTTTGCCGCGCGATCCTCGATCTCCTCCAGATGATGCAGGTCCTTTGCGATCAGCAGCTCAAAAAGATCATAGAGAAAGCGGCCCACACTGCCGTCCGCCGCGCGCTTTTCCTTCACGATGCGCTTCAGGTGCGAGCCCAGCACCTCGCCGTCATCCACCAGCACCACGCGCGTCTGCGTGACCAGATAGCCGCAGCCCAGCCGTCCGCCGTTCTGACCGTGCCCCGGCAGCGCCAGCGTACCGGAAAGGCAGTTCGAGCGCACCTCCGCCTTGCATACGCGCGCGTCCCGCGCGCCCGGCGTGTGCTCCAACACTCCGCCAAGCCCGGAAAGCTGCTGCGCGTGTGCCAGCTCCTCCGAACTGAGCAGCAGCACTGCCGCCTCCGTCTCCTCCGGCGCGCGCTCGAGCGGTACGAGCGTCCGGCGGATCGCATACCAGTTCATAAAAGGCCATCCTCCCCTGTTGTTCTTCTCTCTGCTTATTGTAGCACAGCCGCGCCAAAGCGCAAGAGCGCCGCCTTGCCGAAAAAATAATAAAAATCCGGAAAAAGCGCTATATCTTTTATATCGTCTGTGATATAATGCCGTTACTCAGAGTTTATAGGAGGGAAGACCTATGACCATGATGGAAGCGATCCTTGCGCGCCACAGCGTGCGCGCCTATCTTGACAAGCCTATTGCCGCTGAAGCGGCCGCCGCCCTGCGCGATGAGACGGCGCGCTGCAACGAGGAGGGCGGACTGCATATCCAGCTCATCACCGACGAGCCGGACGCCTTCGGCGGCTTCATGTCGCACTACGGCAAATTCAGCGGCGTACAGAATTACATCGCTCTGGTCGGCAAAAAGAGCAGGGATCTGGATGAAAAGCTCGGCTGGTACGGCGAGCGGCTCGTCCTGCTGGCGCAGATGCTCGGGCTGAACACCTGCTGGGTGGGACTGACCTACAGCCGCGGTCAGGCGAAAAAGAGCATTGCGGTCGGCAAGGGCGAGGAACTGCGCCTTGTCATCGCCCTCGGCTACGGCGCAGATGAGGGAACGGAGCATGAGAGCCGCCCGCTGCGCGAATGTTGCCGCGCCAGCACCACCATGCCCGAGTGGTTCGGCCGCGGCATGAAGGCCGCGATGCTCGCGCCCACGGCGGTCAACCAGCAGCGCTTCCGCTTCACGCTCCTGCCGGACGGCGCGGTCAAGGCCGAGAGCCTCGGCGGCGCGTACAGCAAGGTCGATCTCGGCATCGTCAAGTACCACTTCGCCCAGCTCGCGGGCGAGGAAAACTTCACCTGGGCATAACGGTTTTATCCACAAAAAAGCGCGCGGCGGGAACTTTTTCGCCGCGCGCTTCGTCTAAAGATTCGGAAGATGGAACACCCCCTCACAAAAAAGGAGGAAATTGGGATGAAACGAAAGTCTCTTCGCGCGCTCGTTTGCGCGCTCCTCGCGTCTCTTGCGCTCACGACCTTTGCCTTTGCCGACTTCGGGCCAAAGCCTGCGCTCACCGTGCGCGTCAAAGACGCGCCGCAGGAGCCCTACTATCTCGACCTGCTCGCCGAGGGTGATTGGAACGCGGAAGCCGAGGACAGCAACGACGGCATCGACTGGAACTACGACGGCAAAGAGGATACGCTTGACCCCGACCTCTTAGCAGTCCTGCGCGACAATGTTCCCACCGGCTGGCACGCCTGCGTGGCGCAGGGCACGACCGGCGCACCGATCTTCGGCGAGCTGTATGCGGAAAGAACCGATGCCTCCGGCAATGCACTGCACTGGTTCGGCTACGTCGGTGTGCCGAGCACCTACCGCATCATCCTCGTCACCGAGTCCGGCAAGGTCTGGGTCTCTGACACGCTCGAACGCAAGGTACTGCAATCGAGCGTGACTGTTCACTGGGCGGACGATGCAGAAAGCACCACCGTCACCGTCCCCTCGACCGTCATCGGCTATCTGCTGCAGTTTGCCGCAACGCTCGTGCCCACGCTTTTGATCGAGGGGATCATTCTGCTGCTGTTTCAGTATTCGTGGAAGCAGAACTGGAAAGCGTTTCTGTTCGTCAACCTTATCACGCAGGGACTTCTGGCGGTCGCTTCCTCGATCTATGCCATTCAAAGCGGTCCGAGTATGTTCAGCTACTTCGTCTTTTTCCTCCCCGCAGAGCTGTTCATCCTCATTGCCGAAGCCTATCTCTATGCCGGCTGCGGCATGCTGAAGGGACACAGTAAAAAGCGCGCCGCAGCTTACGCCGTGACAGCAAATCTTGTCTCGGCGATCCTCGGTTATTATCTCACCGAAACTGTCTGGCGGTTCGTCACCTCGATTTCATAAATGAATAAAGGGTCATCCACGCCGAAAAAGGGAACGCTCTTTTCAAAAAAGAGCGTTCCCTTTCTTTAAGCCGCACAGCGCTCAGCCAGGGTACGCCGTGCCCCGCGCGCCGCTGACATGATCCAGCACAAAGCGGAGCTCACCGATCTCCGACTCCATCCGGCGATAAAGCTCCTGCGTCTCCCCGGTCCACTGCACGTCACTGACATGATAAAGCAGATAGGTGCCGTCCCCCGTCGTCATGAGATAACTGCACGCGGTATAGCTCCATTCGCCGCCGCGGTCCACCTGCTCCTCGGTAAGCTGTTCGTCCCACAGCCTGATATAACACAAATTTCCGCCGGCATCCTCGCCCCAGGTCTCCCTGCAGGCCGCGCGGACCTCAGTGCTGTAGAGGATATAATTTCCGAATTCATCTTCCTCCACACCGCAGCGGCCCTTCCAGCTGTCGGGAAGCAGCAGCGTAATGCCGATCTCCTCCAGCGCGATCATCTCCGGCTGCGCGGGAGGCTCCGCAGCGGCCGCCCTGCCAAAGGCGAACGCGCCCACCGCGCCGCTGCAAAGCATCAGCGCCAGTACGGCCGCGGCGGTAAACAGCCTGCGGAAAAGCACTCCGTGCCCCTTTCCGCTTTTCTGCGGCCCCTGCACCGCCTCCTGCACAAGGCGGTCATCGATGCTGCCGATGCGCTCGGCCAGCTGTCTGCGATTCATAGCTCGATACCCTCGCTTTCCAAATAGTCCCTGAGCTGGCACCGCAGCCGAAAGAGCTCGGATCTCACCTTGCTCTGGCTGCATCCGGTCCTGACGCTGATCTCCGCGATGGATTCAAAGTACCAGTAGCGCAGAATGAACGTCCTTCGCTTTTCCCTGTCCTGCCGCCGCAAAAAATCGTCAATAGCCGTCTCGATACGTCGGTTTTCCAGCTCTGATTCCACCGTTTCCCGCCCTGAAACGCAGTCGTCCAGCTCGTCGAGCGAACAGACCGCCTCGGGATTTCGCTTTTCCGCAGTGAGGTATTCGTACCTTTTCAGCGCCAGATTCCGCGTGATCCTGCCGATAAACGCGGAAAAGCGCTCGGGCCGCTCCGGCGGAATGGCGTTCCACGCAGCGAGATAGGTGTCGTTCACACATTCCTCGCTGTCCTCTCGGCTTCTGAGGATGTTGCGCGCGATGCGCAGGCAGAATCTGCCGTATTTGACCGCGGTCTCGCCGATGGCATCCTCGACCCTTGCCCAGTAGAGCTCGATGATCCTGGTATCCTCCATGCCTGCCTCCGTTCTGATGTGCCCCTGTCGGCGGTGTCTCCTACCCCATAAGTACGGTTTTTTCCGGAATGGTCGCGGGGTATTTCTATTTTATCACATTTTTATGGAAAAATGGTAAGACGTTGCAATCCTGCTACCAATGGTTGAAAAATAATTTAACCATTTCTACCATCGGTAGCTGGTTTTTTCTTTTCCGCCGCGCTACACTGAGAGCACAACAGAAATGCGAAAGGAAATGAGATCACATGGAAAGCAGAATTGCCGAAAACATCCGCTTTTACCGTAAACAGAAGGGCCTGACGCAGGAGCAGCTGGCCGAGGCAATGAGCGTATCCGTCGCGGCGGTAAGCAAGTGGGAGCAGGCGCAGAGCCTGCCGGAGATCCCCACGCTGATGGAACTGGCAGACTTTTTTGACCTCTCGGTCGACGCGCTGCTGGGCTATCGCCTGCGCTCAAACGACCGCGAGAGCATGAGCGAACGCCTGAAGGTACTGCGCCGCACGGAGAACGTGGACGAGGGACTTGCCGAGGCGGAAAAGGCGCTGCAAAAATACCCCAACAGCTTCCGTATCGTCTACGAGTGCGCGATGACCTTCGACTTTGCGGGCATAAAGCGCAAGGACAAGGCGCTGCTCAGCCGTTCGCTCGATCTGCTGGCCCACGCCTGCCGACTGCTGCCGCAGAACACCGACCCCAGCATCAGCGAGCTGTCTATCAAGCTCAGTATGGCAGAGGTCCTGTTCGAGATGGAGGAATTTGACCGCGCGCTTGCGATCCTGAAGGCGAACAATGCCTGCGGCTTTCTGGATGCGCAGATCGGCAACCTGCTGTCGGGGCTCAAGGACCGGCGTGAGGAGGGCGTGCCCTATCTTTCGATGGCGCTGCTGCGCGGCGTGACGATGCTGGTGCGCGTGGGCGGCGGCTTCGCGAGCATCTACGAAGCGCGCGGCGACAAGCGCGCGGCGCTGGACATCCTGCAATGGCTGCTGACGATGCTGGAGGGCCTGAAAAAGCCCGGTGAGATCAGTGAGCTGGATAAGATCGACGCGATCTTTCGCGCGGCCCGCGCGCAGCTCTTCTACAACAGCGCGGACATTCCCGCCGCACGCGATGCGCTCGCGCAGGCGAAGGCGCTGGCAAAAGCCTATGATGCCGCGCCCAGTCACAAGGCGGCGAACATTCTCTTCTATGAAGGGGCGGAGACCGTAAGCATCTACAGCGAGCTCGGCAGCAGCGCGATGGAGGCGGCGCGGCAGTCCTTTATCGGCGATGATGGCACGCCGGCGCTGGCGGCCTTCTGGAAAGAGGTCGAGTGATCCCGCAGCAGCGCCGCACAGCAGGAAACATATCATTAAAGGGGGAAGCTCTCTTTTTACAAAAGAGAGCTTCCCCCTTGATATTTTCTGCCGGAAGGACATCGCCGCCCTGTGCGCTTTGCGTCAGCGGGTACCGGAAGCACTCTGCCCCAGGAGCTCCGTCTCCCCTGTCGTCAGGTCAATGCGCACAGAATAGGCCGCGCGCGGCTGGTCGTTCGGATCATTGTAGAGATTGCAGACCGCCGTGGTGTAAAGCCAGCCGCCGCGGATCTCCATCGGCGCATCCTGGAAAGACGTTCCGCCATTGCCGTTATCCGTCGCCGTGCCGTAGAAGTACGACGCATCGCCAAACGGTTCCCAGCTCTCTCCGCCATCGCGCGAGATGCGGAGATTATTCGGGCTGGGCGAGGGCAGATAGCTCATCGAAACAGCGATGCCGCCGCTGACGGCGATGGAAGTCTTATAGCTGTATTCCGCCGTCTTCTGTCCGCTCAGATCATAAAGTACAAGGACAAAGTACCCCATTGTCGCTCCGCCGACATGATAGCCGAGCCCCACACGCCCATCCACCACAGAAAGGCTCGCGGCCACAGGGGTATCGGCCCAGTCGCTGTCCGGCAGCTCGTACAGCTCTTCCGCCGCGCGGCCCGCCCAGCGGCAGAACTTTCCATCCGCCGTGTACCACAGGATGTCGCCGAAGTCGAGATAAGTGTCGGCATTGGCCAGCAGCTCCGCGCGCCGGTCGACCGGTGCGGCCGCCTCGCCCAGCGGCGAGACACAGTGCCAGTCTGCCGCCTCGCCCGATGTGCTCAGCGTGCCGTCACGGTACGAGAGCAGCAGCGTGCTCTGATCCATCAGCGCGTTCACATGGTCCGCAAACTGCTGGTGTGACTCCGTCCAGTCGCCGTTCTGGTTAGCCGCAGGTTTGAAGTAGATCTCCCCCGTAAGGCCGCTTTCCTGGATCGTCTCCCTGCCGCCGTCAAAGGTTCGCAGCGTATAATTGTAAGCGTATTTTGCAATCTCGCCGCGGTACCAGCCCCGGATGACTTCATATTCCAGCAGCATATCCCTGCCGTCCTCGCGGCAGAGGAAAATGGCCGTGTCGAACAGACCGTCGTGGATACGCAGCGGCTCGCTCCACAGCGTTTCGCCGCGGTATGTCAGCACACGCAGCGTGTAATCGCTGGCCGTGCTGCCCTTTTTGCAGTCAACATGCTCCAGCGTGCCGTCGCCATTCAGGTCGCTCAAGGCCAGCAGCACCGGCGCATTTTCCGACGCGGCGCTGCCGTACCAGTCCAGCATCGTCTCCCATACGCCGCTTTCCGGCGCGGCAGGCCGGATCTCCGCGGGCGCTGACTGCGCCTCGCTGCCCTTATACCAGCGGCTTGCCCCAAGGCGTGTGCCGTCGATCTGTCTCAGCTCCATAAGGCTCGTATTTTCATAAAAGAGCATCATCCACGGGGATCCCTCCGCAGGCCCCATCATGATGACCTGACCGCACTCACCCGTGACACTCTCGGCAAGGATGGCCGCGCGCTGCGCGTCCTCATCCTCCGGCATCTCCTTTTCCAGCCAAGTAAAGCCGCACAGCCTTGCGTATTGCTCCTGCGCCTGCTCCGCGTTCCAGATATGATAGTCCGTATCATCGTGGTCGCTGCGGTTAAAGAGAATGTCACTGTTCCACAGGTCCGCGACGATCTGCTCAGGTGTCAGCTCACTGCCAAGCAGGATGACCCAGCGGTAATACGCATCGCGCCAGTCGCCCAGCACGAGATAACGTTCCCCGCTGCGCTGCTCAAGCAGCAGCCAGTCCGTAAGATTCTCCATCTCGCCGCGGTAGCGGTCGGTACGCGGCTGCATCCAGGCCGCATCGTTCCCGCTCACCAGGCCGCGCCACGCGCGCAGGTTATTCTCGCGCAGTGTCCCGGGCCTCGCGCCGCCGAGCCAGCCGTCCTCAGCGGAACGGAAACGCGCGTCAAAGCTTTCCTCTGTCAGCGCAGTTTCCTCCCAACTCGCGCAGTAATACTGCTCGAGGGAGTTTGACAGCAGTGCGTACATATCCCCGGCTTCCCCGCGCGCCACAGCGAGCGAAAGTCTGTCGGCATCGTCCATCAGATCAGAGTAACGCACGGCATAGCCCATGTCCTCATAGACAAGCCCCGCAAGGCTGTAATTGCCGCTGATGCTGCTCTGCTCACTCTGCACCGCGTTCTCCACCGTAAGACGGACGATCCAGCGGTAAGGATGCGCGCCGCTGTAGGGCAGTCCCCCGCTGCGATAGCCCATCACGAGGTAAAGACTTCCGTCCTTCTGCTGCAATAAGAGCCACTGATTCATTGCTGCAAGCTCATCCTGACGCGCAATCTCCGTTATTGTGTCCGTTGCATTGTAGTCCTCGGCCGTTTTCGTACCGCGCCAGGCGTGGGCATTCTCGCGGCGCAGCTTCGCGGCGCTCGTGCCGTTCCAATCTTCGCCGCTTCCGCTGCGGAACAGCCAGTCGAAATTGCTCACGGTCAGATTGATCTCTTCCCACTCCGAAAAGCGGTAGCTGTATCCCCTTGCCGCCGTCACCGTACCGTACAGAATACCGGTCACGTCCGTGCCAAGTGTAGAGGAAAGCCACAGCTCGGGCGCAGACTTCGTATTGGCAAAGGTCTCCTCATAGCTGGTTTCCCAGACGGAATCCTCGAAAACGGCCTCGCCGAGCGTATACACCCCCGTTGTTATCCCATAGAGCGCATACGACAGCCGATCTGCCATATCTATCGGACTTGCCGAATTGCAAAACGGCACATAGCTTTCCCATTCCATTTGATCGTCGGCGCCCGTAACAAAGGTATCGCCGCCGATGATCAGATAATGGCCCACCACGCTGCCGACAGCATGCACTGTTCCGTCGTCCATCGTGAGAAGAAACCACACCGGCAAGCCACCGTAAACCGTCTCCGGCTTTTCGATATATGTGCCGTGGCTGCTGTTAATCAACCAGACTACATGTTCCATTTGTTCTTTGTTGAGCTTTCTATACTGCTGTTCCTCCCATCGCTCCGGAACATAGAGCTCGATCGATGCAACATCTGCCGCGTTCAGCCCCTGCGCCCAGGCAAGGCTGTCGCGCTCCGACTTCGGGTTCGTCAAAAAGCACACGGCCATGACCACGACGGCCAGCACCGCCGCCGCGGCGACCCAGAACGCGGGCTTTTTATAGTGCAGCGCACTCTTCACGCGCGTTTTGACATTCACCTCACCGAACGCCAGCGGGCAGGCCGCGATGCTTCTTCGCGGCGCGGCGCAGGCAAGCAGCGCCATGGAATAGTCCGCGCGGCGCTCCGCGTCCAGCGTGCGCACGACCTTTTCGTCACACGCCAGCTCGATATCGCGGCAGAAGAGGATATAGGCAAGCCATACCAACGGATTATACCAGTGCAGCGCCAGCACGAAATACCCCAGCAGCTTCCACCAGTGGTCGCCGCGCGCAAGGTGCGCGCGTTCGTGCGCGATGACGTGCTCCGCCGTCTGCGCGTCCATGTGCATGGGCAAATAGATCCTCGGTCTTGCCGCGCCGAACACAAAAGGCGAGGCGACAAATTCGCTCTCATAGATATTCTCCCGCAGCAGGATGGCGGTCGCCAGCTTTTTTCTCAGCTTCCATGCGCTCATGAGCGCGTGGATCAGCAGTGCGGTCATGCCGGATATCCATATCCAAGGCGCGGCGGTGGCAAAAGCATCCCGCAGGTCAAAGCCCGTCTCGCCGCCCGACGCATCCGCCGGCACAGAAAAGGTCTCGCTCAGGATGGGGTTGACTGTCTCGTCGATGACCGTCACGCCGCTCGAAATGGAGGGCGACGGTGCGTACTGCTGCGCGGAGGGCGGCGGGATCGTCTCCGCACTGGGAATGAGCGAAGCGCTGCTCTCGATGGAAAACGGCAGCACGAGCCGTAGCGCCACCACGCCCCACAGCAGCGGCATGATCCACTTCGGCGCCTTTTTGAGCGCGAAGCGCACCGCAAGCACTGCAAGGATCAGCCAGCCGGCGCTGATGCTCAGGTTGACAAGTCTCCAAAAGGCATCACTCATGGCGGTTTTCCTCCCGGAAGCGTGCGATCATCTGCTGCACCTCGTCCAGCTCCTCGTCGCTCACGCGGCGGGACTTGGCAAAGGCTGCGACAAAGGCAGGCAGCGAGCCGCCGAACTTTTTCTCTACCAACTCGTCGATCTCGGCCGTCTGCGCTTCATCGCGCGAGACGAGAGAGGTGACGACGGTATTCTCGTTTTTCAGCACGCCGCGCTCGGAGAGCCGCTTGATGACGGTATAGGTCGTCGTCGGCTTCCAGCCCAGCTGCTCCGCGCACAGAGCAACGAGCTCGCGGCTCTTCAACGGCTCATGCGCCCACAGGATCTCGCAGAAGCGATATTCACTTTCAAAAATTTTCGGCGTTTCCATGTCGCTCTCCTTTTCTCTAATCCGTTAGAGTATATGTTTACACTAACAAATTAGAGTCATTCTGTCAAGCGCTTTTTCGTGCTTTTTGCCGCAATCGCTTGACAAAAAAAGACAGGTTTCTTATAATAATTCACATCGCACAGAAAACGTCTCCGCACAGCGAGACGTTTTTTTGTATTTGGAGAAGGAGAACTCACACCATGCAGAAAAAGTCCAACCCCGCGGCGCTGCTGCCGATCTTAGTGTTTCTTATCCTGTTATATTTTCGAACGGGGATATTACCCCACAAAGCACCTCCAAACCTGTTATCAACGCTCTCAAGAGCG
>CAKTLD010000033.1 GCA_934572445.1 uncultured Oscillospiraceae bacterium
TCGGTCATCACGCTGGCAAGGCCCCAGTACTCAGGGTCGTCCGCCGTGGCCTTGAGGCCGATGCGGTTCGTGATCATGCTGCCGAGTTTGAGAACGTTTTCGCGCGGGGCGTCCGTGCGGGGAATTTTGAAATCCAGCTTACTCTCGTCGAGAGGGAAATTCGTGGGCTTGCTGCCGTTGATATCGCTCATGGTCCGCTCTCCTTTTTCCGCGGCGAGCCGCGTTTTTATTTTGCTGCTCCGCCCAGCGGCGGCGCGGCGTTTTTCTCTCATTTGTGCAGGATTTCTTTTATTTTACAGGAAAAGTGCCGCTTTTTCTATTGACTGTTTTCATAAAACTGGTATATACTCTTTTATGGTCATGGTCCGACCACGAAAGGAGCGCTTCTTGTGCCGTTTCAAAAGATCGTCGCGCCGTCCATCCGCACGCTGTTCATTGAGCAGATCGAGGGGATGATCCTCTCGGGCGAGCTGCGTGCGGGTGACAGGCTGCCCACCGAGCGGGAGCTTGCCGACGAAATGAAGATCAGCAAGACCGTCGTCCACGAGGGGCTGCGCGAGCTGCACCGTCTCGGTTTTCTCAATATCACGGCGCGGCGCGGCGTGTTTGTCGCCGACTATGCCCAAACAGGCAGTCTCGAAACGCTGCGTGCCATTATGGACTTCCACGGCGGCATCCCTGACCGCAAGACCGCCGTCAGCATCCTCAAGCTGCGCTACTATCTTGAAGCGCCCGCAATGGAGGAACTGGCCGCGCATCACACAAGCGCGGACATTGCTGCGCTGCGCGCCCTGCAGCGGCAGGCAGAGGAAGCCAGCGTCCGGGGCGCGGACGCGCTGGCCGAGGCGCTGTTCCGCTATCACCGCGGCATCACATTTCTGAGCGGCAACTCTATTACACCGCTGATCTTCAACGCCTTCACGCAGGTCAATCTGGAATTCTGGAAGGGCTATATCGCCGCTGAGGGCGTGGGCGCAAGTCTGGAAACGCTCTCCTGCTTCACGGAGTACATTGTCTCCGGCGAGGGCCCGCAGGCCTGCGCCCTGCTGCGCGCGGGGTTAGAGCACTTTGTCACGCATCTGGATAACTGAAGTGCGGATTTTTTGTCCTTTTTCGCAGCTTTCCCATTGAAATGCGGGAAAAGCCGTGCTACAATACGGTCAGTTCTCCGGGGCCGCCTGCGCGGCCTTTTTGCGGAGCATTAGTTAGTCTCGTCTAATTCAAGTCATTGAACTTCTATTTGATTCCCTCCGCGCGGGGGGACGGAAAGGCAGGGTTCCACCATGAACTATACCGGTATGCCTGCGGATATGTGGCTGCTGTTCGCCGGCTCCTTTCGCCGCAATCTCACCGAGGTCTTTGACCTGCCGCCCGAAACGGCAAAGGCCGTGACCGCCGCGGCAAAAAAGAAATACCGCGCCATCATCGCGCGGCTGCCGGAATTTGAAAAGGGCGACCGCTTCAGGATGAACATCGTAAACTGCGCGATGCTTGCCTCCTTCCTGCTCAACATGCCGGAGCGGCCCGATGTGGAGCGCCTGACGGAATACTACGCCCGCGCGATGATGACGGGGCCAATGCGCTGGTTCTGCCGCAGAAGCGGCAAGAGAAAGTTCTCGCCGAAGGACATTGCGGGCATGAAGGCGGCGGAACGGCTGAAGGCCGCTGACCGCAATCCCTATTCCTGGAACATGGACTTTTATGAATATCCCGACGGCAGCGGCTACGAGGCACGCTTTACCCGCTGCGGCATCTGCACGCTGATGCGCGAGCTGGGACTTTACGACCTGACGCCTGCACTCTGCCGCCTCGACTACACGATGAGCGAGGCTGGCGGCACGACCGATTTCGTGCGTAGATACACCCTTGCCTCCGGCGGACCGTACTGCGACTGCGGGTACAAGAAAAAGGCGTGAGCTGCCCCGTCTGCCGCAGCGGACAGCAGAACACGGAAAGAGAGCATGACGGAACCGTTCGCCATGCTCTTTTCCTTCTCCGTGCGCGGGGAAATCGCGCGTCCGATCGGCACAAAACCGGCTGTTCGGTGCAGACAGAGAAAAGAAACTATGTTATACTGCGCAGCAGTTAGATAAGGCTAACTGACGTCTTGTCCGCACACCGCGGGAAAGGAGCCGTGATGGACACGGAGAAACTATTTGAAAAGCAGGGTGCCGCGCTGCTGGCGCAGAGCGGCGGCTGCGCGGTCTGGCAATTTCGAAACGAGACCGGCGACGGCACGATGACGACCTACGAGGTCTTACCCGGCGTGATGCTCGCGTTCAACGACTTCCACATGGAGCACTACGACTGCGGCTTCATTTCCGACCGCAGGCTCCTCGCCATCGACCACTGCCGCGAGGGGCGCATGGAGTATGCCGCGGGCGGCGGCATGGTCGCCTACACGGCGGCGGGAGACATGAAGCTCGACCTGCGCGAGCGGCACACGGGCACGTTTCAGTTTCCGTCCTGCCACTACCACGGGTTGACGGCAGCGTTCGATCTGGACATCGTGCGGGATTCGCTTCCGCGGGAGGTCAGGAACTTTCCTGTGACGCCCGAGAAGATCGTCGAGCACTGGCGGCTTGGCAGTACGCCGCGCGTCGTTCACAGTGCAGAGCAGATGGAGCACATCTTCGGCGAAATGTACCGCGTGCCGGAAACGATCCGCATTCCCTATTTCCGGATCAAAATTCTGGAGCTGCTGCTCTATCTGGACGCTATGACCGTCCCGCCGGAGACTCCGGACCGTCCGTACTTCTACAGGACGCAGGTGGAGAAGATCAAGGCGCTGGGACGCTTTTTGACTGAGCACGTCGCGGAGAGCTTCACGCAGGAGGAGCTGTCCCGCCGCTTTGACATTCCGATGACGCCGATGAAAACATGCTTCCGCTCTGTTTACGGCGCGGCCATCGGCACATGGCTGACGAATTACCGCATGAATCTGGCGGCGGAGCTGCTGCTGCGCGAGCGGGACACGAGCATTGCCGAGATCGGCAGCCGCGTAGGCTACGACAACGCGGGAAAATTCACTGCGTCCTTCAAAAAGGTCATGAAACTCACTCCGTCGGAGTATCGCCGGGAAAGGAGGAGGCATTATGAAGCCTAAAAAGAAAAGCTGGATGAACGCGCTCTTTGCCTATGCGGAGGGCGAAAAAAAGCGGATGTACCTATCGGTCGTTCTGTCGGTACTGAGCGTAATGCTCGGGCTTGCGCCGTTTTACTGCATGTACGCGATGCTGTCCCTATTCGTAACAGGAACGGCCACAGCGGCGGGGGTCGCAAAGTGGTGCCTGCTGGCACTGCTGGCCTATGCGGTTAAGATTCTGCTCTTCAGCCTGTCGACCGGCGTGTCGCACGCGATGGCGTATACGATCTTAGAGGCGCTGCGCCTGCGGCTGGCTGACCGCTTCCTCCACGCGCCGCTCGGCGATGTGGAGAACCACTCCATCGGCGAGATCAAAAGCATGATGGTCGACAAGATCGAAAATCTCGAGCCGCCGCTTGCGCACATGATCCCCGAGGGGGCGGGACACATCGTGCTGCCCATCGTCAGCATCCTCGCGCTGCTGTGCATCGACTGGAGACTGGCGCTCGCATCGCTCGTGACGTTCCCGCTCTCGTTTCTCTGCATGGGGCTCACGTTTAAAATCAGCGGCGAGAGCTTTTCGAAGTACGACCAGTCCGCAAGCTATATGAACAGCACCATCGTTGAGTATATCGAGGGCATCGAGGTCATCAAGGCCTTTGGCCGCGCGGGCGTCAGCTATGAAAAGTACGCGGGCGCGATCAATGATTTCCGCACGTTTGTCGTCCAGTGGCTTACGTCCACGTTCGTCACGATGAAGCTGAGCTTCGCGCTCTTCCCCTCGACGCTCATCGGCACGCTGCCGGTCGCGCTCGCGCTGGCGAACCGCGGTACGATCACCGCGCCGCAGGCAGCGCTTGCGGTGATGCTGTCGATCTCGATGGTCGGCTCGCTGGCGAAGTTAGAAGTGTTCTCTGAGAACATGCGGCAGGTCAAGTTCACGGTGGAGAACTTGCAGGAATTCCTCGAAATGCCGTCGCTGCCGGAACCGGCGCAGCGCGCGAAGGTCGAGCACACGGATGTCGCGCTCAAAAATGTCCGCTTTTCCTACACGGGGGAGGAAAAGGACGAGGTGCTGCACGGTATCGACCTGACGCTCCCCGAGGGCAGCTTCACCGCGCTCGTCGGCCCATCAGGCGGCGGCAAGTCGACGGTCGCGAAGCTCATCGCCCGATTCTGGGACGTGAGCTCCGGCGAGATCACGATCGGCGGTGTGAATGTCAAGGATATGCCGCTCGCTCAGCTCTCGGAATACGTCAGCTTTATCACGCAGGATAACTTCCTCTTCAACTGTTCGCTGCTCGAAAATATCCGCCTCGGCGATCCGAGCGCGACGGACGAGCAGGTCAAGGCCGCGGCGCGCGCCGCGCAGTGCGAGGAGTTCATCGAGAAGCTCCCGCAGGGATATGACACGCCTGCGGGCGAGGCGGGCAAGCGCCTCTCCGGCGGCGAAAAGCAGCGCATCTCCATCGCGCGCATGATGCTCAAAAACGCGCCCATCGTCATTCTGGACGAGGCGACGGCCTTCACCGATCCCGAAAATGAGGACAAGATCCAGCGCAGCATCGCCGCGCTGACGAAGGGCAAGACGCTGCTCGTTATCGCGCACCGCCTCTCCACGATCAAAAATGCCGACAACATCGTCGTGCTCAAAAATGGTGAGATCGCCGCGCAGGGCACGCAGGAGGAACTGCTTGCGTCCTGCCCGCTCTACAAGGACATGTGGCTGGCGCACATCGGCGCGCGGAATTGGGCCGTCTCGGCTGCGGAAAAGGAGGCGTGAGCAATGTTCAAAACGGTAAAACGCATCATCAACTGGTGCGGCGAGTTCAAGGGCAAGCTGTACCTCGGCTTTGTGATGACCTTTTTCTCCCATATCTTCACGGCGCTGCCGCTGGCGCTCGCGGCCTATACCGTGGGGCTATTGATCGAATCGCAGTCGGGCGGCGCGGCATTTGACACCGCGTGGATCTGGAAGACGATCGTAATTCAAATCATGCTCGTGCTGCTGCGATTCCTCTTTGACTACCTCCGCGCAAGATTGCAGGAGCCCATCAGCTACCAGCTCACCGCGCGCGACCGCCTCGCCGTCGGCGACGCTTTAAAGCGCGTGTCGCTTGGCTACTTCCAGACGATGAGCACCGGCAATATTTTGAATTCTATCACGACGGGCCTTTCAACGCTCGAGAACATGGGCATCCGCATGATCGACAACTTCATCGGCGGGTACCTCAATTTCCTCGTCATCTTCGTCTGCCTTGCCGTGTGCAGTCCGGTCACGGCGCTCATCGCGCTCGCCGCGGCGGCGCTGTCGCTCGGCTTTATGCTCATCATCTCGCATTACAGCACTGTGAACGCGCCCGTGGAGGCGCAGGCGAACCGCGACATGACCGGCGCGGTCATCGAGTACGCGCGCGGCCTTGCGGTCGTCAAGTCGTTCGGCAAGAGCGGCGCGGCGATGGAATCAGTGACAAAGGCCATCGGCGACAGCAAGCACATCCACTTAAAAATTGAGTGGGGCTATGTGCCTGCGAACGCACTTCACCTGCTCGCGCTCAAGTGCGGCAGCGTGGGCCTCGCGTTCGCGGCGGCGATGCAGTGCCTGAACGGGCAGATGGACTTTTCCGTCATGCTGATGTTCGTCTTCTTCTCGTTCAGTATCTTTGCGAGCCTTGAGCCCATCAGCGACAGCGCGCACACACTCGGCGTCATCGACGACGCGATGGACCAGCTCGACGCGCTCAGAGGTGAGCACTTTATCGACGCGGACGGCAAAGACATCAAGCTCGACCGCTACGACATCCGCTTCGACCACGTCGACTTTGGCTACGATGAGCGAAAGATCCTCAAGGACGTGTCGTTCACAATCCCCGAGAAGACCTCGACCGCCATCGTCGGCCCGTCGGGCAGCGGCAAGACGACCGTTTGCAGCCTGCTCGCGCGCTTTTACGATCCGCAGAGCGGCAGCATCTCCGTCGGCGGACACAACCTGCGCGAATTTACCTGCGACAGCTTGCTCTCAAATATCTCGATGGTGTTTCAGAACGTCTACCTCTTTAACGACACCATTCGCGCGAACATCCTTTTCGGCAAGCCCGATGCGACGGAGGACGAGATGGTCGCGGCGGCGAAAAAGGCGCGCTGCCACGACTTCATCATGGCGCTGCCGAACGGCTACGACACCGTCGTCGGCGAGGGCGGCGGCACGCTCTCCGGCGGCGAAAAGCAGCGCATCTCCATCGCCCGTGCGATCCTGAAAAACGCGCCCATCATCATCCTTGACGAGGCGACGGCGAGCATCGACCCCGAGAACGAGCACCTCATCCAGCAGGCAATCTCCGAGCTGACGCGCGGCAAAACGATCATCACCATCGCCCACCGCCTTGCGACGATCCGCAGCGCCGACCAGATCCTCGTGGTGGAGGATGGCCGCATTGAAGAGTCCGGCACGCATGACGAGCTGCTGAAGCAAGACGGCGTCTACCGCCGCTTTACCGCCATCCGTGAACGCGCGGAGCTCTGGGATCTCGCACAGAGCTGAGAAGACGCTTGTATTCCGGCGCGAAACACGGTATGATGGTCCCAGTTCAAAAACAAGGAGATCGACCGTGAACATCACCACTGTATTGTTTGATCTGGACGGGACGCTGCTCCCGATGGATCAGGACGCTTTCACGCGCGGCTACTTCAAGCTCCTCGCGGCCAAACTCGCACCGCACGGCTATGAGCCGAAGGCTCTTGTCGATGCGATCTGGGCAGGCACCGCCGCGATGGTCAAAAACGACGGCATCCGCACCAACGAGGCCGTGTTCTGGGACAGATTCGCCGCCATCTATGGCGAAAAGGCCAGAGCAGACGAGCCGCTTTTTCTGGACTTCTACGCCAATACGTTCAATCAGGCGCAAAGCATCTGCGGGCACGATCCCCGCGCGGCGGAGATCGTCCGCGGCCTGCGCTCGCGCGGTTATCGCGTGGTGCTGGCAACCAATCCCATCTTTCCGCGCATTGCGACGGAAAACCGCATCCACTGGGCGGGGCTGGAGCCAGACGATTTTGAGCTCGTCACCACCTATGAAACCTCCGTCTTCTGCAAGCCGAACCCCGCCTATTACCGCGAGATCCTCGAAACGCTCGGTCTGAAGGCAGAGGAATGTCTCATGGTGGGCAACGATGTGGTGGAGGACGGCGCGGCGCGGACGCTCGGGATCCCGGTATTCCTGCTCACACCCTGCCTCATCAATCCACAGGGAGCGGATATTTCGGCGTTTCCCCACGGCGGCTTTGACGAGCTTGCCGCGTATCTTGACCGGCTGAACTGAAAAAGCAGCCGCGGCAGGTGCCGCGGCTGCTTTTTATTTCACTTTTTATTTCACGGGAAGAGAGCAGAATTAAAATTGCGGGCGATCCATCCGCCCCTTCCGCCGCGCATCCGGCATGGGTCCCGGCGGGATTTTTTCTGCGTCAGCGCGGCCTTTCCAAAAGGCAGAAGGTCACGTCGGCCTCCGCGTCCGTCAGCGGCACATTCACCCGCTGCGGGTATGTGATGTTATGCTGCATACCGTAATCCGTAGTGAAGCATGGCAGCGACGAGGCCCTGACCAGCTCGTCAAACACCGCCGTATCCGTCTGCACCAGAAATTTGGAGGCGGGCATCTTCTCGCGGCAGAGCGTATCCCAAAAGCCGAGCTCCGAGCGCAGCAGGAAATTGAAACCGTTGATATCGGCGAACGCCAGCGTCTCGCGCTTCGCCAGCTCATGCTCCGGCGGAACACAGACAAAGAGCTTTTCCCGCATAAAGGACTCTGAGCCGTCGATGGAAAACGGCAAAATAGCAATATCGCACTCGCCGTTCTGCCACGCGGTCAGGACCGCTTCATTTCCTTCAACAGTGGAGGCGACCACCTTCTCCGGCTGCGCGGCGTGCAGCCTTTTCAGCACCTCCCACAGCGGTGCGGGCGCGCAGGATTTGACGACGATCGTCCGCTGCCGCCGGTCAAAGGCGCGCACCTGCTCCACCGCCTGCTCTGCCTCGCGCAGGAGCCTGCGCGCCTGCTCCACAGCCAGCTGCCCCGTATCGTTCAGCTCGATCCTGTTCTTGCCGCGCGTGAAAAGCGGCACGCCGAAATACTGCTCAAGATGCTGCATCGAGCGGGTGATGGACGGCGTGGAAATATGGAATTCCTCTGCCACGCGGCTGAGCGTACCAAGATCCGCAAACGCCGCAAGCTGTTTCAGTTCATAGAGATCGACCATGCCGCGCCCCTTTCACATTTCATATTTTGAAAAGCGGATTGCGATATTGATAGTGTATTTCATAGCGTGCCCGTTGTAAAGTAGCACTTGCAGACAACACCCGCTTTTCAACATTTCGGAGGTAATACTATGGAATATGTGACTTTGAACAACGGCATCAATATGCCCAAGCTGGGCTACGGCGTCTACCAGACGCCGCCCGAAGATACGAAGCGCTGCGTGCTCGACGCCATCGACGTGGGTTATCGCAGCATCGACACCGCGCAGGCCTATCACAACGAAGAGGGCGTGGGCGCAGCGCTGAAAGAAAGCGGCCTTCCGCGCGAGGAATTCTTCCTGACGACCAAGGTCTGGATCACGAACGCGGGCTATGAAAAGGCCAGGACGTCGATCGAGGAATCCATGCGCAAGCTGCAGACCAACTACCTCGACCTGCTGCTCATCCACCAGCCGTTCGGCGACTACTACGGCACCTACCGCGCGATGGAGGAGCTCTACAAGGCCGGTAAGCTCCGCGCTATCGGCGTTTCCAACTTTGGCCCCGACCGCTACCTCGACCTTGAGCACTTTGCCGAGGTCAAGCCCGCGGTCAACCAGATCGAAACGCACGTCTTCCAGCAGCAGAAGGTCGCGCGCGAGTACCTCAAAAAGCACGGCTGCCAGATCGAATCCTGGGGCCCGTTTGCCGAGGGCCGCAAGGACATGTTCACGAACCCCGTGCTGACGGAGATCGGCGCAAAGCACGGCAAGACCGCCGCACAGACGGCGCTCCGCTTTCTGCTCCAAAGCGGCGTGGTCATCATCCCCAAGTCCACACATAAAGAGCGGATGCAGGAGAACTTCGATCTCTTTGACTTCACACTGACAGCCGAAGAAATGGCCGCCATTGAGGCGCTGGATGGCGGTGAAAGCCTGTTCTTCTCCCACTACGATCCGAAAACGGTCGAGTGGTTCATGTCTATCCTGTAAGCGGAAAAGAGGCGTTCTCCTTGACGACACAAGCAAGCAGACAGCAGCTTGACATGCTGCATGGCTCCATCTGGAACAAGCTGCCGCAATTTGCTCTGTCGGTGGCGGCTACAGCGATCCTGGAGCAGCTCTTCAATGCCTCGGACATTGCTGTGGTCGGCAACTTCACCGGCGCGGAGCGCACAGCGGCCGTAGCCGCCGTGGGGGCCAACAGCCCCATTATCGGCCTGATCATCAACCTGTTCATCGGCATCGCGCTGGGCACGAATGTGGTCATCGCCCACGCCATCGGCCAGGGTGAGCAGGAGGATGTGTGCAGGGCGGCCCACACCTCCGTGCTGGTCTCCCTGCTCGGCGGCATTCTGGTGGCGCTGCTGGGCGAGCTGGCCGCCGCGCCGCTGCTGGGTGCGCTGAATGTGCCGGACGACGTGTTCCCGCTGGCGCTTTTATACCTGCGCATCTATCTTGCCGGCATGCCTGTGATCCTGCTCTACAACTTTGAGGCGGCCATTTTCCGCAGCGTGGGCGAGACAAAGATCCCTCTCCTTGCGCTGATGATCTCCGGCGTGCTGAACGCGGCACTGAATCTCTTCTTTGTGGCGGCTCTGCACATGACGGTAAACGGTGTGGCCATCGCAACAGTGATCTCCAACGCCGTCAGCGCCGCGCTGCTCTACCGGCGGCTGCGCCGCAGCACGCAGTGCATCCACCTTGACCCGAGGCTGCTGCGCATCGACGGAGCCATTCTTGCGCGCATCCTGCGCATCGGCCTGCCCGCCGACATCCAGAGCGCCGTGTTCGCCGTGTCCAACATTGTCATCCAGTCGGCCATCAACAGTCTCGGCACAGTGGTCATGGCAGCGTCCAGCGCGGCGTTCAATGTCGAAGTCATCAGCTATGATATCCTCAACTCGTTTTCGCAGGCCTGCACTACCTTTGTCGGGCAGAATTTCGGCGCGGGCGAGTTGAAGCGCTGCAAGAAAACGCTGCTGCTCTGCCTGCTCGAGGGCGTCATCGTACTGGCGGTGGTCATTGCCGCGATTCTGTTTTTCGGGAAGTCTCTGCTGTCCATCTTCAACAGCGACCCCGAGGTCGTGGAGACCGGCTACATCCGGTTGGTGATGGTCATGCTGTCTCATTCGTTCAGCCTGCTCTACGAGGTCATGAGCGGCTATCTGCGGGGCTTCGGCATTTCCCTGGCGCCGGCCATTCTGACGACACTGGGCGTGTGCGGCATACGCATCGCATGGATCAGGCTCGTGTTCCCCCAGAGCCGGACCTTCCGCACCATCATGACGGCCTACCCCATCAGCCTGTCCGCCACAGCGCTGCTCATTTTCATCGCACTGCTCTGCTATCACCCGTCCAAGCGCTTCGCCGCGCTGCAAAAGGCATAGGGCCCTCTGCGCACCGGAACCGGATGCACTTTCCGGCGCTTTTCCCCCTCCGGCCGAAAATCAGACAAACGCAGGCAAACGACCAAAAATGGTGCAGTTTCCCGTTTATGGCGATGGTCAGCGCACGCTTTGTCTCCTATAGTGGTAGCATCGGTCAACAAGGGCAAAGCAAGGAGGAGCTGCCTATGAAACGCATTTTTACATCCGAGGCCGTGACCTGCGGCCATCCCGATAAGGTCTGCGACCAGATCGCCGACGCGGTGCTGGACGATATTCTCAGCCGTGACCCGCGCGCGCACGTTGCCTGTGAAGTGACGGTCTGCCCCGATCAGGTCCACCTGATGGGTGAGATCACCGCGAACTGCACACCGGATTACGAAACCATCGCCCGCCGCGTCATCGAGCGCATCGGCTACACCTATCCGGGCATGGGCTTTGACGCGCGCAGCTGCCGTATCCGCTGCGACATACACGAACAGTCGCCCGACATCGCGCGCGGCGTTGCGCGCGAGCATGACGAAGATCTCGGCGCGGGCGATCAAGGCATGATGTTCGGCTATGCCTGCACGGAAACGCCGGAGCTCATGCCCCTGCCCATCACATTGGCAAACCGTCTGGTACGGCGGCTGGAACGGGTGCGCAGGGAAAACATCCTGCCCTATCTTCTGCCGGACGGCAAGGCACAGGTGAGCGTGGAATATGAGGACGGCGTGCCGAAGCGCATTGCCACCGTGGTGGTCTCGGCACAGCACAGCGCCGCCGTCGGCATCGACATCCTGCGCGCGGCGGTCGAGCGTGAGGTCATCCGCGCTGCGCTGCCGGAAGAGCTGCTGGACGGCAGGACCGACATCTTCATCAATCCCACGGGCCGCTTTGTCACCGGCGGTCCCGCAGGCGACAGCGGACTGACGGGCCGCAAGATCATTGCCGATACCTACGGCGGCATGGCGCGCCACGGCGGCGGCTCATTCTCCGGCAAAGACCCGACAAAGGTGGACCGCACGGGTGCATATATGGCGCGCTGGCTGGCCAGGAACATCGTCGCCGCCAGTCTTGCCGGGCGCTGCGAGGTCCAGCTGGCCTACGCTATCGGCCTTGCCGACCCCGTGAGCCTGCTGGTCGGCACCTTCGGCACGGGGCGCGTCAGCGAGGAAGCGCTCGCCGCGTGGTTGATGGACAACATCGACCTGCGCCCGGGCGTCATCCTGCACCGCTTCGACCTGCGGCGCCCGATCTATGAAAGGCTTGCCCGCGGCGGGCATTTCGGCAAAAACGCCGCCGATATGCCGTGGGAGCAGGCAGATCTGGCCCCGCGCCTCACAGATGTCTTCCGCTGATGCTCCGGTCAATTCTGTCCGCTTTTACGAAAGGCGGCCTGCGCTTTTTTCGCGCAGGCCGCCTTATCTTTTTTATTCAGCGCCTCTCCCGGAAAAAAGGCCGCGCTTTTCCATCGCCCGCCAGCCATAGCGGAAGACCAGCTCGCCGATGACGACGCCGAGCACCGCCGCGGCGAGGACGTCGCTCGGAAAGTGCACATACAAGTACAGCCGCGAAAACGCGATCAGTGCGGCGAGAGGGATCGCCGCATAGCCGAAGCGGCGGTTCGTTTTCGTCAAAACCGTCGCGCCGATGACGGAAGAGAGCGTATGGCCAGAGGGAAACGAATAGTCTGTGGGATTGGCGATGAGCATCTGCATGCTGCTGTCCAGCCAGCAGGGGCGCGGGCGCGCAATGAGGTGCTTGAGGCAGACGTTCCCCACCAGCACGCCGGCAATGAGACCTGCAAGCAGAAGAATCCCCTGCCTGCGGTATTTTTTGGTGCACAGAAGGATGACCGCCGCCAAGATCCAGATCGCGCCGCCATTGCCGAGCAGCGTGATCTTCGGCATCAGGAGATCCAAAAACGGGCCCGTCAGCGTATCCTGTATCCAGCGCAGAATGTTCCAATCAATGCTCATGAACGATCTCCACCTTTCCCGCCGTGGAGCGGGTCTCCATATTTTTGCGCAGCAGCTCCAGCCCCAGCAGGATGATCGCGCCAAGGGCGAAGGCAAGCATGTCGAAAGTCTGCATGCTCAGCGGCGGCTGCGGCACGCTCAGGCTGCACGGACCATAAAGGATGGCATAGAGCGAGCCGAGCATCAGCCCCAGAATAAGCCAGACCATCTGACTGCGGTACCTGTGCAGCGCCGTGCGGATGGCATGGATGGACAGCGCCACGCCCGCGAGCACGCCGAAGCCCAGCGCGCACAGCCCCGGCAGCACGGAAAGCTCCAGATGCAGAAAGCTGCGAACAGCCTGAACGGCGGGCAGGTACACGCCCGCGATGAGCAAAATGGACGAGCCTGAGATGCCCGGCAGTACCATCGCCGTGATGGCAAGCGCGCCGGAGAGGAAGATATAGAGGAGCGAGAGCGGCGAAAGCGCCGTAAAGCTGACCGCTCCCAGCGCCGCCGAACTGCCGCGCAGCAGTGTAAGACCGACGACCACCGCCGCCCCGAGAAACGCGAACGGCACGTTTTGCAGCTTTCTCAGTGCCCCGCGCTCTGCCGCGGCGACAAATGGGATGGACGCGATCGTCAGACCGAGAAAAAGCGAGCTCATAAAGTAGATGTTCTTTTCAAAAAGATTGGAAAGCGCCAGCACGCAGGCCGCCATGCCGGCCACCCAGCCCGCGCCGAGCTTGAGAAGATAGCCCAGCGCGTCTTTGCGCGCCGCGCGGTCCTTTCCGAACAGCGCATGGAGCGAATCGAGGAACCGGTCGTAAAAGCCAAGGATGAATGCGATCGTTCCGCCGGAGACGCCGGGGACGCTGTCCGCCAGCGCCATACAGAAGCCGTGAAATGCCGTTAAGATCATGGAAACTACCTACTTTCTTTGAAAAACCGTCTGTGCGGCGGCGAGCATCGGCCGCAGCGCCAGCAGGGCTAAAACGATCAGGCAGACGCCCTGCACGATGAGCCACCCGTGCGGGCGGAGCAGCATTGCCGCCGTCTGGATGAGCAGTACCGCAGCGGCAAGTGCAAGCTTTCCGCTACACAGCGCAAACGGCAAGAGCTGCCGCGCGCTGACCGTACGCACAAGGAACACGAGCAGGCACCCGAGGAATGTGGCGACCGCCGCGCCCTGCACGCCGATGCGCGGAATGAGAACAAGATTGAGCGCAATATTTGCCGCCGCGCCGAAGAGCGAGGTCCAGAGCGAGGCCGTGCTCTTTTTCGTTACGACGTAGACGCTGCCCATGAAGTTGGAGAACGCCGCCGCGATCATCGAGAGCGTGAGCACAGGGATATAGCGCCAGGCGTCATAGTAGCTCTCCGCCGCAAGCAGGCGGATGAGCAGCGGCGAGAACGCGATGATGCCGCCTGCGCAGAGACAGACCGCCGAGAAAAACGCGTCCCACACGCGGGAATAAAAGCGCAGGTGCGCACGGCGGTCGCCGGACTCGGCGATGGCCGAGAGCTGCCAGGCGTCCATAAACACCGTGGCGAGGATGGTCAAAATCGTAGGGATTTTGTAGGCGACGGCATAAATGCCGTTGGCCTCGCTGCCCAAAAACGCGCGCACCATATAGCGGTCGGAAACGCCCATGATCCACCAGAAGATCGCCGCGGGGATGAGCGGCACGCAGTAGGCGAGCATCTTTCGCCACAGCACGCTGCTCGGTGCCAAACGAAACTGCCGCCAGAGCTTTTCCTTGCAGGTGAGAAACAGCGCGCTCAGCAGATCGGCCACAACGGTGGAGAGCAGATAGCCCATCACGCCCCAGTGGAACACCGTAAGGAACAGCACGTTGAACGCGATATAGAGCGCGGTGTTGAATAGTCCCTGCACGGCGTAGAGCGTGGTGTGGCCCTCCGCGCGGATGAACTGCGCGCACAGCGCGTGGGCGCAGGCGGCAATGATGAACGCGGCCAGAAGCAGTCCGAATTGCCGGCTTCCCGCGAGCACACGCAGCAGCGGCAGCGCGAGAATCAGTACCGCCGAGCCGAAAAGCACCGTGTAAACGCCCGCAGAGAAGGCGTCCGCGCGCTGCTCGCGCCTGTCTGCCGCAAAGCGGAACATCCCCTCCGTCACATCGAGCGAGACGAGCGGAATAAGCAGATTCGCCGTCTGCGTGATGAGGTCCGCCGTGCCGTACTCTGCGGGAGTGAGATATCCGGTGTAAAAGCGTACCATCAGGAACACGAGCACTTTTGAACCGAATGTCCCGATGCTGATGAGCGCGGTGTTGGCGGCGAGGGTCTGGTATTTGTTCATGCGTTGGCCGCCTTCGCGCGGCGGGGATCGTCACGCACGATCATAAAAAGGAAAACTGCAAGCAGATTTGTAAAAAGGCCCAAAATCGGCCAGAGGGATTTGTTCATACCCTCGTTCACGGCGCTTTTATAGAGCCACGCGACGACGAGCAGCCAGTAGTAAAGGCCGAGCGCCAGCCAGAGCACCGCCGCGCCGCCGATAACCGCGTAGTTGACGGCGGAAAGCGGCGTGATTCTTCCCTTCCACGCTTCCTCACGGTCGTGATGCTCATCGCGCACGCCGTTCTGATTTACCGTCTGCTCCTGCTTCGTCTGCTCCAGGCTCGACAGGTCGCTGATCTGCTGCGACAGGCTCAGCGGGATGGCAACGGCCGTCACGACCGCCAGAGCCACCGCAAGAAGGATGACTGTTTTAAAAGCCTTAGCATAGTTTTTCTTCATGATAATCTCACGCATACTGGATTCCTCCGATTCGATATAGAAAATGAGTTCCCTTACAATGAACAAGGTCATTGTAAGGGAACCCATAAAACACCGTATAAACGCTTGTTAAACAGGGCTTAAACTGACGGACCGGCATCACGTTTATCCGGTCTGCGGCAAATGCCGGCAGCGCGGCAGGCGACAGCTCATATCGCTCCCCCGCCTTGTCCACAGCAAACACCGTGTCGAAGCCCAGCTCACTCTAACCGGACACAAAGTCCGCGATCACGGGCGGCTCCGCCGTCAGTTCTCCCTCCGTGCCGAGGTCATCGCACACACCGCCGCAGACGAGCACGCCGAGGTCCGCGCCGCTGAGAAGTGAAACATACTCCACGGCACGCTGCTCCGTGAGCAGGAGCCGTCGCGCAGTAAGTTTCCTGCGCCGATCCCGAACGCGGTGCCTCCGGTGCAGATCCCTGGTGTCTCGCCGCGCAGCGCGAAAGAAGAAAAATATGTTCTTGCATTTCTGTCCCAATGAATATATAATTCAAATAGTACCGAATGTACCATTTGTTTGTAACAATATGATCGCAGGCTGTGACAAGCCGGCCGATACCATGTCCGGATACGACGGAAAGCGTCAAAGGGAGGTAATTGTGATGTATACAGATCAGTATTTTGAAAAGTTCGATCTCGCGCCGGAGGTGGCGGCAGCGCTGAAAAAGTGCAAATGTATCGCCTATGCCGAGACAAAGGAAGAGCTCGAGGAGATGGCCTACGGCCCGACGCACACCTCGCGCTATGACGTGGTCTACCCCATCGAGGGCAGGGGCACAGTGAAG
>CAKTLD010000034.1 GCA_934572445.1 uncultured Oscillospiraceae bacterium
ACCTTCGCCCAGAAGCTGCACATGAACCTCGCCATCGTCGATAAGCGCCGCCAGAAGGCCAACCAGTGCGAGGTCATGAACGTCATCGGCGACGTTGAGGGCAAGGAGTGCATCCTCTTCGACGATATGGTCGATACCGCCGGCTCCCTCTGCAACGCCGCCAAGGCGCTCGTTGAGGTCGGCGGCGCGAAGAAGGTCTATGCCTGCGCGTCCCACGGCGTGCTCTCCGGCCCCGCGCTCGAGCGTCTGGAGAACAGCAACATCATCGAGCTCGCCCTGCTCGACACCATCCCCGCACCCGTGGATGAGGCGACGCTGGCCAAGGCCCGCATCAAGTACCTGACCGTTGCGCCGATGTTCGCCGAGGCGATCGAGCGCACCTATCAGGAGATCTCCATCGCGAAGCTGTTCAACTAAAAATTTGTTCCCCGCCGGGGACTGGAAAAAGCAGCGCAAGCGCTGCACGCAAAATAAGGGGGGTATTCTCTTTCTGAAGAGAATACCCCCCTTGTTCCGCGCCTGTGCGGAACAGGTACGACGAAACGCCGCCGCATAAATTGCGGTTGCAATTTACCGTCCGCCGTGTTACGCTGTTTCAAAAGTACCCCCCCCCGCAGGGGACAAGCAAGGAGCAACCGCATGTTTTTCAAGAAAAAAGGGCCGCCGGAATGGCTGCTCGTCTGCCTGGGCAACTACGGCAGGCAGTACGAAAACACCCGCCACAACATCGGCTTTATGGCCGCGGAGCGGCTGATCGACAAGCGCGATCTCCGCTGCAACCGGCTGCGCTTCCGCGCGCTCACCGAGGTCATTGAATTTGGCGGGGCGAGCGTGCTTCTGATGATGCCGCAGACCTACATGAACCTCTCCGGCGAGGCTGTGGGCGAGACGGCGCGCTTCTATAAAATCCCCGCCGACCATGTCATCGTCATCTCCGACGACGTCTCCCTGCCCCTGGGCAAGATCCGCGTGCGCGGCAGCGGCAGCGCGGGCGGGCACAACGGGCTCAAAAACATCATCGCCCATCTCGGCACCGACGCTTTCCCGCGCGTGAAGGTCGGCGTCGGCGCGCCGGAGCACGACCTTGTCGACTGGGTCATCGGGCCGTTTACGGCGCAGGAACGCAAGGTGGTGGACGAGGCGCTCGACCGTGCGCTCGGCGCGGCGGAGTGCATCATCACGAGCGGCGTGAACGCCGCGCAGAACAAATTCAATTGAGCACGGCACAAATTCACAATTCTTACATTTACTTTTTTCCTCCGGCGTGATATATTTGCCGGAGGAAATTCATTTGCTGTGTTGTGGGTACAGACACCCCCCTGCGGGGCAGTCTGCGCCCTTTTATGCGTTGCGGAGGGAGGGATACCGGTATGGCGCAGGGAATGACGGAGCTGAACCGCGCGCTCGCGGCGCTGCCCGAGGTGCGCGAGCTGCTGCTCGATCTGGACGCGGGCCGCTGTCCCGCCGCGGTATCCGGCCTTTCGGGCGTACACCGCGCGCAGCTCGCCGCGGCCATCCGGCAGGAGACGCAGCGGCCGCTGCTCGTCGTCTGCGCGGATGAAAGCGAGGCAAGCCGCATGGCCGCCGACCTGAACGCCCTGCTGGGCGAAGAGGTGAGCGTGCTTTTCGCGCGCGAATGGCAGCTGCGTGACCGCGTGGCGGCCTCGCACGGCTGGGAGCAGCAGCGCATCGGCACGCTGTGCCGTCTGGCCCTCGGCGGGACAGCGCTTCTCGTCGCCACGGCGGACGCGCTGATGCAGCGCACGCTCCCGCCCGACACGCTGCGCGGCGCGGTGACGGAGGTCACGCTCGGCGCGCGCTTCGACCTGCGGGCGCTTTCCGTCAGGCTGACCGCAAGCGGCTACACGCGCGCCGAAACGGTCGAGGGTGTGGGCCAGTTCGCCCTGCGCGGCGGCATCCTTGATATCTGGTCGCCGCTGAGCGCGCCTGTGCGCGTCGAGTTTTTCGACGACGAGGTCGACGCAATGGGCGAATTCGATGTGACGACCCAGCGCCGCACGCAGAACATCCAAAGGCTGACTGTGCTGCCCGCGGCAGAGGTGCTGCCCGCGCTGTCCGAGGGCGGGCAGAGCGCGATGCTCGCACGCATGGAGCACGCGGCGAAGCGCCTTGCGAAAAAGGCCGAGGACAGCCCCATCGTCCAAACACTGCGCAGCGACATCGAGCGGCTCTCGAATGACCTGCCGCTCGGCGGCATGGACCGGTACCTGGCCGCGTGCTATCCCTCGGAGGTCAGCGCGCTCGACTATCTCGCGCCCGACACGCTGGCCGTCGTGAGCGACGGGATGCGCGTGCTGGAACGATGCAAAAACTACCACTGGGAGCTTTCCGAGGACATAAAGCCCCTGATCGAAGAGGGCGTTCTGTGCGGCGATTTTGCCGCGCTCGCGCTGAGCGAGGAGACGTTTGCCGCGCGGCTCGGCGATTTTGCGTCGGTGCTGCTCGATTCACTTCCGACCTCGCGCAATCTGCTCTCACCGAAAGCCATCCTCAGCATGAACGCGCGCTCGCTGCCGTCCTACGGCGGCAGTCTGGAGACCGCCGCGGGCGATATGGAACGGTATCTGGACGCCGGCTGCGGCGTGCTGGTACTCTGCGGCAATGAAACGCGCGCAAGAAACCTTCAGCGTCTGCTCGACGAGCGCGGGCTCCGCGCGCGGCTCGACCTGATGAACGAACGCCTGCCCGCCCCGCGCGAGACCGTCATCGGCCTCGGCGCGCTGAGCGCCGGCAGCGAATATCCGCAGCTCAAGCTGGTCATATTGACAGAGGGCCAGCTGACCGCTCCCCTCTCCGGCAAGCGCGCGAAGGCGCGGCCAAAGAAGGAGACATCCGCGCGCGCCGCGCTGCGGTCCTATGAAGACCTTTCCCCCGGCGACCTCGTGGTGCATGTGCATCACGGCATCGGCCGCTTTGCGGGCATTGAGCGCATGCGCGTGGACGGCGTGGACAAGGATTATATCAAGATCTGCTACGCGGGCAACGACAGTTTGTACGTCCCCGCGACGCAGCTCGACCTGGTGTCGAAATACATCGGCAGCCACGGCGAAGACGAGGACGGCCAGATACGCACGAAGCTCAGTAAGCTCGGCGGCACGGACTGGTCGCGCGCCAAGAGCAAGGCGCGCGCCGCGGCCAAGGACCTCGCCAAGGGGCTTATTGCGCTCTACGCCGAGCGCCAGCGCCGCCCGGGCTTCGCCTTCTCGCCCGACTCCCCGTGGCAGAAGGAGTTTGAAGACGCCTTCGACTATGAGGAGACCGACGACCAGCTGCGCGCCATCGCCGAGATCAAGGCGGACATGGAACGGCGCACGCCGATGGACCGCCTGCTCTGCGGCGACGTCGGCTACGGCAAAACGGAGGTCGCGCTGCGCGCCGTGATGAAGTGCGTGCTCGACGGCAAGCAGGCGGCCATCTTAGTGCCGACCACCGTGCTCGCCCAGCAGCACTACGCGACGGCCATCAACCGCTTCCGCTCGTTTCCCGTGCGCATTGAAGTGCTTTCACGCTTCAAAACGCCGACGCAGAAGAAGCAGATCCTGCAGGACGCGGCGCAGGGAAAGATCGATCTTTTGATTGGTACGCACTCGCTGCTGCAAAAAAGCCTGCACTTTAAGGACCTCGGCCTTCTTGTCATCGACGAGGAGCAGCGCTTCGGCGTGACGCACAAGGAAAAGCTCAAGGAGCTCTCTCGTCAGGTGGACACACTGACGCTCTCGGCAACGCCCATCCCCCGCACGCTCAACATGGCGCTCTCAGGCATCCGCGATATGTCCACCATCGAAATGCCGCCCGTCGACCGCCAGCCGGTGCAGACGTATGTGCTCGAGCACAGCTGGGGCGTCATCGCTGACGCTATCCGGCGCGAGCTCGCCCGCGGCGGGCAGGTCTACTACCTGCACAACCGCGTGGAGACCATCGACCGCTGCGCGGCCCAGCTCAAAAAGCTGCTCGGTGAGAACGTCGCCATCGGCGTGGCGCACGGCAAGATGGACGAAAAGGGTCTGTCCTCCGTGATGCAGCAGGTATCGGACGGGGAGCTTCAGGTGCTCGTCTGCACGACCATCATCGAAACGGGCATCGACATTCCGAACGTCAACACCCTCATCATCGAGGACGCCGACCGCCTCGGCCTCGCCCAGCTGCATCAGATCCGCGGCCGCATCGGCCGCAGCGCGAGAAGAGCCTATGCCTACATGACCTACCGCGCGGGCAAGATCCTCACCGAGGTCGCCGCCAAGCGGCTGACCGCCATCCGCGAATACGCGGAGTTCGGCTCAGGCTTCCGCATCGCGATGCGCGACCTGGAAATTCGCGGCGCGGGCAATCTTTTGGGGCCTGAGCAGTCGGGCTATATGATGAGCGTCGGCTACGACATGTATTTGCAGCTTTTGGAAGAGGCCGTGCTCGAACAGCGCGGCGAAAAAGCCGTGCCTCGCACCGAGTGTTCGGCGGACCTGACGGTATCGGCCAATCTGCCGGAGACGTACATCCCCTCCGGCGAGCAGCGCATGGATATCTACCGCCGCATCGCGGCACTGCACACAGCGGAGCAGTCGCAGGAGCTGCTCGACGAACTCATCGACCGCTACGGCGAGCCGCCGCAGCCGGTGCTGAGACTCATCGACGTGGCGCTGCTGCGCGCGGAGGCGGAGCGCATCGGCGTGTGTGATATCACCCAGCGCGGCAGTGAGATCACCCTCACCTTTGCCGGAGCGGACGCCGTACCGGTAAGCGCGGTGATGCTTCTCTGCTCACTGCCGAAAAACAAGCGCCGCCTGACGCTCTCCGCCGGAGCGGAGCCAAAGCTTCTCCTGCGCCTCGCACCGAATGAGGACGCGCTCGACACGGCCTTAACGCTGGTCAACGACCTGCGTGTCAATAAGGAAGAAACAGAAAAGAAGGGGTAATACCATGCTGAAAAAACGGATCTTATCGTTCCTCGGCGCGGCGGCCATCACCGCGGCGCTCACCTTTGCGGTGGTCACGCTCTCCCCCGCGGGCGGCTTTTCCGCCGGCACGATGCAGGAGGGCATGACCTATGACGTATGCGGCGTTTCGCCCGACGCTGTTGTCGCCTCCGTGGACGGCAACGGCGCGAGTGCGGACCTTGTGGCCTACTGGATCGGCTACGACGCCTCGTACCTCAACAACTTCATGCAGTACTACACGGGCTCGGCGCTCGACTGGGACTATGTCCTCACCGACGGCGTAAGCGTGAGCGACTACGTCAAGCAGGATGTGCTCGCATCCGTCAAGCAGCAGCTGGTACTGGAAAACATGGCTGAGACCTATGGCGCGCAGCTCACGGCTGATCAAAAGGACGCCATGGCCCAGAGCGATGCGGACTACATCGAGCAGTACGGCAGCGAGGAGGCCTACGAGGCTGAGATCGCCAAGCTCGGCATCCGCCGCGAGACCTATGACCGCATCCTCCGCACCAATTACCTCTATCAGAACCTCTATCTGCTCTACACGACCGAGGGGAGCCCCCTCTACGCTTCGCAGGCGGATCTTGCCGTCTACGCCGCCGGTCAGGGCTACATCTCCGCCGATCACATCCTGCTGGCGACGAAGGATCTGACCACAGGCGAAGCGCTGAGTGATGAGGAGATCGCCGCAAAGAAGGCACTGGCCGAGGAGATTGCCGCAAAGCTCAACGCCTACACCGGCGACGATATCGTCTCCTACTTTGCCTCTCTCGCCGACGAGTACAGCGAGGACACGGGCCGCGCGGCCTATCCCACAGGCTACACCTTCACCACCGGCTCGATGGTGCAGGAGTTCGAGGACGCGGCCTACGCCCTGGGCGAGGGTGAGATCAGCGGGATCGTGGAAAGCGAATTCGGCTACCATATCCTGCTGCGTCTGCCGCTGGATGAGGCCGCCGCGGCTGAATCCGTGCGCGAGGACTATTTCAGCGATCTCATCACCGCCGAGATCGGCAAAGCCGAGATCGTGACGAGCGAGGAATACGACAAGCTCGACGCGCGCAGCATCTACGAGGCCATTCTGGCCGCACAGGCACAGGGCTGATCGCCGCACGCAATGCTGCCAAAAAGGGCCATCCGCTGCCGGAGAGGGTGGCCCTTTGCCGTTATGTCCTGCACGTCATGGGGCAAACGGGCAGCATGATGCAGTTTGTGCTGCATTTTTGTTAATTAGTTAACGAAATGAAAGAAATAAATCAAAATTTCACACATTTTTCATTACTTTGCAGTTGATTTTTCATTTTCCCCTGTGTATAATCAAACTCGAAGAAAATCGGAACTTTCGTCCGGATCTACAAATGTTAAAGGAGAAGTCAAATGAAAGAATTGTACGTCGTCAACTGCTGCCGTACCGCTGTCGGTTCCTTCGGCGGTTCCCTCAAGAACACCCCCGCCGCTGAGCTCGGCTCCATCGTTGTCAAGGAAGCCCTCAAGCGCGCGAACGTCGCTCCCGAGAACGTCGATGAAGTGATGTTCGGCTGCATCCTGACCGCCGGTCTCGGCCAGAACGTCGCCCGTCAGGTCTGCGTCGGCGCGGGCCTTCCCTATTCCGTCCCCGCCTACACCGTCGGCATGGTCTGCGGCTCGGGCATGAAGTCCGTCATCGAGGCTGGCCGCGCCATCCTCGCCGGCGACGCTGACATCATCGTCTGCGGCGGCACCGAGAACATGAGCGCCGCTCCCTTCGCTTCCTTCGATGAGCGCTGGGGCGCTCGCATGGGCGACAAGAAGCTCGTCGACACCATGATCAAGGACGGCCTGTGGGATGCGTTCAACAACTACCACATGGGCACCACCGCCGAGAACATCTGCGATGTTTGGGGCATCACCCGCGAAGAGCTCGACGCCTTCGGCGCTGCCTCCCAGCAGAAGACCGAGGCCGCGCAGAAGGCCGGCCGTTTCGACGACGAGATCGTCCCCGTCCCCGTGAAGGTCAAGAAGGAGATCGTCGAGTTCAAGAAGGACGAGTTCCCCCGCGCCGGTTCCACCGTCGAGGGTCTTGCCAAGCTGCGCGGCGCGTTCCCCGTCGGCCCCGAGGGCGTTGAGGACGAGATCGTCCACACCTTCGAGCCCACCGGCATCCACGAAGCCGATACCAAGAAGCACGTCCAGCGCGTCACCGCCGGTAACGCCTCCGGCATCAACGACGGCGCTGCCGCCATCGTCCTCGCTTCCGGCGAGGCCGTGAAGAAGTACAACCTCAAGCCCATGGCCAAGCTCGTCAGCTGGGGCCAGGGCGGCGTCGACCCGAAGATCATGGGCGTCGGCCCCGTGCCCGCTTCCCGTCAGGCCATGCAGAAGGCCGGCCTGACCATCGACGACATCGACCTCGTCGAGGCCAACGAGGCGTTTGCCGCGCAGTCCATTGCCGTCGCCCGTGAGCTCGGCTTCGACATGAGCAAGGTCAACGTCAACGGCGGCGCGATCTCCATCGGCCACCCCGTCGGCGCTTCCGGCGCTCGTATCATCGTCACCCTGCTGCACGAAATGCTCAAGCGCCCCGACGCCAAGAAGGGTCTTGCCACCCTCTGCATCGGCGGCGGACAGGGCGTTGCCACGATCTTCGAGAAGTGCTGAGACACCGCTGAACCTTAAAAAAGAAGACCTCTCCCGAGGTCTTCTTTTTTGCTTGACAAAGTACTACAAATATAGTATATATAAATCAACGACATTTGTAGTATATCGCGCGATACCCGCGCGGGAGCACAAGGAGGACGCACGCATGGAAGAGAGAAAGAGACTGCCGGACGCGGAGCTTTCCGTGATGCAGGCCATCTGGACCAAGGAGGGAGAGGTGAGCCGCGCTGATATCGAGGGCGCGCTTTCCAGCCACGGCTGGAGCGCCAACACGCTGAACACCTACCTCACGCGCCTTTGCGAAAAGGGTTTTCTCACGAGCCGCCGCGAAGGGCGCAACAATCTCTACACGCCGCTTGTTTCAAAGGAGCGCTATCTGGAGCAGGAGAGCCGCAGCGTGCTCCGGCGGCTTTACGGCGGGTCGCTGGGCAGCTTTATGGCGGCGCTGAACGCCGAGCAGCCGCTCGAGCAGCGCGAGATCGACGAGCTGCGGCAGTTTCTGGACGATATGAGCCGCTAACGGACAGATGATCGAAAAAAGGAGGATCGCCATGGAACAGTTTTTGCTGAATCTCTTGAAAACCTCGCTGCTCGGCGCGCTCGCCATCTTGCTCATGCTCGTGAGCAAGCCCCTCTGGCGCGAGCGCTACCGCGCCAAGGCGCGCTGCTGGCTGTGGCTGGCGCTCGCGGCGTTTCTGCTCTTCCCCGTCGACTTTTCGGTGAAGGACGCGCCCGTGCAGGCCGCTCCCCCGCAGGATTACACGCTCTTCGTCGGCACGGATAAAACCACCATTCAGTCGACCGACCATTTGTTCGGCGACATGGCCGAAAAAAGCGGGCAGACGAGCACGCAGGTGCGCGACAGCATCATCGCCCGCCCCGTAACCGACCCCGCGCAGAAGGCCACGCGCTACATTCCCGTCACAACGATCTTATTTTACGGCTACCTTGCCGGCGCGGCGGCGTTTCTCCTCTGCCAGGGCGTATCTTACGTCCGCTTCCGCCGCACGGTGCGCCGCTGGCGCAGCGGCGTGACGCGCGGCGACTACCGCGCGCTGCTGCAAGATACCGCGCGCTCCCTCAATGTGACCGCGCCGGAGATGTTCGTCTGCGAGGCCATCTCCACGCCCGCCGTCACAGGCCTTTTCCGCCCCACGCTCCTGCTGCCGCACGAGGGCTATGACTTAAACGACCTTCGCTACATTCTGCGCCATGAGCTGTGCCATTTGAAGCGGCGCGACATGCTCTTAAAGCTCGTGCTGCTTGCGGCGAACGCGATGCACTGGTTTGACCCCGTTGTGTACCTCATGCTCCGTCAGGCGGACGAGGACATCGAGCTTGCCTGCGACAGCGCGGCGACCGATGGGCTTGACCGCGCCGAGCGCGCGGCCTACAGCCGCACGCTCCTTGCAGCCGTCCAGTCCCATGTGCGGGCGCTGCCCGCGACGACCTGCTTCGGCGGGACGGTCGAGCGCCTCAAGCGGCGCATCACGAACGTCCTCGGCGCGCAGAAAAAGCGCGGCCTCGGCATTGTGGCCCTCGTGCTGGCGCTGACGCTGACGGCGGGCTGCGCCGTCAGCTGGGGCAGCAGGGACGCATCGGCCGCGCCGTTCGACGGCTCGCGCTATCATCTCGTATTTGTACTGGAAAATCCAGAGCTCACGATTGGAGAAAGCTTCCCTCCCCTTTCCAATATCAGCAGCACCTCTGTTCAGCTTTCACAAGCGGACGGCGTCAAAATGGTCGCGCTGACACATGCCGGCACGGTAATGGTCTTCTCGCCGATGGAATCCGTCACGCTGACGCAGGAAAACTTTGACGGCACCCTGCTGCCGGACCTGGACGCACTGCGCAGCGACAACAAGGCCGCGTGGCGCGCGCAGCTGCCGGACAACTTCGACGATCATGACCCTGATGCCGCGCCGAACCTCGCCTTTCTGCTGAAGCAGGAGGACGGCACGCTGTATCTGTGCATCGGCTATCACTTCGACGGCGGCGACGCCTTTCCCGGGGATACCGACCGTATCCGTTGGGTCTACCGGCTGGAAAAGGAGGACGACACGATCTACGCCTCGATGGACGACTACGCCGCCGCGTGTGTAAAAACCCTCAAAAATGACACGATGACCTACTACTCGTCCGAAAACAGCGACTACGGCTCTAAGGCGATCCAGGACACGGTTGCCGACGTGCGCGTGACGCGGCTCGAACTGGGCGATTCGCTCGGCAACCTCTCCCCCGAGCACACGGTGCTGGAGCTGTGGTACTTCAACTATGAAATGAGGCCCACGAACGAAGCGGGCGTGCAGATCGATGTCGTCGGCGGGCAAGCGCTGACGGATGACGGATATCTCAACGAGAACTGGACGCACTATCTCACCGTCCTGCACTACACCAGCGGCGAGAAGACCGGCTATCAGATCATCGGCACTTACGCCGGCAACGACGGGCTGTGGTATAACGGATGCAATTACAGCGGCGAGGAAAAGTATTACCTGCACGATTTTTACATCGACTATGCGGGGCTCGGCCTGCCGAAGATGCTCATTCCCAACCTGCTCGACAGCACGAGCATCGCCGACGGCTACGGAAACGCCGTCACCGTGCCCGCGCGGCTCGTCTCGGGCAACGGCAGCTACTGGTACTATGTGCCGGTGTCCGGCTGGAACTGGGACGAGGGCGAAAACTGGTACTCGCAGTACCCCACGGACTCCACCTTCAGCATCCGCCACCGCGAGGAAAGCCCGGATGAGGCGGCGGCGGAATGGACCGCCGGAGGGTATACGGGCGAGCAGACCATATACGGCTGGCGCTTTGCAACGCACGAGGGCCTGAGCAACACGGTCATCCGCATCTGCAAGGCCCCGGACGACACCTGCTACGAGCTGGAGCTGCACTGGCTCTACGACGGCAGTGCGGAAAACAAATGGGGCTGGCTCCATGACCGGCAGACCGCAATGGAGTCGGAGGAGCTGGAGGCCATGGCGGACAGCTTCCATGTGAACTGGGATACGGCAGATCCCGCCGCGGAGATCACCGCCGCCGAGGCTCTCGGCGATGCGCTGACACTGCTGAGCGACACGAACCTGAGCGCTGTCCTGACCCTCGACACGGGAAATGCGGGCTTCGGCGGCAGCTATGACAGCTATAAACGGCCCAACCGCGCCCACTTTGTCTATGCGCTGAAGGACCTCTCGTGGGAGGAGCGGCCGGCTGACGAGTTCCCCACAGACGAGACGGGCATAGAGCGGCTGAGCACCGTCTGCGGACGCTGGAGCCTCGAGACGGCAAGCAGCGGGGGCGGCAACTTCCTTCTTCTGACCGATACGCAGTCCTCGCCGTCCGGAAAACAGTATCTGCTGGAGGCCTCCACCTATGCGGAAGGCCGCGTGTGGGGCATCTTCCGCCTGCTGTACGATGACGCGGAGCTCAACGCCCTTACAGCGCAGCTCGCGCCCATCCCCGACAGCGGCCAGACCTGGCAGGAGGCCGCGCAGCAGTGGGCGGCCGCCAGCGAAGCGGTCCATCTGCGCGTCACGAGCGGCAGCTCCTCCCGCTTCACTTATGTCAAGACGAGCATTGAGCCGGACGGGCAGCGCACGCTCTCCGAGCGCGAGGCAGGCGACTTCGGCCCCTACACGGAGGCTTTTGTGATGACGACCATCTTTGTGCCCGAGACGGACTACGCCCGCGGCATGAACATGGCGGGCAGCACCGTCGATTACCGCGGCAGCGACCCCGACGTGCCGGCCGGTGCGCTCGAGCGCACGACAGCATGTGCCATCACCAAAACAGACGACGGCTGGGTCGGACGGACGATCGGCTGGTAAAACGCGGACTATGACGAAAAGGAGGGGGATTCCCCTCCTTTTTCTCATAAGAAAAGCAGAAATATGTACTGGAACATTTTAAAAGTATGTGGTACAATCGGAATATTCCAAAACAATGCACCTTGGGAGGGTGACCGACATGGAAGATAATCCGATCTTAAGGAATCCCCTGTCGCTCGACAGTGAGATCCCTCTCTATTCTCAGCTCATGGGCATCATCAAGCGCAGCATCACCGCCGGCGCGCTCAAGGTCGGCGATCTCCTGCCCAGCGAGGCGGAGCTGTGCCGCACCTACGACATCAGCCGCAACACCGTGCGCCAGGCCATCGGCGCGCTCGAGGAGGAGGGCTATGTCGTACGCAAGCGCGGCAAGGGCACGTTTGTCACCGACCCGAACACGCGGCGCAAGGGCGTGCAGTATTCGTTCACGACAGAGATCTCCCAGCTGGGCAAAACGCCGTCGTCCACGCTGGTGGACTTTGCGGTCATCACGCCCAGTCCAAAGATCGTGGAGCTGATGGGACTGGAAAACGGCGTGAAGGTCTACCGTTTTACGCGCGTACGCAATGTGGACGGCGAGCCGCTGATCCTTGAAACGTCGTACTATCCCGAGTATATCTACCCGAATCTGACGCGCGAGCTGCTGGAAACGCACAGCTTCTACAGCTTGCTCTACCATGTGGGCGTGATCCCGTTTTCCGCGTCCGACACCTACGAGGCCGTCGTGCTCGCACCGCACGAAGCCAAGCTTCTGCACTGCGCGCCCGGCTCGGCGGCGTTTTTCCATCAGCGCCGCACCACGACCGAAAACGGCCACACCTACGAATACACCACGAGCTATATGCGCGCCGACCGCGTGAAGCTGGACGTGCGGTTCCAGAAGGGCGCGACGAGCTTTATGCGCACCGTGGATTAAAAAATTGGCAGCCGAAAGGCTGCCTTTTTTCGCGCCCACAGGGCGCGGGGATTTTATCGCAGCGCGACAGCGCTGCATCATTGTTCCCCACACTGTGTGGGAACGCGGCAAAGGGGATATTCTCTTTCGCGAAAGAGAATATCCCCTTTGCCTCTGCCGCTCTCAGGCGGCATATCCCTCTGCGCTGTGCGCGGAAAGCCTCTGTTCCCTTGCAGGAACCCAAAAAAGAAGCAGCCCCTTCGGGCTGCCACTTTTTTACTTTTCACAAATGACCGGTTTGCTGCGGTCTTCCTCAACAAACTTCTTCGCGGCAGCAACCGCTTCCGCACGGAGAAGCTTGACCTGCTCGCCGGTGCGCATGTTCTTGCAGGAGACGAGACCCGCGGTGATCTCATCCTCGCCGAGGAAGTAGACATACGGGACCTTGATCTTGTCGGCATAGTTCATCTTGGCCTTGAACTTCTTCTTCTCCGTATAGATCTGCGTGCTGACGCCCGCGGCGCGCAGGTCGGTCGCCAGCGAGATGGCCTCGCTCAAGTCCTCGGTCATCGGCAGGATGAGCACATCCGCCGGCGCGGTGCAGACGTCGCCGTTGAGCAGGCCCTGCTCACCGAGAACGTAGAAAAGACGCGTTACGCCGATCGAAATGCCAACGCCGGGGAGCTTGCGGTCCGTATAGTATTCGGCAAGGTTATCGTAGCGGCCGCCGGAGCAGACCGAGCCGATCTCGGGGTGGTCGAGCAGCGTCGTCTCGTACACCGTGCCGGTGTAGTAGTCGAGGCCGCGCGCGATGGTCAGGTCGACCGCGAAGTTCTCCTGCGGCACGCCGAACGCGCCGAGGTACTTGGCGACGGTCGTCAGCTCGTCGAGGCCCTGGTCGAACATCTCATTGCGGCCGCGGTACTGTTCAAGAGAAGCGAGCACCTCTTCATTCGTGCCCTTGATGCCGATGAAAGCGAGGATCTCGTCCGCCTTTTCGCCCTCGATGGCGTAGTCGTCGACCAAAATCGCGCGCACGAGGTCGGGGCCGATCTTTTCGATCTTGTCGACGGTGCGCATGATATCGCCGGACTTGTCGGAAAGGCCTAGCATCGCATAGAAGCCGTTCAGGATGCGGCGGTTGTTGATGCGGATCTGGAAACGGGACAGGCCGAGGCGGGAGAAAACGGTATAGATGATGGCGGGAATCTCGGCGTCGTTCGTGATGTCGAGCTCGCCGTCGCCGATGACGTCGATATCTGCCTGATAGAACTCGCGGAAGCGGCCGCGCTGCGCGCGCTCGCCGCGATAGACCTTGCCGATCTGGAAGCGGCGGAACGGGAAAGCAAGGTCGGCATAATGCAGGGCAACGTATTTCGCCAGAGGGACCGTCAGGTCGAAACGCAGCGAAAGGTCGCTGTCGCCCTTGGAGAAGCGGTAGATCTGCTTTTCGGTCTCGCCGCCGCCCTTGGCCAGCAGCACGTCGCTCGCCTCAATAATGGGTGTGTCGAGCGGGGTGAAGCCGTAAACGCCGTAGGACGAGCGCAGCACCTCCATCAGGCGCTCCATCTGCGTCTGCTGCGCGGGAAGCAGCTCCATAAAGCCGGATAAGGTGTGAGCTTTGATCGTTGCCATGATAGTGAGTGTCCTTTCCTGTTGTGATGTATGGACAGCGTACTGCACCGCAGTGGCACAGCAGCGTATCGGTGTGGATGCAGGCTATTGTACGGTACGGAGCGGGAAATGTCAAGCGCCGCGGGCAAAAAACGCAGGAAACACGCCGCTTTTGGCCTTAGTATAGCAAAGGCTGCGCCCAAATACCAGCGATTTGCGCTTTTTACCGGCGAGAAAATTATTTTTTTAGAAAACCGGACGGCAAAACCTTAAAAATCAACAATTCGCGGGAAAAGCGCGAATTGCCCTTGACGGAACAGGCGCTTTTTGTTACCATAGTAAAGTATAAAAGTATCGGGCGCCGCGCGGCGCCCTGCCGACGATGGACCGTCACACCGGCAGGCTCCGCCTGCCGCTTTTGACTGCTGACAGGAGGAACGTTGGATGTACGAAAGTAAAATGAAGAGCGAGGAGACCGATCATCTGTTCAAGGCGATCCTGTCTCTCAAAACCGAAGAGGAGTGCTACCGCTTCTTTGACGATCTGTGCACCTTCAGCGAGATCGAGGCCATGTCCCAGCGCTTTCAGGTGGCCACGCTGCTGAGCGAAGGGAAGACCTTCACGCAGATCTCGCAGAAGATCGGCGTCTCCTCCACGACCATCACACGCGTGAACAAGTGCCTCTGCTACGGCGGCGACGGGTACCGCCTGCTGCTGGAACGGCTGAAGGAAGAAACGTAGAACCGGCGGATCAACGGGCGCTGAGGCGCCCGTTTTTTGCCGCCTGCCGCTTTATCAAATTACTATGTGAGTATAACAGTGCAGCATCACGACACCTCGATATAGCCAGATTGCATAAAAAATTTAGGGGCCCATGTCGATTTTTATTGCTTTTGCTGAATGTGTATGTTACAATTAGTTCACAAATAGACTGGAATGGGATCGCGGCGATGCAAGAACCCGTTTGCCCGACGGGGCCGCGCACCTCCGTACCTGCCTGTTTGCCTGCGGGACCCCTCCGCAGGAGCGCATCTCCCCGATGCGTCTGTGCTCCGGTCTGCCGCGGGGAAGGCGGCGCATGCCGCCCATGAGTCGGACCAAGTATTTTTATAAGAGAGAGGTACAAACAATGGCAAACGAAAAGAAAACCGCCCGGGAACCCAGTTTTATTCTGGCGCTGATTCCCATCGTGGCAATGATCGGGTTCATGCTCTACTGCTTCCTCGGTCATTCCGAATCCGGCTATCATGACGCGCACCTGCCGCTGGTCATGTCCATCATCGTGGCGTGCATCGTCGGCGTGATCTGCGGCCACACCTTCCAGGATATGCTCGCCGGTATGATCGAGCGTCTGGCCGCCTCCATGGAGGCTGTCCTGATCCTCTGCACCGTCGGCTTCCTGGTCGCCAGCTTCATGGCCTCCGGCGCGATCCCCGCGCTGATCGTCTACGGCCTTGACCTGCTGACCCCGCAGCTCTTCCTTCCCATCGGCTGCATCCTCTGCGCGATCGTCGGCATGGCGTGCGGCTCCTCCTGGACCACCACCGCCACCATCGGCCTTGCGTTCCTCGGCATCGGCGCGGGCCTGGGCATCAATCCCGCCATCACCGCCGGTATGATCATCTCCGGCGCGTATGTCGGCGATAAGTTCTCCCCCCTGTCCGACACCACCAACCTCGCCGCCGCCGTCTCCGAGACCGGCCTGTTCGATCATGTGACCGCGATGGTCTCCACCACCGGCCCGACCCTGCTGATCGCTCTCGTGCTCTACACGATCTTCGGTCTGAACATCGACACCAGCGCGTATGATCCCGCTGTTGCCCAGGGCATTCAGGACGCGTTCCGCGGCGCTTTCCACATCTCCCCTGTCCTGCTCATCCCCATCATCGTCGTTATCGTGATGTGCGTTCTGCGTGTGCCCGGCCTGGTCGGCATTGCCGTCTCCGTCGCCACCGCCACGCTGTTCATGATCATCTTCCAGCCCACCTCCATCTACGGCTCCCGCGCCCTGGGCGACATCTTCAACATGCTGCACTATGGTATCGGCGTTGAGACCGGCAACGAGGTCGCTGACTCCATCCTCGCCAAGGCCGGCGGTATGGACGGCACCATGTGGACCATCAACCTCATCCTCGTCGCGCTGGCCTACGGCGGTGCGCTCGAGCGCTGCGGCTGCATTGAGAAGCTCTTCGGCGGCCTGAAGCACAAGATCAACTCCGTCGGCAGCCTGATCCTCGCCACCCTGCTGACCTCCATCTTCTGCGA
>CAKTLD010000035.1 GCA_934572445.1 uncultured Oscillospiraceae bacterium
CCTTTGGCATAGAAAACACCCCATTTCTTAGTACAAGTATTTTATCATACTCGTCTAACAAATGGGGTGCGGTTCAGGTCTCCCCGCCGGCTCCTTTTCCGTTTCTATTTTCCCGTCCGCCCGCTCAGCTGCGCGGCAAAGCGCTGCAAGAGCACAGCCAGCTGTTCGCGCGTCACAAAGCTGCGGTACTGCTTATTTCCCGTCCCGTCGCCCGTGATCAGCCCCGTTTCCTCGGCCCAGGCGCGCGCCTCGGCGCTCCACGCCGCGGGCGCTCGCTGCGCCTGCGCCTTGTAGTAGGTCTCCAGCATCGTATTGAACTGTTCCTGCGTCATCTCTTCCTCCTCATACGGCGGCATCGGCGGGGGATAGCGGCCCGCGCGCACCATCGCGCCCGAGTACGTCCCGCCCGCGTCCCATTGAAAATGCGGCCGGTCCGGAAAGCTTCTCCAATCTCCGCCCCAGGAAAAGCCCACACGCTTGCCCAGCTTGCCCATCCGCTCAAAGAACGCCGGATCGTCATACTCGTGCCCCGCCTCATTTTTGCAGATGTCAAACGCCAATCCTGCATTTTCTCCGTGGAATGACGGTGTCACCGCGCCCGCGGCGGCATAGCCCTGCTTTGCCAGCCATTGCTGATACGCTGCGTCGCGCACCGTCTCCGTCACCAGCACGCGCAGTCCCTCGCGCTCGGCGAGCGCGAGCAGCCTGCGGCAGTTTTCCGCCACGTCCGCGCGCAGCGCGCCGATTTCCCGGCTGTGCCGCATCTCAGCTCTCCTCCGCTGTCTTTCCGTTCTGTGTGCCGAAGTAGAACGCGATCACCATCAGATACACCGTGTTGAACTCCCTGCTCACGCTTCCCTGCACCGTCAGCACGCAGAACGTCACCGTCAGCGCGATCGTCACCAGACTCTTCACGCTCATCAGCCCTGCCAGTCTTTTTTTCAGCAGCTCCATGCTCTTCTCACCCCTCGCAATCGATCCCGCGGCAGACGGATTCGTAGATCACGCCGCCCGCCGTATTCTCCGCCTTTGCCTTCCCATAGTAGCAGGCCGCGCTCGTCCCGTAAGCGCCCCAGGCCGCCGTCACCATCGCCGCGATCCACGGCAGCGTGCCGGCAAAATCCGCCGCCACCGCCAGCTTCGCCAGCGCAAAGCTCTCATACGTCGTGTAGAGCAGCACCGCGCTCTCCACGAGCAGCAGGAGCTTGGAAAAACAGATCCGTCTTTTTTTCATACGCTCCCTCCTGTCATCAGCAGGGAGAGCGCCGCCCCGATCAGCACATACAGCACGCGGTCGATCATCGCGTCCCAGCGTCTGCCCGGCTTCTGCGTGATGGTCTTCACGTCCGCCTTGATCTCCTTCACGTCCGCCTCCACGCCCATCTCGCGCGAGGCCAGCACCTCCACTGCCGTTACCAGCTTATTCAGGTCCTTCTGCTGCTGTTCCAGCTTCTCGATGCGGTGCGTGTTCGCCCGCGCGCGCTGTTCGGTCTCGGTGAGCTTTACGTTCATCTCCTGCTCAGTCATGCGTCAGGCACCGCCTTTTCAAAGCTCTCCCAGGTGTGCCCCGCCGCCTCCACGCTCCGCCAGGTGAAGCCCTGCGCCTCGCACTCGCGCCACGTCAGATACCGGAAGCAGAATTCCACCAGCAGGTGGCACGGGATGATATCCAAAATGATGTTCTCCACCTGCGTGAACTCCTCCGGTACGCCCACAGTGTTCGGAAACCATACCTTCACCGTCCCCTGCTTTTCCGTCTCCTCCGCCAGCGCGCGGATACCGCAGCCGCCCAGCGTTGCGTTGATCGCGTCCAGCGTAAAGCAGTCGGTGTTGATGCGCTCCAGCGCCGCGATGGCCTCGCGCCGCAGCGCGGTCGAAACGTTCACCGGGCAGCGGGCAAAAAGCTTTTCCCTGCGTGCGAGTCCTTCTCCCTCTGCCGTGGGAAGGACCCCCTCGCGTTCGGCGTATTCCAGTCTTTCCTGTGCACCGTCCAGCGCCCTCCCCGCCGCGTACAGCTCGCCGCCGCTGATGCTCCCGCGTTCCGTGCGATAGATGCGCAGCGGCTCCAGAAGGGTGCACAGATAATCGTAATACCCCATTACGCCTCACCCTCTCCGATCTCCGTCAGCGTCACCGTACCCAGCACCGGCAGCTCTGTCGCCCCCACGTCCACATCCTCCGCAGGCCCGAGCAGATGGCAGTTTTTCACGCCCTCCACTCCATAAAGGATGCTCGCCAGCTTTGCCGCATACACGCTCTCGCCCAGCCGCTCGCCGGTAAAATACGCCTGAAGCGCCGCCGTCGCCGCGTCGGTGATCTCCTGCATCGTCCAGCCCTGCTCCGCCGTCAGCTCCGCGCGGATGTCCACCGTCTTCTCCGTCGGTGCCTTGACCTCCACATCCACCGCGATCTCGCGTTTTTTCTGCAAGACCGCCTCGATCTCGACGAGCAGCTCGTCGGACGGCGTGCCCGCGTGCGTCGAAACGTACACGTCCACCGTCCCGATGCCGCGCGCACGGCCCACAGCCTTCGCCGCCGCCACGCCGGAAAACCCCATCGCCTCCAGCTCGTAAAAGGCCGCGTTCGCGCCGTTCGGCAGCCGCTTGAAGCTCTCCAGAATACGCAGACGCAGCGCCTCGTCGCTCTCCTCGTCGCTCCCTCCTGCAAAGGCCTCAGGATTGCTGCACTGTGTGATCCCCACCGGATAGACCGACATGATGTGCACCGCTCCCGCGATCGCGTTGCCGTCCGCGCCCGCCTCCGCGGCGACAGCCGGCACGTCCACATAGCTGCTGCCGCGCCGGAGCACCGCCGCCTCCGTCGTCTCAAATCGCACGCCCGCCGCCGTCATCACCGTGCTGCCCTTTTCGACCGGATAATCCGCTGCCGCGGCAGCAGGCGCGGAAAAGCGCAGCACGCCCTCCGCCTTGGTCGCCGGGAGGCGCGTGATCGCGCGCGTCTGTGCGTGATAGTCCAGATACATTCCCCGCGCCGTCTGCGGAAAGCTCTGATCCAGCACCCAGTCCGCCTGCGCCAGCAGCGCCTGCACCTCGCTCGCCAGCGCATACAGGCGCACCATCAGGTCGCAGCCGTCGTTGGGCGTAAAGCCCGTCTCCTGCGCAAACGCCGCGCGCATCCGCTCATAGATCGTCTTCAGTTCCTCCATGCCTCGCTCATCTTCCTCCTATCGTCACGCGCACGGTCGTATCCTCCCCGCCGCAGCGCAGCGCGGTCTCCAGTTCCAGAAGGTCTCCCTGCTCCCGCAGCGTCACGCCGCTCACCGTCAGCTCTTCCTCATCCGCCAGCGCCTCCGCCACATACTTTTTTGCCGCCGAGGCGCGTCTTTCCGGCGTCTCGCGCCACAAAAGGTGCAGCCTGCTGCCCAGCTCCGGTATGAGCGCATAGCTCCCCCGCCGCACGCTCAGCTTGAAAAGCACACGCTCCAGAAGCTCCGCCGCTCCGCTCACGCGCACGAGCCCGCCCGCGCCATCGCTCACATAGTCGCGCTCTCTGATCTTCAGCTCCATTCTCAGCCTCCCAGTCCCAGATACGGCATTCCGTTGATAAACAGCACTCCGTTGATATCGATGCGCCCGTTGTTATGCAGCACGATCTCCGTCCCCGCCGCAGCTGAACGGATGCGCACCTCCCCGGGCGCAAGGCCGTCCGCCGCCTCCCGCACCTCGCCGGTAGCATAGGCTTCCTCCCCGAAGCTCCCGCCGCGCACCACCAGCACGTCCGTTCCCTTGCGCGGCAGCCATTCATATCCGCCCGGCCCGACGGTCTTCACCTCGCGCCGCTCCCCGCTGCTGAACACCGCCGTCTCGCCGCCCTCGATCGTCACTGTCCCGTCCTGGGCCGACGCCGTGTCCTGCAGCTCATGCCGTGCCAGCTTTCCCGATAGCCACATTCCTTTTCACTCCCTCTGCATCGTCACTTCGCTCGCCTCGCCCGTCTCGCCGAGGCGGCGCTTCACCTCGATCACCCGAAACTCGCCCGTCACGCCAAGCTTCGTTCCCGTCACCCTTGCCGTATCCCCGGGCGCGGCGTCAAAGCGTCCCGCCACCGTCACGCTCAGCGTCTCTGCGCCCTCCTTCGATTTTTTGATCTGATATTCGCCCGTATAGCGCATCCTCCGCTCGCCGCTGCGTGCCGGCACATAAAAGACTCTCCGTCCTTCTCCCCCGCGCGCCAGGAACTCCTCGTTCCGCACGCTCTGCTTCGCGCCCGTTCTCCGGTCCACCACCAGCGCCTCGGCGATTACGCCGTAGCGCCTGTCGCAGTAGCGCAGCGCCGTCACCGGCGTCGTGCTGTCGATTGTCACGCTCCCGCTGCGGCGCTTTCTTGTCAGCTCCATCGTCCCGTTTTTATGGAAGTACGGCGTCAACCCGCCGTAAAGCACCGCAAAATCGTTCACCGCCTTCCACTGGCTCGACCCGTTCGCCACGCGGTAGCGCGGCGCACCCGCCGCATCCCAGGCCGTGCATACGATGCCGCAGGACTCCGCATGGTTGCGCAGGATCTCCGCCGTCGTTGCCCACTGGTAGCTTGCAGCCTCCGCTTCGTTGTCCAGCAGCAGCGCGGCCATGCCGCGCCCGCTCAGCGTCAGCAGCACACCGTCCTCGCCGCAGCTCGCGCCACATTCGTCGATCACACCCGCAAACTGCACCTCTCCGTCCTCACGCGCCGTAAAGCGCACGGCGGTGCGCAGCGTCTCCGCCATGTCCGCCTCATAGGGGCAGCGCAGCGCAAAGCTGTCGCACGGCACGCTTCCTGTGTAGCACAGCTCCCACCTCAGCAGCACCGGCAGCTCGTATTCCTCTCCGTCGCAGGTGGTCACATATCCCTTCATCACGGCAGCGTCACCTTCTCCCCCACGGTGATCTCATTTGGGTTCCGGATCTGCGGGTTTGCCTTCAGCAGCGCCGCCAGCGTCACGCCGTTCTCCCGTGCAATGCCCCACAGCGTATCGCCGCGCTGCACGGTGCAGCTTCCGCCGCCCGCCGCGTGCTGCGCGGCCGTTCCGCCGTCGCTTCCCGTCACGCGGATCAGCGCCGTATCCAGCGGGCTCGTTTCCCAGAAGGCAAAGCGGTAGCGCACATAGTCCTCCAGCGGCTGCTGGGCAAGCTCCAGCTTCACGAAGTATGCCCGCGACGCCTGCCACACCGGATGGATCAGCAGCCCCGCGCCGCCCTCGTAAAATACCGTCGCAAGCCTTTTGAACTCATCGTAGGCGCCCTCGCCCGCGAACACGCCCTCGCCCTCCATCACGCGGTAGCTCAGTCCCAGATCCTGCATCCCGTAGCGTCCGAACGGCACTTTCGCCGCCGCCACCGCGCGGCGGAAGGTGATCGTGTACGTCTCCGGATTATGCGGCCACACATAGTCCTTGTACCGCATCGGTGCCAGCCTCATCTCTCTCGTTCCTTCCTCAGTAGTATAAAAAGCCGCCGTCATAGCGCCGCGCGTCGCGCTCCAGACTCAGCGAAAATTCCTCCGTCCCGCGCAGCTCCTGCTCCCGCGGCAGCGCAAAGCTGTCCTGTCCGCGCGCGTCGGCTGCCCGCGCGCCTGCCGCTCCGCTTTTTCCCAGCTCCTGCCGCAGCCACGCCGCGCTTCCGCCGCTCTGCGCGTCGCTGTCCTCCGCTGCGCGCTCCGCCTGCCGCGCGATACCCTGCAGTGTCTCCCCCGCAAGAGCCTGCAGCGCTCTCTGCTCCGTTTCCCGCGGCTCCGCCGTGTTGAGTCCCAGCTTCTCCGCCAGGCGTCTCGCGTCCGTCTCCCGCGCGGTCTGCTGTGCGCGGCCCTCCGCGCCGTCCGCAGCGGCGGTGTCCGCCGTCTCCTGAGCCCGTGCCGCGCTCTCTTCTCTTTGTGCCGCGTCGTCCGTTCTCTGCTCCGCCGCGCGCGGAGCAAGGGCAAGGCGGCGTCTGAGCGTCTCCTCCCGCTCGCGCCACAGTGCTCCGCTGCGCTGCAGCACCCATTCGATGTAATTCACGCTCTGCCGCCCTCCTTCATGCGCAGGTACCGCGCCATGTCAAAGCCCTCGTTTTCCCCGCCCGCCGTCCCGGCGAGCAGCTCCCCGCACACGCTGCACCGCGCCTCGCCCGCGCGCCTTCTGCACGCGGGGCACAGCCGCTCCAGCTCCTCCTCCCGGTCCAGCAGCTCGTGGATCAGGCAGTAGAGGTAGTCCCCGTCCGTCATCTCCCGTGCGCGCTTTTCGCTCGGCAGCGCTCCGGCATATCGGAGCACGCGCCATTTCAGCCGCTCGTAGGGCGCGTGCTCCATGCTTTTTTTAGCGCTTCCACCCTCGCGCGTCCATCCTCGGCCGAAGGGTTTTCCGCCCCGTCCAGCCGCGCGTACTGCTCCACCAGCGTGTTGATCTCGCCAACGCTCAGCGCGCTTTCCACATCCTCCGCGCACGCGAACACCGCCTCGCCGTTTTCCGTCAGGCTCCGCTGCAGCAGCGCCGCATTTGCGCGCAGCGCGTGCTCATCTTCGTCCGCGCAGTCCTCCTGCGCGATCTCGCGCCGGAGCGCGAGCATCTCGCGGGCTGAGAGCAGCCGCAGCGTGCATGCTCTCTCCCCGATGCGCACGCCCGTCTCGCGCTCTCTGCCCAAAAACCGCAGCAGCTCTCCGTCCATCAGTTCACGATCTCCATGCGCTTGCGCGCGATCACCGTCACCTGCTCGGCCGCGGGGTCGCCCAGCTTGCCGGCCTCCTCAATGCTGCTCCAGCGGCACTGGGAGTAGATAATGCGCTTGTCCGGCTTGCAGATCACCAGCGAAAAGTCGGCCAGCTCGTAAAAATTGATGCCGTCGCTGATCGCCTCGTCCGTCGCGTAAAGGCGCGTCAGCGTCAGCGTATACTTGTTCGCTCCCGCGATCGTCGCCACCGGCTCGCTCTCGCCGAAGGCCTCAACCTCGCGGCTCGTGCGCGTGGCTTTGGTGGTGTAGCTCTGCACCACCGCCACCTTTTTGCCGTCCACCTCCAGGTAGATGTCGCTGCTCAGCGGCAATACCGTGTTTGCCATGTTCTTTCCTCCTTACACCGTGATGTGCGCCGTCAGGTAGATGCGGTTCAGTCCGTGCGCCACCGCAAAGCTGAATTCTACCAGGCACACCGTCGGGTCGCTCTCCAGTGCGCTCACCTGTACCTCTCCGTAGTCATCCACGATCTCGCGTCCCTTCATCGCCTCCAGCTCCAGCACCACCTGCGAACGGATGGCCCCGCGGCTCTGTGCGGTGTTTTTGCTTCGGGCGAAGCGGGCGCGCAGCGCCCTGCGCAGCGTCGGGATCACCTCATCCACAATGAGGATGGTCGTCAGCTCGCGCCATGTCGTGTCTGCCGCACCGCCGCTCGTAGTCCTCGTCGTGATGCCGCGCACGGGCGAGCACACGCCGCCCACGCTCTCCAGCGGCGTCACACCACCGCGCACCAGCTGGTCGATCTCGCTGTCGCCCAGTCGTCTGCTCAGTGCGCCGAAGCCCGCCAGCGCCGCGCCGTTCACCGGCACGGAGGGATCGCTCCCCGCCGCGATCACACCCGCCACGGCCGCCGCGGCAAAGGCCGCGGCAAGGCTCGTGCCGTCGTCGAGCATAGCGTCCGGCCCCACCAGCACCACGCGCTCGCTGTTGATATCCTTGGCATGGCTCACCATCTGCGCTGTCGTCTCGTTCGCGCCGCCCACCACCGCAATGCGCTCGCGTCTGAGCTTCGAAGCATTCTCCACGCTCGTCTTCAGCGCCTGATGCACGCTCGTCTCCGCGCTGTCGCACACGACGATATCCACATCTTCTTCCTCCTCCAGCACCGCGAATGCCGCCGCGTAATCCGCGTCGCCGTCCGCGTCCTCGCCCACGGCCACAGCCTTCACCGTGCCCGCGCCGTTCAAAAACAGCAGCCTCAGCAGCGTGCTCATACCCTGCACGCCCTCTTCGTCCTCGCCGAACGCCGCCTTGCCCTCTTCATAAGAGGTCAGCAGCTTCACCTTGTTCGCTTCGCCCTTTGCCGCCCTCGCCGCCGCGCCGATCGTCTTCGCCGCCGCGCGGGCGCTCACCACGCTCGATGCGTCGTAGGACGAATATACGCCCGGGCGCTCATGGATCGTACTCATCATGCTCTTTCACCGTGCCTTTCAACACAAAATCGGTAAATACCGTCTCGTCCTCCGCCGTCTCCGCCACAAAGTACGCCGCATACTCCGCCTGCGCGCAGCGGCGGAACATTCCGCTCGCCTTGTCCCATTTCGTTTCCTCCCAGCGCAGCGCGCGCAGCCGCAGTCCCTCCGGCAGTGCCTCCGCCAGCGCCAGCGTCACTGTCTCCGCCGCCTCGCCGCAGCCCGCCGCACCCAATGTGCGCGGCGCAAATACGTCGATCGACAGCGTCAGCGTCATTTTCCTGCCATACACCTCGCGCACCGCCTGCGTTTCCTCGTCCGTCCGCAGTCCCAGGTAGGTCACCATGCCTGCGCCCTCGATCTGCGCGCAGCGCGTGCCCACCGCGGCCACCGCCGCCTCGCAGCGCCGCAGCGTTTCCTCGCTGTAGGCCTCCGTCGCCGCGCAGCCTGCCCGTGCAATGGCCCTCACCGCCGCGCGCACGACCTGTCTCACCGCCGTCATACCGCTTCCTCCTCCGGTCTCAGCGCCGCCCAGTGGTAGAGGATCTCCTCTCCTGCGTAAAACGGCAGCGCGTCGCGCACCACATATCGCACCCCTCTGCACGTCACATGGTCGCCCATGGCGATCGCCGTCTCCGCCGGCCCAAGGTAGCGCCATACATGGCAATCCGCCGCGCCCAGCACCGTCGCCTCGAACGGCTCCCCGCCCGTTTCGCGCGTCACCGGCTGCAAAAACGCCCTTGTCTCCTGTGTTTTTCCGCCGTGTTCCACCGTCAGCGCTGTTCCATAGTCCTCAAAGGCCCCTCGCAGCAGTTCCTTCATCCCTGCACTCCGCAAAAGTAAGCGCCTCCGTCCTTCGTATACGGACGCATCAGCGCCCGGGCCTGTCTGCGCAGCCGGTCCGTGTGCGCGCCCTGCTCGCCCGTGGTGCGCTTTGTCACCGTCAGCTCCCCCGCGCGCAGAGAGGAAAGCTCCTCTCCGCCGCCGGTGCGCGCGTCCTCCATTGCCGCCGCCGACAAGAATGATGCCGCGCATATAAACGCGCTCGCGCAGTCCTCCTTCGTCACGCCCGCGCGCAGCGTACGCTCCAGCGCCTGCTCCTGCGCCTCGCAGACCAGCTTCAGCAGCGTCCTTTCGCTCTCGCCCGCCTTTGTCAGCGTCTCCGCCAGCGCAAGGATCTGCCCGCTCATCGTCTCCGCGTTGTCCGCCATGCCGTCTCTCCCCCTTTTTACTGGAGCGTCAGCACCTTGGACGCCTCCTGATACGGCTTTGCGAAGCCCGAGATGCTCGTGATCGCCGCGCGCTCCAGCTGTCGGTCGATCAGCTTGTCATACTCCACCATCACCTCGCTGCCGCAGATGTGCTCGAGCGCGTAGTTCTTGTCCAGGCCGATGATCGTGCCTGCGGGCATCGCGCTCGTACGCAGCAGCTTTGCGCCAAGCGGGGTCGCGAGCGTGCCCGTGCCCTGAAAGTTGAGGCCCGTCAGCGGGTTCTGGAACTCCGAGAGCTTGAGCATTTTCAGCATCATGTCGCTGCCCATCAGCAGCGTATTCATCGTGTAGGGATCGAACTGCGACCAGAAGCCCAGCAGCGCGTCGTAGCTCAGCGTGCCCGCCGTGCCGCCGATGCCCTCGTCGCCGACGGCAAAGCTTGCGGCGGCATTGCTGTTGCCGTCGCCGTTCATCAGAACGTCGATGGCGTCCTTCAAGTGCATGCGCGCGATGTACGCGCCGATCTGGCGCAGCGTCACGGAGAAGAGATCGAGCCGCTGGAAGCGGATTGCTTCATAGGACGCGACCAGCATTCTGCCGCGCTTATGGAGCTTGACGAGGTTTTCCTGCGTGCGGATGCTGGTCGTCGGGATGCCCGCGCCCTCCTCCACGCGCTTGAGCTCCTTGTCGTCGTCCGTCGGGACCGACGCGATGGAGCGGTAGTCCATACCGTCAAAATTCGTTACCGTCGCGGTGATGTCGGGCAGGATGTCGCTCTCCATCCCCTGACGCACCACGCGGGAGACAAATTCCGGAAACAGCACCGAGCTCTCGCTCGTGTGGAAAAATTTTTCCACCATGTCGCTGCCCGCACCCTTGACGTGGATGTCAAAGCGCTTGAGCTGGCGCTGGAAAGCGTCCAGGCCCTCGAGTGCCGTGCCCTTGTAGCTCTCGCTCGGGTCGAGCGATTCGAGCACCTTCAGAAAGCTTCTGCCGTTCTGACCGTACATGCCTTTTTCGAGCTTCACGTTTTCATACTGATAAGCCATATTCTCTTCCTCCTTAAAGCTTGATGACCGCGCGCTTGGCCGCGCTGTCCACCGCCAGCACCAGATAGGTGCGGCCGCTCTCGTCCTTGCCCGGCACGCTTACGCCGCCCTGGCCGTCCGCCATCAGCTCGGCATAGCCCGCCGCGGGCGCCGTCGTACCGCTGTACTTCACGCCGGCAAGACCGCCCAGCTGCACGCTGCACGCCTTGCCGTCATGCGCGATGGCACGCACCACACCGCAGAAACCGTCGCCCGCCGTGCATTTTGCCGCCGTACCGCCCGCGCCCACCTTCACGATGTCGCCCTCGTTCACGCCCGTGCCGCAGCCAAGCGTCGCGCACCACTCGCCGATGCCCTCATAAGAAATGCTCATTCCGTTCCTCCTCGTTTTGTTTTCTATCCAAAAAGCGTCTCCGCCCTCTGTTCCTTATACGCGAAAGTCGTTCTCGTCCTCCGTTCGTGCCGCGCCGCCGTAGTCGAGCTGCGTGCGCAGCCCCAGCTTTTTCGCCGCCTTCACGCGGTACAGCCGTTCCATCTCTCTCAGCTCTTCCTCATCGAGCTTTGCCGCCAGCTTTTCGATCGTCACGCCGTCCGCCTCCTGCTCGCAGACGAGCACCAGCCGCTTCACCTCGCCGCGCAGCTCGCTCAAATAGCGTTTGCCCAGCGCCGCCTGCTGTTCAAGCGTTTCCAGCTCCTTCTGGTTCGCTCGCGAGCCGCGTCGCTTGACGAGCGCCTTGAGCGTGCCGTTCTCTTCGCCGCCGCAGCGCTTCAAAACACCCGCCCTCGGCTGCGCCGGCACCGCCACAAAGCTCCATTCATACGCGTCCTGTGCATTCGTCAGCTCTGCGCAGCAGACCTTGCCGCCATACTTTTCTCCCTTTCTGTGTGCGCAGGTGCCAATGTCTCCGCCGCAGATGGAGCACACGCATCTCTCCACGCTGCACCCCACGCTCACTTCCCTTTTGATGCCGCCCTCGATCTCTTCGATCAGCGCGTCATTCGCGCCGCCGCGCAGCATGTAGGCATAGCCCTTGAGATAGCAGCGCCCCTCGCCCTGCGAGCAAACGCCCGTCTCCTCCACGATCTCCGTGCGATAGATGCGCGCCGCCTGTCCCCGCGCCGTCCATTCGTGGTCGAAGATGCCGCTCTTGCCTACAAACAGTTCGGCCAGTTCTTCAAGCGTCGCGCGCGGGAAGCGCTCGCCGTCCCTGTCCACCTCGTTGTCGCACAGCCGCACGGCAAAGGTGTATACCTCGTCCTCTTTGAGCGCTCGCTTTGTAAACCGATTGATGATCGCCAGCTCCTCGCGCGTCACCATGCTGTTTTTGAGCCCGTTGCTCTCTTTTCTCACTTCCATGCTCATTTCCCCTCCGCTTCGTCGTTTTCCTGCTTGAGTTTTCTTGCCTGCTGCAAGTAGAGCGCCGCCTTTGCTTCCTCCACCTCGTCCTGCAAATTGATGTCCTCCCAGTCCACCGTCACGCCGCAGTCATAGCCGTGCATGCGCAGCCACAGCGTGCAGATGCGCCCGACCGCCGGCTCAAGCGTGCGCCGCAGCGCCGTGATCTCGCTTGTCAGCATATCCGCCTGCTGCGAGCTCATTCGCTCGGTCGAAGACCAGTTCAGCCCCAGCATAAACGGCGGCAGCCCCGTCTTTGCCACCAGCTGCTCCAGGATCTGCCGCACCGGTATTTCGCTGTCGAGGATCTGGTTGTCCGCGCCGATGGCCTTGATCGACACATCGCCCACCGATACGAAGTCGCGCACGCTGCCGTTTCTGCCCTCCTGCATCGCCCGCGACCACTCCTCGGCGATCTGCTCGGCGCGCTCCTGTGCCGCCCCGCGGTCGAGCTCGCCGTCCTGCGGCTTATAGACAACGGCAAAGCGCACGTTGCCGCAGCGATCCCAGTTCTTCCCCATCGCGTCATAAATTTTCAGCAGCAGCCCCGTTAAGTACGGCATCGAGCGCAGCATCGAAACGCCGTAGGGGTGTTCCGCCTCCGGGTTGAGCGGCGTAAAGAGCAGCAGCTCCTGAAACGCAAGCGGCACGCTGCGTCCGCAGGCGTCCACGCCGCACAGGCAGCATTCCAGTGGATTGTCTCCCTCGCGCACTTCCACTTGCGCAACGTTCGCGCACAGCACCGCCGCGATCCCGCGTCCTTCCGCGTCCGGCACGATCTCTCCCACCGCGCGTCCGCAAGTGAGCAGTGAGTCCAGATAGTAGTCCAAAAATGCGTTGATGCCCCGCTGTCCGCGTCCCACCGGCACCTCGCGCAGGAATTGCCGCAAGCCTTGCTCAGCCCGTTCGTCGCTGCACATCACGCGCACGCCGCCCGTCAGCCGGATCAGCTTGCAGATCGCCGCATCTACCACCGGCACCGCCTCGCGCACTTCCCGATACAGCGCCGTTTCTCCGTCCAGTAACGGCACATAGCCCGAAAGCCGCCCAAATGCGTTCCGTCCGCCGCCGCGGAGCTGCACGGCCGCCTCGCCGCCCGTGCTCTTTTCCCTTTGCCAGGGTAACCTCATCTCGCCCTCTCCTTTTCTTTTTGTTCAGCGCGCCGTGCGCTCCACCGCGCGCAGGGCAATGGCCCCGCCGCGTCCGCGCCCCGCGACCGACATGGCAAAATACCGCATCTCGTCCATCGCGTGGTCTCTTTCCTTTCTCGGCCGGTCGTGTCCCGTGCCGCCGTCCTCCCAGCAGTAGAGCGCGATCTCCGCAAGGCAGCTCTCGCAGCCCTCGCAGATCACGATTTTCCCCTGCTTCAGAAGGTTTGCCGTCACCCGCAGCCCGTCCAGGACGTTGTTGTCCGCCCGGCACACGGGAAATCCCGCGCGCCGCACGCTCTCGATAAAGCTCGCGGCCGACGGGTCGATGATGACCTTCTCCACCGTCTCGCCCGCGGCAAAGGTCTTCAGATCGTCCACATATTCCGCGTCCGTCTTCTGCCGTCCCTCGCGGCGCGAATCGTAGTAGTACTCCTTCACCCTGTACCACACGCCCTCCTTGAGCGCCCACAGCCCGAAGCTCGTCGGATTCACCGTTCCGTAGTCCACGGAGATCCTCACCCTCTCCCACGGCCTTTCAGGGACCCCTCTGCAATATTCCTCGGGTGTGAAAAAGTCGTAGATCAGGCCCTTCGCCGCCGTCCACTCGCCCAGGACGAACCGTCGGTAGAATGTTCCGCTGTACATCCGCTCGTATCTCGCCCGCACGCGCGGCGAGAGCGAGGGGTTGTCCGCCATCGTAAAGTGCAGGTACAGCGCCCTGCGTTCCTCCGCGTGCAGGACCCACTCGCGGTAGAACCAGTGCTGCGGCCCCTCCGGGTTGCAGGAAAACCACAGTCTGCTGCCCGGCACGCTGCATCGCGCGCTCGCCTGCTCCACAAACGAGCGCGGCATCAGCGCCGCCTCGTCGAACAGCACCCCCGCCAGCGTCACGCCCTGGATCAGCGCCGCGCTCCCCTCGTCGCGCCCGCCGAAGAGATAAAACCGGTTTTCCCGTCCTCCCCGCCGCACCACGAGCAGGTTTTCGCTCCGTCTCTCCTCGCAGGAAAAGCCCAGCCCGCTCAGCCACGGCAGCAGCTCCCGCAGCACGTTGCGCCGCAGTGCGATCACCGTCTTGCCGCACAGCGCAAACTGCCGCTCCTCAAAGCAGCGCATCGCCCACAGGAAGAATCCGATCCCGATGGCCAGCGTTTTCCCGCTGCGCACCGCCCCGTCGCAGATGATTGCATCATACTCCCGGTACTTGGGGCTTGCCCACCAGGTCATCGCCGTCTTCTGCCTGGCGGAAAACCGCTTCACCATGGTCCTGCCGCATCCTCCTCTCCCGCTTCCTCCAGCGCGCGGAAGAACTCCTCTGTTTCGTTTTCCCCGCCGCTTCCAAGCATTTCATAGAGCGCGCCCAGTGCCTTCACACGGTCCACGAGCTTCACCTCCACCGTTCCGTTGCTGCCGCGCTTGAACTCCGCCACCGCCGAAAGGTCCATCCGCCGGATGCGCTGCGGCGTCGCGTTTTCCAGATACGCCAGCTCCACGCCATGGTTGGCCCTTCCGAAGGCCAGCTGAGCAAGCGCGCGGATCACATCCTCGCGTCCGATCTCCTTTTTCGCCATGCTCCTCCCCCTTTTCGTCTCTCACCCTTCCCCGCCTCTTCCTCTTTGTTGCACGTTCCCGTACACCGCCGCGTTTTTTCCTCCCCGCGCATAAAAAAAGCGAAGGCTATTGCCTTCGCTTTTTTCTCTCTGTTCTTCTTTTACCGCTCCAGCAGCGCCTTCAGCTCCGCGGCATCCGCCGCGAGCTCCGCCGCGCCCGCTGCGATGAGCTGCTCTTTGTCGCGGAAGCCCCAGCACACCGAGATGCACGCGATCCCCGCGTTCCTCGCCGTCTCGATGTCCACCTCGCTGTCGCCGACGTATACCGCGCGCGATCTCTCCGCGCCCAGTTCTCTGAGCGCATCGTCCACCATATCCGGCGCAGGCTTTCTGCGCCGCCGCGCCGTCTCGCCCATCACCGCGTCCGGCAGCGCACCAAAGTGCTGCCGCGCCAGCGGCTTTGCCGCCTCGTCCGGCTTGTTCGATACCACCGCCAGCTTGAAGCCCTCGTCCTTCAGCTCCCGCATCAGCTCCGTCAGTCCCGCGTAGGGCTTCGTCTTGATCTGGCAGTGAGCCGCGTAATAGGGCTTGTATACGGCAAGCGCCCTGCGCACCGTCTCTTCATCCGCGCCTGCACCCAGCGCGCGCCGCATCTGCATCTCCGCGCCGTTGCCCACAAACCGCCGCATCTCCGCAAGCGTCCGCTCGGGATATCCCAGCGCGCGCAGCGTGTAGTTCGCCGCGTCGCAGATATCCTCCAGTGTGTCGAGCAGCGTCCCGTCCATATCGAATAAGACCGCATCGTATCTCATGTCATTTCCTCGCTTTTCTGTCTTGCGGCATCATTATAGCCAGAAACACCGCGGAAATCAATCCATCTTTTTGCATCCGCCCCCGCTCTGTCCACTTGCACATTCCCGCCCCCCCTGCTATAATATTATGTTGTATTATTTTGGTATAAGGAGCGTTGTCATCATGCACGAACTGGAACGTCTTTATCATATCCACTGCGCGCGGGGCGAGGTCGGCCGCTATGTGATCCTCCCCGGCGATCCCGGCCGCTGCCCCTCCATCGCCGCCTTGTTCGACGATGCGCACCTCGTCGCGCAGAACCGTGAATATACCACCTACACCGGCACCCTGCTGGGCGAAAAGGTCTCCGTCTGCTCCACCGGCATCGGCGGCCCCTCCGCCTCCATCGCCATGGAAGAGCTCCATCAGCTCGGTGCCGACACCTTCATCCGCACCGGCACCTGCGGCGGCATCGACCTCTCCGTCAAGTCCGGCGATATCGTCGTCGCCACCGGCGCCATCCGCTACGAGCACACCTCGCTCGAGTATGCCCCTATCGAGTTTCCCGCCGTCGCCGATTTCGACATCACCCTTGCCCTGCGCGAGGCATCCGTCGCCCTCGGCTACCCCACCCACACCGGCGTCGTCCAGTGCAAGGACAGCTTCTACGGCCAGCACTCCCCGGAAAAGAGCCCCGTCTACTACG
>CAKTLD010000036.1 GCA_934572445.1 uncultured Oscillospiraceae bacterium
GGCCGTGACCATCACGACACCGGCGGCACCGACGCGCCCTTCCGTGAGACCTCCAACATCAAGGACGGCTCCAACATCATGGCCGAGATGGCGACCCAGTGCTACGCTGGTAACGCTGCCCGCGGCATGAGCTACATCGCCCTGCACAACGGCGGCGGTACCGGTATCGGCCGCGCCATCAACGGCGGCTTCGGTATGGTCCTCGACGGCTCCGAGCGTGTCGACACCATCCTGCGCATGTCCATGCCCTGGGATACCATGGTCGGCGTTGCCCGCCGCAGCTGGGCGCGCAACGAGAACGCCATGACCACGGTCGCCGAGTACAACAAGATGTACGAGGGTCAGGATCACATCACCATGCCTTACGTTGCCGACGACGCGCTGGTCGAGAAGGCCGTGAAGGAATACATGCACTAAAAGATTACTTCAAAAAAGGGGCTTTTTACAAAGCCCCTTTTTTGAGCTGGATACACTCCGCTGCGCGCACTCGCTTTGCTCGCACACTTGCGGGGCGAGAAGTGTTTTTTCGGCGTACATGCCGCCGAAAAAACGATCAAATTCCTTTCGCGTCTGCGGACGCGAAACTCTGCGAGGCTTTTTTGACAAGCCTTCAAACAGAATGCTCTTTCCAACAGTGAGAAAGGACAACATTTACTATGAAAAAGTTACTGGTCAAAAACATCGGCCTGCTGGCGACGCCTGAGGGCAAATCCGCCCATCGCGGCGAGGAGCAGGGCAGGATCAAATTCTTAAAGGACGCGTGGGTGCTTATTGAGGATGGCGTCATCGCCTCCGTCGGCACCGGCGCAGTTCCCGCTGTCGAGGGCGCGGAAGTCGTCGACGCAGAGGGCCACCTCGTCACCCCCGGCCTTGTCGACGCCCACACCCACCTCATCTTCGGCGGCTGGCGCCAGAACGAGCTGGGTCTCAAGCTCCACGGCGCAAGCTATCTCGACATTCAGAACGCGGGCGGCGGCATCCAGTCCACGACGAACGCCACCCGTCAAGCCAGCGAGCAGGAGCTTGCCGACAAGGCGGAAAAGGCGCTGAACGAGATGCTGCGCTTTGGCTCCACGACCGTGGAGGCCAAGAGCGGCTACGGCCTTGCCACCGAGCATGAGCTCAAGGCGCTTCAGGTCATCAAAGACCTCGACGACCGCCACCCGATCGACCTCGTGGCGACCTTCATGGGCGCGCACCTCGTCCCCGCAGAGTACAAGTCCAACCGCGAAGAGTACGTCCGCCTCGTGTGCGAGGAGATGATGCCCAAGGTCAAGGAGCAGGGCATCGCCAAGTTCTGCGATGTTTTCTGCGAGGCCGACACCTTCACCGTCGAGGAAGCCCGTCAGGTGCTCGAGGCAGGCCTCAAATACGGCCTGCGTCCGAAGATCCATGCCGACGAGATCGAGGCCATCGGCGGCAGCCAGCTCGCCGGTGAGATCGGCGCGATCTCCGCTGAGCACCTGATCGTCTGCCCGCCGGAGGGCATCGCCTCCATGGCCAAGGGCGGCGTCATCGCGTGCCTGCTGCCCGCGACAAGCTTCAACCTCGGCGCGGTGTTCGCGCCCGCGCGCGACATGGTCAAGGCCGGCGTGCCCGTCGCGATGGCGACGGACTTCAACCCCGGCTCCTGCCCGTGCCTCAACATGCAGTTCGTCATCAATCTCGGGTGCCTCAAGTACAAGCTGACGCCGGAGGAGGTCCTCACGGCCGTCACGCTCAACGGCGCGGCCGCCATCGACATGGCGGATACCGTCGGCTCCGTTGAAGAGGGCAAGCTGGGCGACCTCGTCATCTGGGACGCGCCCGACCTCGACTACATCTGCTACCGCGTGGGCAGCAATCTTGCAAAAACCGTCATCAAGCGCGGCGAGATCGTGTAAAACAGGAAGGAAGAGAAGACGCGCATGGATAGGACTGACTATCAGATCCTCAACCTTTTACAGGAGGACAGCCGCTGCACCCTGCGCCGCATGGGCGATCTGGTGGGGCTGACACCGCCTGCCGTTTCCGAGCGCATCCGCCGCATGGAGGAAAGCGGCGTGATCCGCGGCTACCACATCGACGTGGACCGCACGAAGCTGGACTGCAACATCACGGGCTTTATCTCTGTGGCGCTGGAACCGGACAAATATGACAAGTTCTGCGACTTCTGTGCCGCGCAGAGCGCAGTGATCAGCCACTACCATGTGGTAGGCGAGTTCAACGCCCTGCTGCGCTTCGCCGTGCGCGACACGCAGCAGCTCGACGGGCTGCTTTCGCAGATCAAGAAATTCGGCGACTCGCGGACCTCCATCGAGCTCAAGACGCTCTTCGACAGCAAGGAGATCCCGCTGCCGTGAATCTGCCGCAAAAACCTCTCCGGCTCCGGTCGGAGAGGTTTTTTCTATTGCCCGCAGCGTGCAAAAATGCTATACTGGGGGAAAGACAAATACGCGGGAAGGAAGGCACCACGCCATGAAACTGGAACAGACACAACAGCTGGCGCAGCGGCTGGTCCTGACGCAGACGATGCGCCAGTCGCTGGACTGTTTGCAGCTTTCTGCGCCGGAGCTTACGGAGTATGTGCAGGAAGCGGCGCTGTCCAACCCGCTGCTGGATGTGCAGGCGCCGACCTATTACGAAACGGAGCTGCCGAGCGAGGGCGTATCGCCCGAGCGCGAGGCCATTGAGCTGCGCGGCGAGGACGCATGGCGCAGCGCCCTGCGCAGCGCGGAGGAGGCGCCCGATATCTCGGCCTATCTGACACGGGAGAAGACCTTCCGCGACCACCTGAACGAGCAGATCGGCCAGATGAAGCTGGTGGATGACGAATCGCTGCGGCTGTGCCGATTTCTTATCGGCTGCCTGGATGAGCGGGGGTATCTGGACTGCCCGCTCGAGGAGCTGTCGCAGGAATTCGGTATCCCCCTCTTTTCGCTCGAGCAGGCGCTGTACGCCGTGCAGATGCTCGACCCGCCGGGCGTAGGCGCGCGCAGCCTTTCCGAATGTCTGACGTTGCAGCTGGCGCAGAGCCGCACGTTCAACCCGCTGACGCTGGCCATCGCCCGCGATGGGCTGGAGCTGCTGGGAAAGCGCGATTACGGCGGCCTTGCCGCGCTGCTGGGCGTGAGCACGGGCGAGGCGAAGCAGGCGGCGGCAAAGGTACTGGCGCTCAACCCCATTCCCTCGCGCAGCTTTGCCGGCAGCGAGCCGGCGACTTACATCGCGCCCGATGCGGTATTCTCCGTGGAGCAGGGAAAGCTCGTGATCGAGCTGAACGAGCGTATCCTTCCGCGGCTGTCGGTGAACGCCGAATACTCCGCACTGCTGACGAGCTCTCCTGACAGCGAGGTGCAGCGCTATGTGAAGGAAAAGCTCGGCGAGGCGCAGGCGCTCATCCGCGGCGTACACACGCGCTGCGACACGCTCCTGCAGCTGCTGACGCTCGTGGGCGCGGAGCAGCGCGGCTACTTCTGCGCGGGCGGAGAGCTCGCGCCGGTCACGATGCAGCAGTTGGCGGAGAAAATGAACGTGAGTACCTCCACGGTGAGCCGGACGGTGCAGAACAAATACATCCAGTTTCAGGGCAGGATCCTGCCGCTGCGCGGCTTTTTCACCACCGCCATCCGCACCGACGCCGCCGTTTCCTCCCACTCGGTCAAGCAGCGCATCCGCAGCATGATCCAGGCCGAGGACCCGAGCGCACCGCTTTCGGACGAGGCACTGCGGCTGGCGCTTTCGGCGCTCGGCATCGAGGTGAGCCGCCGCGCGGTGGCAAAATACCGCATGGCGATGGACATTCCGTCCTCGTCCCAGCGCAGAAAGCGCTGAGCGCGCAAGGAAAAGGAGCACAGGAATGGCAAGCGTATACGATCGCACGGACATTTACGATCTGTTCGACTCACCCAAAAAGGACGCCGCCACAAAGCAGCATTGGGAAACGGCGCTGGGCGGAAAGCGCGTGCGCACGGCGCTCGATGTGAGCATCGGCACAGGCTCGCTCACGCTGCCGCTTGCGGATCTCGGCGTTTCGCTGTACGGTTCGGATCTGAGCGAGAGCATGCTCGCGCGCTGCCGCAAAAAGGCGGACGAGCGCGGCATTGCCATTGACCTGCGGCAGAGTGATTTCCGCGAGCTGACAGCACATTTTGACCGCAGATTCGACTGCGTGATGAGCACCGGCAACTCGCTCGCCTATGTGACAAACGACGAGATCACCGGCGTTCTGGAGCAGATGGATGCGCTTGTGGAGCCCGGAGGCTGTCTCTATTTTGATCTTCGCAATTGGGACCGCATCGTGGGGCAGAAAAAGCGCTTTTACTGCTATAACCCCACTTTCCTGCCAAACGGCGACCGCGTGAACCTTGTGCAGGTCTGGGATCATCTGCCCGACGGTTCGATCCTCTTCAACCTTCTCTACACCTTCGAGCGGGACAACAGAATATTCCAGAAGGAGCACTTTGAAGAGCACTATCATCCCATTTCGCAGAAGCTGCTGCTCGATAAGCTCGCGCAGCTGGGATATGAGAACGTGCGGGTGACGGCCTTTCCCGTACAGTTCGGCGCGTTTGACATGGAAAATACCGAGTGGTACTGCGTGCTGGCGCACAAAAAAGCGTAAGTTCCCCGCCAGGGCGGGCAAGCTATCATCAAATCCAGCGCGGCGGGAGGCCGCCGCGCACATCACAGGAGGAACGTATCATGGACGGCATGAAAAATATCAGCAAATCCGAGGTGCTGACGCTGCGCGAGCAGGTCGCCTATCAGCAGGGGCAGGTCGTGAGCCGCACGCTGGCGCAGAACGCGCATGTGAGCGTGACGCTCTTTTCGTTTGACAAGGGCGAGGAGATCAGCACGCACGAATCCGGCGGCGACGCGATGGTCACCTGCCTGGACGGCGTGGGCAAAATCACGATCGACGGTGTGGAGCACATCCTGCACGAGGGCGAGAGCATCGTGATGCCCGCGCGCCACCCGCACGCGGTCTACGGTCAGGAGCAGTTCAAAATGCTGCTGGTCGTCATCTTCTGAAAAGTCTTTCCGAAAGCGATCCCCCAAAAAACAGATCAACGGAGGAACCTGTCATGAAAAAGCTTTTGTGCATGCTCTTCGCACTTTTTGCTGTGCTTTCGCTTTCTACCGCGGCGCTCGCCGCGGACTACACCGCCGAGGAATCGGCAAACGCACTGTATGAGCTGGGACTGTTTCAGGGCACCGGTGAAACGGCAAATGGCAAACCCATCTACAGCCTCGACACCGCGCCGACGCGCGCACAGGCCGTGACCATGCTGGTGCGCCTGCTGGGCAAGGAGGCCGAGGCCAAGGCGGGCAGCTGGACAACACCCTTCACCGACCTTACCGACTGGGCGAAGCCCTACGTCGGCTATGCCTACACGAACGGCCTGACCAACGGCCTGAGCGCGGACCGCTTCGGCAGCGGCGACAAGGTGACGGCCAACCAGTACCTGACCTTTATCCTGCGCGCGCTGGGCTACTCCTCGGAGAGTGACTTCCAGTGGGACAAGGCTGCCGCCTTCAGCGACAGCGCAGGCCTGACGCACGGCGAATACGCCGCATCGCACAGCTTCACGCGCGGAGATATCGCGCGCATCTCCTTTGCCGCGCTGGCACAGACGCGCAAGGGCAGCGAGGAAACGCTGGCTGCGCAGCTCGTGCGGCAGGGCGCGGTGAAGGCAAAGACCGCGGCGGAGTTCGGGCTGGCTGTCAAAGCAGACTATGCCGACGCGCTGTTCCACAGCGGTGCCAGCGTCACCTTCCGCAATGGCAGCGGGCGGTATCTCGCTGCCTCCGGCAGCACACTGACAGCTTCGGATCAGCCCTATGCCTGGTATCTTGCCGGCACGCAGATCCGGTGCGGCGACAGCCGTACGCTGATGCTGGATATCAGCAATGCCTGGTACAAGGCAGGCAACAGCGTAGGACTGTGCGAAGAGACCGGCTCCGATGCGCAGCACTGGACGCTCAAAGACTGCGGCGATGGACAGTTTCTGATCGTATCCGCCGCGCATCCGGAGTTTGCGCTCTGCGCGGGCAGCGGCGGCTACTGCATCAAAAATGTGAAGGATGCGGGCGAGAGCGACCGCTGGCGCATCGAGTGTGTGAAGACGGACCGCGTGAAGTATTTCGCCGTCGAAGGCAGCCGCGGCGTGATCACCATGCAGGCCCAGCACCGTCTGCTGGACATTCTGAGCCGCGCGCGGCTGCAAAGGTGGGTCAATGATCTGGAGACCGCCTACGCCGATTATGCCGAGCTGACGGGCTGGCAGCCCTATGAGCACGTCTACCTCAACATGTATGACAAGCAGGAGTTCTGGGGCTTTGTTGATGGGACAGACACCATCCACATTGATGCCGACTGCATCTACGAGGATCTGAGTTTGAACTTCGCGCGGCGCAAAAACGACTGGAACTTCGGCCTGCTGCACGAGCTCAGTCATCTCTTCGAGCTGAAGGAACAGCCTTGGGATTTCCACGCCGAGGTGCTGGCGGACTATAAGCTTGCCTATATCATGACGAAAAACAACTGCGCCGCCGTGCCCGCCGACTGGTACAGCGACAGGCGGGAGTACACCGGCTGGGACGTGATCGACGTCTACCGCGGCGACGGTCCGCTCAAGGACACGCTGACGGTTTTCTCCCTCTCCGGCAAGCTGACTGAGGTGATGAAGGAGATCGGCTGGGATTCGGCCAAGCAGATGTTCCGCAATTACCCTGACACCGCGGACCTCACGCCCGCAGAGAACTTTGAGCTGTTTATCCGCCTGCTGTCGCAGTACAGCGGCAGGGATGTGCGCGCGATGTTCACCGACGCAGAGTGGGCCAACGCGATGAAGGTCGGGTCACTGTAAGGGCGAATTTGAACAACAGAAACGGGAGGGGCTTTTGCCCCTCCCGTTTTCATTATTCTCTTTCATAAAGCGCAAGGCCGAAGGCGAGCGTCACATCGAGCGCCTGCGCCCGCGCAGCCTTCTGCTGGTCGTGCGCGCCGGTCTTGTAATAATACGGCGTCATGCGGAACAATGCCTGAATATCCTCATTGCAGGATAAATGGATTTCATCGCGCACCTCGCGCGTTTCCGCAAGGCGGAAGCCCTTTGCTTCAAGGGGCGTGGGCGGATTGTCGCGCGGCGTGTCGTAGATCAGCTCTTTCAGCTCCCACAGGTGCTCGCGCAGCGGATAGGCCCGCAGAAGATGGCCGCCCGGTCTCAGCACGCGCGCAAATTCCTCTGGCACGAAAGGGGAGAAAATATTGAGCAGCACATCGACGCTCGCATCGTCCACCGGCAGGTAAGCACAGGAGGCGACGCAGAGCGTGAAATCCGGCGAGCGCTTTGCCGCGTACTGGAGGGCAGGCTTGGAAATGTCCACGCCGATTAGTTCGGCGCGCTTGCCCGCCCTTTCAACGGCGCGCAGCGCCGCGAGCGAGTAAATACCCTCGCCGCAGCCCGCGTCGAGAACTCTTGCCTCCTGCGGCGCAAATTCTGCCGCCGCGTCCGCGACGGCGGCGATAAAGCGGTCATAGTAGCCCTTGTCCAAAAAATCGCGGCGGGCGCGCACCATGAGCTTGTCGTCCCCGTGGCGGCCCTGCGAAGAGTTGAGCAGGAGATTGACGTAGCCGCTCTTGGCGATGTCGAAGCTGTGGTTTTTGGGACAGGCGTATGCCCCTGCGCGTTTTTCGAGCGTCCCCGCGCAGACGGGACAGCGCAGCGCGGGCATCAGAACAGCCCTACCTGCTGCGGCAGCTCGCCGCGGCCGAGCGCGCGAAGCTGCTGCTGGTTTTCCTCGGCCAGCGCGTCGGCAATGGCCATCTTGCGGACGATGTTTTTCATCGTGGCATCGAAAAGCGTCCCGTCGCGGTAATCGGCAGGGAAGATGAAGTCCACGCGTCCCTTGGCAAGCAGGTCCTCCACGCCCGCACGGTTGCTGTCCTGATACACGGCCACCGCCTGCCCGCCGTAGGCGCGCATCATCTTCATGCACGGCACGTCGGAAAGACCGTCGCCGATGTAGATCATGTTCGTAAACGGGATGCGCTTGGAGTCGTCGGGCATCGAGGCGTTGAGCTCCTTGTCCTTCGCAACATCGAGAATGCCCTTGTTGATGCGGTAGACGAACTGGGTCTTGTTGGTAAAGTTGACGTCGAGCTTCGGCCAGGAGGCGAGCCCCTCTTCATTGTAGAAGAACTCGCAGGCGTAAATTTCCTTAAACTCGTGGCTCACGCCGCTGCCCTCAATGATCTCGCGCAGGCCCGAGGAGAGCACATAGTGCTCAACATCGACGCCGAGCGTCGCGCCGAAGGCGTTGATGCGGGCAAACCAGTCGGAGACGCCGGGGAACAGCTCGATGGCGCGGCCGCAGGAGACAAGATAGTCGCGGCTGAGGCGGATGCCCTTTTTGCGACATTCCTCGATCATGGTATACATGTAGGCGAGCAGCCCGTCCATGTGGTTGCGGTAGCCGAAGCTGTTGGCAATGCTCCAGAATTCTCCCGGGGTGTAGCCGAGCGAGGGGATGAAGGTATAGTCCTGCATGTCGGTCGTGCAGAGGGTCTTGTCAAAATCGTAGAGAAAGGCGATGATGGGCTTTTTGTTCATGTCGGGCTCCTTTGCAATGAAAAGGGCGGCTTTTCGCCGCCCTTTCTGATTTTTTACTCTTCCCTGCGGTAGTTGCGGCCGAACTTGAGATCATCCAGACGGATGGAATGTTCCGCCGTTTCCACAAAGGGGCTGTCATCTGGCTCGACGGGCGCGGGCTCCTCTGCCTTTTCCGCGGGTGCGGCAGGCGCCTCCGCCTCAGTCTCGGCAGGGCGGAAGGAGGACAGTATCCGTTCCTCGATATCGCTCACGTCCGGCGTTTCCGCCGCGGCCTTCGGCTCCCCGCCCGCGATCTGCTCGGGCGTCAGGTCGGGGATGCGCTCCAGCAGCGCGAGCTGCGCCTCGGCGATCTCGCGGGTCCTTTGCAGGAACTCTGCCGTGGCAGCCTTGGCCGCGTTGAGCTTGCGCTGCTCCTGCTCAATGTCGCTCTGCAGCGCGCCGATCTTGGCGCGGGCCTCATCCTCGGCGCCGGCGAGCATGGCTTTTTTCTTTTCCTCAGCCTCCTCGACCATGGTGTTGGCCATGCGCTGGGCGGTCAGGAGCGCGGCGCGCATGGAATCCTCCGTGGCGCGGTATTCCTCCACCTTGTCGACCAGGACCTTGAGCTTGGCCTTCAGAGCGGCGTTTTCCTTATAAAGGGCGGTGTAATCGTCGGTCAGCTCGTCGAGAAACTCGTCGACCATGGCCATGTTATAGCCGCCGAACGCAGCCTTGGTAAAGGCGCGGCCGGAGACCTCCTGCGGTGTCAGCATCGTTTCTCCCTCCGTTCCTTACAGGTACAAGCCGTTGTTTTCCAGCTCGTCGATCAGATCGCCCATAATGTCCACATGATAGGGCGTGATGATGTAGGTGTTGGCCGCGACCTTCTTGATCTTGCCCTCGCCCGCGTAGGCCACGCCGGAGAGGAAATCGACCAGCCGGCGGGCGATATCCTTGTTGGTGGACTCAAGATTGATGACCACGGTGCGCTTTTCCTTCAGGTGGTCGGCGATCTCGCTGGCATTCTCAAAGCGCTCGGGCTTGACGAGCACGACCTTGAGCTGCGTGGTCGCATTGATATTGACGACCTTGTTGCGGCGGTCCTCCGCCTTGCGCTCGGCGCTGCGGCGGTCGGCAAAGGCGCCTGTGTCGCCGCGGTCTCTCAGGTCGGGGAAGTCGTCTTCATACTCTTCGTCCTCATCCTCGTAGGGATGCGCCCATTTCTTCAGATCATCGATAATACCCATGATGCAAGACCTCCTCGATCAAATCGTATAGTTGCGTGCGCCGAAGATCGCCGTGCCGACGCGCACCATCGTCGCGCCCGCGCGCACCGCGTCCTCATAGTCGCCGCTCATGCCCATTGACAGTATATCAAGTGTATTATCATACAATTTGGCATTGATGTCAACATAAAGTGCATGAACTTTTTCAAAGTACGGCAGACTGCCGTGCTCGCCCTCGGCGACCGGCGGGATGCACATGAGGCCGCGCACGCGGACATTTGCGCACTTTTTGGCCTCTTCCGCCGCCTGCTCAAGATTCTCGGGCGCAAAGCCGCTCTTGGCCTCTTCGCCGCCGATATTCACCTCAAGCAGGATATCCTGCACGATGCCCAGCTTCTCGGCCTGCTTGTCGATGGCAGAGAGCAGCTCGAGCGAGCCGACCGATTCGATCATCGCGACCTTGCCGACGACATTTTTCACCTTGTTGCGCTGGAGGTGACCGATAAAGTGCAGGGGAGCGCCGTCATAGGCGTGCTCTGCGAGCTTTTTCGTCATCTCCTGTTCGCGGTTCTCGCCCAACACATCGATGCCCGCGGCGATGGCCTGACGGCAGGCGTCAGAATCATTCATCTTGCTCGCGCCAACGAGGGTGATCTCGCTTACGTCGCGGCCCGCCTCTTTGGCGGCCGCGGCAATGTTTGCGCGCACGCGCGCGATGTTTTCCGCAATACTCATTTTCTATTCTACGACCTTTCCGTTATATAGCTCCCCTGCGGAGATGATGACCTCATCATTCGCGCGCAGGGTGTAAAGCGCGATCTGACTCTCCGCCGGCGCAGAGACCTCGCCCGGCTCGACCAGGCAGTAGTCGCTGCCCTGATAAACGATGCTCACAGGCTTGAAGTACACCGTGCGGCCCACGCGGCAGTAAACGCCGGAGACGCCGTCCTCATTCACGCGCAGGGCATTTTTCGGGATGCGCAGCCCCTCATATTCGCCGAGGATCAGCTCGGCGTTCTGCTCGCGCAGGAGCGTGACATAGGAGAGGTACCGGTCGCTGCTCACGACGACGAGACATTTGCCGTCTTCGGCGGCAGAGACGCGCGTGACGGTGACCGGCAGGTCAAAGTCCACACCGGAGGCCAGGCGGAGCACGAGCTTCTGCCCCGTCCTGAAAAGCGCAGCGTCCGCTTCGCTGACGTTCGCGGCGAAATACCACGAACTGCCCTGGATGAGCTTGCCGACGGTGGTGGAAACGCTCTGCGGCGAGACGGAAGCGAAAAGCGAGGGCGTCATCGTCTCGAGCGCTTCGGGCGTAAGCACGGTCTCGTAACCGTCTGCCACAGCGCTGTAGGCGCCCGAGGCAGGCGCTGTGATGCGTGTGGTGCCGCCGCTGGAAGCGGCGGAAACGGTCGCGATCTCGGCGGAGAGCTCGCCGAGCCGCGCGCTCAGATCATCGCTGCCGTTGTAGGCGTATTCGCGCTTGAGCACGGTGGTCTTGAGCCTGCCGGAAAGCGTATCGAGCGAGGAGCAGCTGCCGGACTCATACGCCGCGCGGACGGCGATCAGCTGCTCACGGATGTCGGAATCCAGCTTGAGGGCGGTCTCGGCATCGCTGGCGGCGCTTTTGGCGTATTCGAGCTGCTCCTTCTGCGCGCGCAGCGTTTCGAGCTGCTGCGTGGCCTTGAGCGCGTCGGCGGAATGATAGACCACGGCGACGGTATCGCCCTGGCCCACGCGCTCGCCCTCGGCGTGCGTCAGCTCAAGGAGCGTTTCGGCACAGTCGATCACCTGCTCGCTGCGCACAACATAGCCGCGCACGGCAACGGACTGCTCGCTGCGGTAGTGATAGACGAGGGCGGTGGTCTCAGGATCGGTGAAATACCGGTAGCCCTGCACGCCGAAGTAGGCCAGCACGGCCAGCAGCAGCAGAACGGTGATGAGCTTTGTGGAAAGTGAAGTAGATCTCATGGCAGCTCCCGTTGTGGGACGCGCTTACTCCCCGTCCTCCTCTGCGCCGCGCAGATCAATGGGGCTGAGCGGCACGAGGGTGGAAATGGCATGCTTGTAGAGCATCTGCTGCTTGCCGTCACTTTCGAGCAGAACGACAAAGCTGTCGAAGCCGGTGACGGTGCCGCGCATCTGAAAGCCGTTGACGAGAAAGACCGTTACGGGCACGCGGGCGCGGCGGGCAGAGAGGAGAAACAGGTCCTGAAGATTGGCGATTTTTTTCATGGCGATTTTCGTTCCTTTCTTTTTGCGCGGACGGCTCGTCCGCTTTAGGAACAGGATACGCCATACTCCCGGAGGATTTCTGTCGAAAAAGAGAGGCAGTCGGGGAAATTCCTCGTTTTTTTCCAATAGTACCAGTGGATGTCCGCATCGCGCCGCAGCCAGGTGAGCTGGCGCTTGGCGTACTGGCGGGAGCGGAGCTTGATCTCATCGATGGCTTCCTCGCGCGTGGCCCTGCCGTCCAGGTAGGCAAGCGCCTCTTTATACCCGATGGCCTGCATGGCCGTCACATCGCGGGGAAGGCCGGAATCGAGCAGGGCGCGGACCTCGTCAAAAAGGCCCGCTTCGACCATTTTGTCGACGCGCAGATCGATGGCGCGCTTCATGTCGTCCCGGTCCTCATAGGCAAGGCCGATGCGCACGGAATCATAGCGCGGGGGGATGAGTTTTGTTTCCGCGTTGTGCTGCGCCATGGTCTTGCCGGTCTCGCAGTAGACCTCGAGCGCGCGGAGGATGCGCTTTTTGTCGTTTAAATGGAGATTTTCGGCGGTCTCGGGGTCGATGCGGCGCAGCTCGGCGAACATCGCTTCGCCGCCCTCCTTGTCCCAGCGGGATTCCAATTCCGCGCGGTATCTGCCGTCCTTGTCGCCGCCGGCAAAGCCATGACCGGCGAGCAGGGCATTGAGGTACAGCCCCGTGCCGCCGACGATGACGGGCTGCTTCCCGCGCGAGAGGATATCGTCGACGCACTTCGCCGCGTCGTCCGCGTAGCGGGCGACGGAGTAGTTTTCCCGCGGGTCGGCGACGCCGACCATGTGGTGCGGGACGCCCTGCATCTCCTCCGCCGTCGGCGCGGCGGTGCCGATGACCATGCCGCGGTAGATCTGCATCGAATCGCAGGAGACAACCTCGCCGCCGAGCGTTTTCGCAAGCTCGACGCCGAGCCACGTTTTGCCGCAGCCCGTCGGGCCGACGACGCATACGAGTTTCATTTTCTTCCTCCTGCGCTTACGCGCGCTTGAACATTTTTTCCAGCTCGTACTTCGTGAGCTTCGCCTTCACGGGCCGTCCGTGCGGGCAGAACTGCACCTCGCCGCTCTGCACCTTGTCGACGAGCACGCGCAGCTCGGATAAATCGCTCTTCCAGCCGCCCTTGATGGCCGCCTTGCAGGCCATCGTGTGCAGCAGCGCGTCGCGCGCGGCGGCGGGGTCGGCGGTGTGGGCGGTGACGAGCTTGTCCGCGAGCTCTTCGAGCGCGGGGATGGCGTCGCCGCTGTCGATATCGGCGGGGATGGCGCGCAGGATCAGGCTCCCGCCGCCGAACTCTTCGCACTCAAAGCCGAATTCGCGCAGAAGGTCTAAATTCGCCGCAAGCGCGCTGTACTCCTCGGCGGCGAACTCCGCCACGAGCGGGGCAAGCAGGGCCTGACACATCAGCGGCTCCTGATTGGCCTTCATGCGGTCAAAATTCACGCGCTCGTGCGCGGCGTGCTTATCGATGAGCCAGACGTTCCTGTCCTCATCCTCGCAGACGATATAGGTGTCGAGCACCTCTCCCGCGATGCGCCACGGCACGGCAGACGGGGGAACAAAGGTCGTCTGCCCGTCTTCCGGCTCCGGCGCGGTGAGATGCTCGGCGGGCGCGGGCTCGGGAGGAAGGGACGGGCCGCCCGCCACGGGGCGGGCGTTTTCCTTGGGCATGGGCAGCGTGACGGGCACGGCGGCGGGGTCGGGCGCAAACGCGGGGACGCTCGGCGGAGCGCCCGCAGGCTCCGGAGCGCGGCGCGTAAAGTCGGAGAGCACGGCGCGCGCGCCGGACGAGGTATCGAGAGCGGGGACCTTTGTGCGCCACGGCTGCGGTGCGCGGGCGGGTTCGGACTGCACGGGAGCAGGACGCTTCGTCTCCGCCTGCACGCGCTCGCGGTACTGCTGCGAGGTCATATTGGCGAAGAAGTCGCCGCGCGGGTTCTGCACTTGGGACGCGGGCCCCGGCTGGGGGCGCTCGGCCTCCTCGCGCCTGTCGAGCGCGGCCATGACCGCGTGGTAGACCAAGTCAAACACGCGCCTTTCGCCCACGAACTTCACGATGGTCTTGGCGGGGTGGACGTTCACGTCCACCATGTCGCGCGGCAGCTCGACGAGCAGCACGCAGCCGGGGAACTTGCCCTTCATCATGCGGTTCGAGTAGGCTTCCTCGAGCGCGGCGGTGAGAAGCTGGGATTTGACGAGACGCCCGTTGACGAAAAACGTCTGCATGCCGCGCGTGCCGCGCGAGGCGATGGGCGAGGTCACAAAGCCCGTGACGCCCAGCTCCGCGTCCGCGCCCTTGACCTCTTCAAGCGAGAGGGCGAACTCGCGCCCGAGGGAGGCGTAAATGGCGGAGCGGAGCGCGCCGTCGCCGGGGGTCAGGAGCGTCTGCGTGCCGTCCTTGATGAGCTTGAACGACACCTCCGGATGCGAGAGCGCAAGGTGGCCGACAAGGCCCGCGATGGCCGTGGCCTCCGCGCTGTCGCGCTTCATGAACTTTAAGCGCGCGGGCGTGTTGTAGAAGAGGTCGCGCACGATGATGCTCGTGCCCTCGGGGCAGCCCGCGTCCTCGACCTCGCCGGGGACGCCGCCCTCTAAGTGAAGCTTTGCGCCGCTGAGCGCGCCGTGCTCGCGTGAGAAAATGTCGAGCCGCGACACGCTCGAGATTGCCGCGAGCGCCTCGCCGCGAAAGCCCAGCGTACCGATGGCGGCCAGGTCCTCCGCCGTGCGCAGCTTGCTCGTCGCGTGGCGCAGGAAGGCCGTCGGCAGCTCGCCGGGCGCGATGCCGCAGCCGTCGTCGCTGACGCGAAGATAGGTCATGCCGCCGTTTTTCATCTCCACCGTCACGCTCTGCGCGCCGGCGTCGATGGCGTTTTCCAGCAGCTCCTTGACAACGCTCGCGGGGCGCTCAACGACCTCGCCGGCGGCGATAAGGTCGGCAACATGGGGGGATAATTGCTGAATATGAGGCATGGTCTTCCCTCCTTAGGAAACGATGACAAACAGGGACAGTGCGTTGACGAGCGCGTGGAGCAGGATGGAGGTCCAGAGCGTGCCGGAGTGCTCATAGGCCCAGGCAAATACGAGACCGGGGACGAGATATTGCAGCATCAGGATCAGGTAGCCGAGATCCCACTGCGCGAGCGCCGCCGACCACACATGCAGAAACGCGAACAGCACGCAGGAAAGGAGATAGGCGAAAACACGGCTTTTTTCCTTGAGGCACCCGAACACGAGCCCACGGAAGAGCACCTCCTCCACAACCGGTGCGAGCAGCACGATGATCAGCGCCGTCATGCGCGGGGCCTGCCCGATCTGCGCGGCAATGGTCATATCGTTCAGGTTGGTGCGGCTGTCGAACAGCACGCTGCACACGCGGTAAATGAGCTCGTTTGCGCCGTAAAAGACGAGAAGTCCCAGCAGCATCGTTGAAAGCGCGCGGTTCAAGTTGTCGAGAAAGCGCGAGGACGTGTGCGCAAG